>JADGEF010000129.1 GCA_016744515.1 Marinifilaceae bacterium | reverse complement strand
ATTATTGCCATAAAAGCTGTACTCCAACTAATCACTTTAGTTTTAGCTATTCCAATATAAAAGGCTCTAAAAAGTAGGTTGACACATGCAAATAATATTCCCCATGCACGAACAGATATATAATCGTTACTCGCTTGGTAGATCCCATCGGAACTAACCATCGATTTCAGTAAACTTGGTGATTGAATTTCCATAAATCCAAACAACAGAACGCCAACAAACATCAAAAAATAAAAAGAATGGATAAAAGTTTTCCCAACCATTTTAAAATTCTGCTCGCCTACTCTACGCGCAATTACAATTTGCGTTCCTAAGCCAAAGCCCCACACAAACATAACAATTGCAAAATAAAATATGGTCGCAATTGCAGCTGCACCAAGAGCTGTCTCACTTAAGTGTCCTAAAAATGCGGTATCGGTTACTGAGATAATATTCTGAGCAACACTTCCCAATATTATTGGATATGCAATCGTCCAGATGCTTTTATTATCAATTTTTGTTTTCAATTCTTCCAACTTTATAAATTCAAGCCAAATGTAAGGTCAAAACTATGATATTCAAACTCTGTCTAAATAAAAAAAGCTCGCTGTACAATTAGCAAGCGAGCTTTTTAAGCTTATTGGGAATCTCGATTATTTGAGATAATCATCGAAATAATTACTTACTTTCTGCTTCAAATGAATTCGATCCATTCCCCTTACATTGTGCTCCGCACGAGGATAAGGAAAATAATCAACTTGAACATTATTTTTAACACACTCTCTAACAAAACTTAAGCTATGTTGCCAAAGCACGGTCTTATCAATAGCTCCTTGACAAATAAGAAGTTTACCTTTTAAATCCTTTGCCTTGCTTAATAAAGACGTTTTTGCATATCCTTCAGGATTTTCCTGAGGTGTATCCATGTAACGCTCACCATACATGATCTCATACCATTTCCAGTCAATTACCGGTCCACCAGCAACACCAACCTTAAACACATCTGGATAATTTGTAATCAACGAAATTGTCATAAATCCACCATAACTCCATCCATGAACACCAATACGATCAGCATCTACGTATGTTTGAGATTTTAAGAAATCAACACCTTTCATCTGATCTGCCATTTCAGGCTGACCACACTGGCGATGAATAATAGCCTCAAACTCTTTTCCACGATTACCTGAACCACGATTATCTAACGTGAAAACAACATAACCTCGTTGAGCCATATATTGCTCCCATAAACGAGCACCACCTAACCATTTATTAGTTACCATTTGTGCATGTGGTCCTCCATAAACGTAAATAACAACAGGATATTTTTTAGCTGGATCAAAATCAGCTGGCTTAATTAAACGGTAGTGTAAATCCGTTTTATCATCGGCAGACTTAATTGTGCCCAATAAAATCTCACCAAGATTATAATCTATTAGTTTATTCTCTGCTGTAACAAGATTCTTAACAAGTTTACCTTTAGAATCACTAATATTAATAACTCTTGGCACATTTAAGCTCGAATAGTTATCTATAATATAAGATCCAGACTTACTAACTTTCACATCATGATAACCAGCATCTTTAGTTAAACGAACACGTTTACCAGATTTCATATTCAGTTTGTAAACATGGCGATCAATCGGACTAACTTCAGTCGACTCGTAAAATAAGTTCTTCTCAGTCTTATCAAAACCAAGTACTTTAGTTACCATCCAATCACCTAAAGTCAACTTCTTGATCAACTCACCTTCAGTACTGTACAAAAACATATGATTGTAACCAGCGGTATTCGATTGATAAATAAATTGATTTGGCTGATTCTTTAAAAAAATTAATTTATGCTGAGGCTCAACCCAACGGTTATCCTTCTCTTCGAGTAATGTCTTCACAAACTCACCAGTCACAGCATCATATTTATTCAACTTCATATGATTAGAAGCTCTATTCAATACCTGAATATAAATAAATTGACTTTTAGCGCCCCAAGATACATTTGTAAGATATCTATCATTATCAAAGTCTGTTACCTTGAGCCAAACAGTTTTTGCATCTTTAAGATTAAAAACTCCAACAGATACTTTTTCAGATTTCATACCAGCCATTGGATATTTCTCCTCTCGTAACGTTCCTACTCTAGTATTAATATCAACTAAAGGATATGAAGTCACTTTGCTTTCATCTTTACGATAAAAAGCTAAAACTTCTCCATTAGGAGACCAAAAGATACCTCCATCAATACCATATTCATTGCGACTTACCGCTTGACCACTAACAAAGTTCTTATCCTTATCGGTAGTTACCGCTACTTCAACCCCTTCTTTCCCTACAAAATAAAGATTGTTTTCAAGGGTATAAGCCAATTTATTATTAGAGTCACAAAATACTTTATTCTCTGCACTTCTATCAGCAGTTAAAATTAAGGAAGCTTTCTTTTCGTTAATCTTGTAATAAACCAAACTAGGTCCAGTCCAAAACCGAATTGTATTAGCATCTATCCAAGTGAAATCAGGGATCCTATTAAGTTTTAATATAGATTCTACTGATAATGCAGTATTTAAATCGTCTAAACCGAGTAGTTTTTTTGCCTCAAGCTTTGGGTTCCCCACCATTATAGCATTCTTTTCCACAAAGCTATATTCATTTTTATCGGCACGCCAATTTAGTTTATTCATGTTTTCAGGATAGAAATCTCGCCACTGTCCAATTATAGCATCCTTCATACTCAAGACCTTATCTTGAGCGTAAACTGAAATATCACAAAGTGCTAATAAACAAATAGCTCCTAAAATGATTCGTTTTTTCATTTGATTAAAATTTTATAATTGCAATTAATAGTATTTCATAAAGCCCTCAAATGTATTAAAAATAGATAAATTGGCATTTGACTTCTAATATTTTCTTACTAAATTGCCATATAATTTTATAAGTAAAACATAATGCCAGAAAAAAACTCAAAGAACCGAATTAGACTCATAATTGTTTTTCTAATAATTATTGTAGTTACTTCTCTCTTCTATTTTAGGAAACCGTCTGACAAGACTAATGATGAAGTTAAACTCATTGAAGATCTTATGGCTTCTTCTGTTAAAGCAGAACAAGAGAATAGCAATATTTTCCACTTCAATAATATCCTGTTTAGTTTACCATCTCCTTATCAAATTTCACTTATTTTGCATGAGTCTGGGATTTCGTATAATAAGGAATTATTGAACCCTTCACGTAAGGCTTCAGATTATGTAACGAACTTTAGTCGTGCTATAAACTTTGGAGTTTATGGTGTAGATTTAGGATATATCAATATTTATCAACAAACTCAGGATGCTGCCAGCTACTTTGCTGTTCTTAAAATTTTGTCTTTAGACCTTGGTATTCATAAGGTTCTGAATCAAAACATAGTAAGTAGGGCCGAAGCAAATATCGATAACCGTGATTCGTTGATGGTAATTGTATCTGAGACATACAGAAACATCGATAAATACCTGAAAAATAATAAACGAGAAGAGACTGGTGCCTTAATTCTTGCTGGTGGGTGGATTGAATCAGTATACGTTCTTACTCAAGAGATGAAAAACAATCCTCATCCTGAGTTGATGCAACGAATTGCTGAACAAAAAAGACCTTTAGAGAATCTTATCAAATTACTAATTCCATACTCGGAAGATAGTGAGAGTTACAAATACCTAATTGAAAACTTAATACAACTAGCTTATACTTTCGATGAAATTATAGAAGAATATGAATACATTCCTTCTAAAGATTTTCCTAAGAATAAACTAACTATAGTAAATAGCAAATCAAAGTTGATAATTACCCCAAAATTAACATCAGTTATTACTGAGAAAATTGAAAAGCTACACACTTTTGTCACGCAATAAGCTTACTTACTAAGTAATTCTACGAAAGCATCATATGCTTTACTTAATACAAACATAGAAAAGATGAAAACGATATATTTATTTGTACTCATACTTGTTTCCACAGCTTTTACATCATTAGCTCAGGATAATTATTTAATGAAAGAATGTAGTAAATACCTACAATCACCTTTCGTATCTGATGGTCAAGAATACAAAGCTGAATTAAATTCTGGAGAATCAGCCGAATTTCACACGACATTCTATTCGGGAAATCACTATAGAATTGCAGGAGTGAGCAATCAAAAAGACAGTCAACTCATCTTCACTGTTTACGATCAAGAGAATCATATTTTATTCACAAACAAAAAATATGGATCAACTCCTTATTGGGATTTTGAATTTGAGAGCACACTAAATTGTACCATAAAGGCTCAATACATTTCTAAAACAAAAAAGCCAGGTTCAATTTTATTACTGATTGGATTCAAACAGTAACACCTCTACCTAAATCGCCCCAATCTCTCTTTCTTCATGAGCAAAAGAATTCTAAAAGCTTTAATGCAATTATTCGCAATTATTGCGCATCCTGAAGGCTCAGGAGAAAAGCGCCGTGCGATGGTTGTAAAATATTTATATCGTCAACTTGATCAGGATTCTGCTCAAGAATATTTAAACCTTTACGACGAATATTATCAAGATACCATTGATCGAAACAATAGGAGATCAAAAAGAAAACAAGTAACCTCTTCCCGATCCGTCCGTGTTCTTCGCATTTGTAGTGAAATGAACAAGGAACTTATTAAACGTCAGAAAATAATCATCGTCATTCAACTTCTTGAATTTCTGATGGAAAGTGATGAAATTACTGAAGGAGAAAAAGAATTCGTCGAAACTGTAACAGGTACTTTCAATTTATCAGCGGATGGCTATATCAGATTACAAGATTTTATGTTGTCAAATTTTGATGACATAAAAGAATCTGAACGTCTCTTAACCATTAACAACAACAAGGAATATAAAAGTAAAGGAGAACACATTTATTCGGAAGGAATCACTGGAGAAATTAAAGTTCTAAGACTTGTTAAAATTGATCTTTTCGTAATACGATTCCAAGGTTTAGGAGAACTGTTTATGAATGGTCTTGCTCTTAAACAGGATCGTGTTCATATTTTAACTCAAGGCGCATCGGTACGTAATCCTAAAATAGCCCCTATCTACTTTAGCGATATATTAAGTACATTTAACCGAGATGTAAACAGTAAACGTGTTGTATTTGAAACCAAAAATATAGAGTTTAGATATAAAGAAAACGATCAAGGCGTTCATAATAATTCTTTCAAGGAAGAGTCTGGCAAAATGGTTGGCATAATGGGATCAAGTGGTGCTGGTAAAACAACACTACTAAATATTCTTAATGGTTCGTTAGCTCCACAAAAAGGACAGGTTTTAATTAATGGACGCAATATATATAACGAAAAAGAATCAATTGAAGGCATCATTGGTCACGTATCACAAGATGACCTCCTAATAGATTCATTAACTGTTTTCGAGAATCTATATTTCAATGCTAAACTTTGTTTTGATAAATATTCTTCATTTCAACTAATCAGGCTTGTTTACAGAGCTCTAAACGACTTAGGTTTATTTGAAGCAAAAGATCTAAAAGTAGGAACCCCTCTCGACAAAAAAATTAGTGGCGGGCAACGTAAACGGCTCAATATTGCATTGGAATTAATTAGAGAACCAGCCGTTCTATTTCTTGATGAACCTACGTCAGGCTTATCTTCCAGAGATTCTTCTAAAATAATGGATCTCTTGAAAAACTTAGCTCGTAAAGGCAAATTAATCTTTGTAGTCGTTCATCAACCTTCAAGTGAAACTTTCAAGATGTTCGATCGTCTTGTTTTTCTTGATTTAGGTGGTTATATGATATTCAATGGTAATCCTTTAGATGCAATTACCTATTTTAAGTCACAAACACAACAAGCCAACCGTAGCGGTAATGAATGCGAGGCTTGTGGTAATATTGATGCGGATCAGATATTCAACATGGTTGAGTCTGAAGTTCTTGATGAGTATGGTATCCCAACTCAAGTGAGAAAGGTTAGTCCCAAACAATGGGACGAAAGATTAAAAAACAGCTATGATATAACTCAAAAAAACATTAAAGATGCCAGCGAATTGCCCCCTATTAGTTTTAAAGTTCCAAATCAATTTAAACAGTTTAGTGTTTTTGTAAAACGAGATATCATATCAAAGCTTGCAAACCCTCAATATCTACTTATTAACCTACTGGAAACACCTCTTTTAGCATTTATATTATCGTATATTATTAAATTCTATAATATAGATAAGGGCAATGAATTGGGCTATACTTTTAGTAATAATAGTAATATTCCTGTCTATCTTTTCATGTCTGTTATCATTGCACTATTTATAGGCTTAACACTTAGTGCTGAGGAAATTATAAAAGATAGGAAAATATTAAAACGAGAACGTTTTCTTAACTTGAGTAGAACAAGTTATTTTCTATCTAAAGTTGTTATCTTATTTTCAATTTCCGCATTTCAAGCTTTTATATTTGTACTGATTGGCAACTATATCCTCGAAATAAAAGATATGTATTTCTCTTATTGGCTTGTTCTTTTTAGCTCATGGTGTTTTGCTAATATGCTAGGTTTAGTAATATCAGACAGTTTTAAAACTGTTATTAATATCTATATTTTAATCCCATTTATTCTTATTCCACAACTTATACTGAGTGGTGTAATTGTTAAGTTTGATAACTTAAACCCTAACATTTCTCATCCCAATAGAATACCATGGTATGGTGAAATTATTACAGCAAGATGGGCATACGAAGCTTTGGCGGTTCAACAATTTACAACAAACAAGTATGAAAGAAATTTCTATTTGTACGATAAAGTGATGAGTCAAGCTGATTATAAGAAAAACTATTGGTTACCTATCCTAAAGAATAAACTAAGAGATTGTAAAAAAAATCTTAGTAAAGGTCAAACTGACGATAAGTACAAGTTGAATCTGAGATTGATTTACAACGAATTAAAAAACAACACACTTCCATTGGACTTTGAGAAATTAGATCTTTTAGAAAGAAATCCGACAAACTTGGTTCTATTAAAAGAGTTAAAAATATACCTAAACGATCTTAACCGTCATTACATTATGCTGTACAATGCAGCTAGCAAGAAAAAGGATGAAGAGTTGCTTGCCATGCAAAGTAAATTTCCAGATAAGGAAAGCTTTGTAAACATGAAAAAATCATACGCCAACGATAGGCTTACTGAATTTGTTACAAATAATAATGATATAGAACGTATAGTTGAATATAAAGATCGTCTTTTCCAAAGGATAGATCCTATATTCAGAGATGGTAAGAGTACATTTTTAAAAGCACACTTTTATGCACCTCAAAAAAAGATATTTAATCGAGAATACGATACATATTGGGTTAATATCATTGTCATATGGTTTACGACACTTTCACTCTATTTCATCTTGTATTTTGGACTATTTAATCGCTTCTTAAATTCAATTGAACGTCGTTTACTAAAACTTATGTAAATAAAAAAAACCATTCTTAAGAATGGTTTTTTTTATGCTATAAGAAGTATAACAACTTAATTTTCAGCTAATTTTTTAATTAGTATTTCTGCCTTCTTCAACTCTTCTGGTTTTCCAAGGTCCATCCATAAATCAGATGAATCGTAATGCCCTGCAATTCTATGATCTTTTGCCAAGCGCAGATACAAGTCTATTATTGAAAAAACACCTTCTTCTTCAATTAAATCTAAAAGCCTATAATCAATAATATGAATTCCAGAGAAGCTGTAAGAATTAGATTTAATATGACTTTCATTCACAATCTTCTCTTCTTTTGTGGCATCATTCTTCCATGCACACAACAAATCATCCTCATTAAAGCATAAATATCTATTTGTATTTTTATCTCTTAGATTAAGGGTAGCTAATCCTTTCTTGTTCTTATGAGATGCTACAAGATCCTTAAGATCTAATGAACTTAGAATATCAACATTATAGATTAATATTGGAGCATTGGGTATAAAAAGGGATTTAGCATGATTAATAGCACCTCCAGTATCTAACAAAAGTTCTCTTTCATCAGAAATTAAGATATCCATCCCAAAATTATCTTTCGATATTAGAAAAGCTTCAATTTGATCAGCAAAATGATGAACATTAATCACTATTCGATCTACACCAAAAGCTTTAAGCTTTAAAATACAATGTTCCAACAAAGGTTTTCCATCCAAGCTAACTAATGCTTTGGGGCAATTCTTAGTATACTGTTGCAACCTGGTACCAAGACCAGCTGCAAAAATCATCGCATTAATCATGTTGTCTTTTTATTTCTTTTGCATCACAAAGCCTTTTCACATTCTTAGCAATGCGAGCGCATTTCTTACACACGTATCTCTCTCCGCCTTTGCAAAGTTTGTCGGCATATTCAGTTTTTGATAATTTACAACGCTTCTGTCCCATCTCTCCTATACCTCAACATTGTCGACTTCCAAATGTTTCAAATCTATTTCTACATCAAGCTTCTCTTTTAGATATTTAGCCAAATAATTAGCTGCATAAACAGAACGATGCTGACCACCAACACAACCAAAATAAACATTCAATTGCTTTTTATTTTGCTTTATAGACTTATCAATCGCAATATCTATAACTCCACACACCGATTTTAGAAAGGCAGGCATTCCTGTTTTTTCAGTAAAAAAAGTTGAAAGAAATTCTGTTTTCATTTGATTCTCCATGAAACCATCATCATCAACTGGATCATCAATTATACGACAATCAAAAACAAATCCATCAGGCTGAATTCCTCTTCGATAAGAAAAACTTTGAATAGATATACTCAGTTTGTTTTCCATCTTTACTCCTACCGTTTTAAGAAATTCCGATTCAGTTACGTTCTCAAGAGCAGAAAATAGTTCTGTATACTGATCTATAAAATCTAAATGGGGCAAAACTTCTTTTAAATCGTGCAGTGCATATGGAATTGATTGAAGAAAGTGTTCCTTTTTCTCATAAAAACCTCTAAAACCAAACGCACCCATAGCTTGCATCATACGAATCAAAACAAAAGCGAAATAATGAGTTTTAAAGCTTGCGATATCAACACTTTCATAATTACTCAACTCATCTAAATAATAAACTAAAAGCTCTTCTCTTAAAGTCTCAGGAAAATCCGCTTTAGAATCGTATAAAAGTGAAGCAAGGTCATAAGCTAAAGCACCTTTTCTACCTCCTTGATAATCGATAAACTTAGGCTCTCCATCTTTCAACATCACGTTCCTCGATTGAAAGTCTCTGTAAAGGAAGTAATCACTAGGAGCTTGTAATAAAAAATCTGTAAACTTCAAATAATCATCCTCAAGTAATTGCTCGTCGAATGGAATCTTTGCGAGCTTTAGAAAGTAGTATTTAAAATAGTTCAAATCCCACATCATCGACTGCTTATCAAAAGCTGCACGCGGATATGCTACAGAATAATCCAAGCCCTCACCACCTACAACTTGAAACTTAACAAGTTCTTTAATCGTTTTTTTAAGAATTAAAATTAGTGATTCAGGAAAATGATCTCCTTCTCTCTCCTTCTGTATATAATCGAAAAGCATGGTGTCACCAAAATCGTCCTGCAAATAAATATCCTTAGACTCGTCTACAGCTAAAATATCGGGGACTGGTAATCCTTTTAATTTAAAGTGACGACTAAAGCTTACAAATGCATTATTTTCTTTCTTATCTGAGTTATAAACCCCCATCACAGTTTGTCTCTCACCAATAATACGAATGTATTCACGGTAAGAACCTGAAGGTGGAATTAATTCTGTATTAACAAGCTGGTCGCCCGACCATTGTTCGAATAGACTAATTATATTTTGTTTGATATTTTTCTTCATAAAGGATGACGTTTCTCAATCAATAAAAATAAAACTTCTTGTCTTACAAAAAGAAGGAACACAAAAGAACTTCTATAAGCAAAGCTGGTAACATATTTAACATGCGGATTTTTTTGATATCCAAAATAGTAAATCCCAATCCAAGTATTAAAATACCACCTATCGCTGAAAGTTCAGTTATTATAGCCTCTGGAATAATGCTTCCCAATAATATTGCTAATAAAGTTAAAGCAGTTTGGTAGATGAATAAAGGAATTGAAGAAAACATAACTCCTATACCGAAAGCTGCTGTTAGCGCAATAGCAGAAAACCCATCCATTATCGATTTAGTAAATAAAAGACTTGAACCTTTACCCATTCCTTCATCAAAACAGCCTAAAATAGACATGCTTCCCATACAAAATAACAGGAAGGCTGTAATCATACCTGTAGAAAATGAAGCATCATCTGCCTTCCCTAGCTTGTATTTGACTTTGTCGCTTAATTTCTCAGTTGCTTTTTCAATATTAATCCATTCTCCAAGTAAAGAGCCTGTCACCAAGCTGAATACCATAATCAACATATTATTGGCTTTAAAAGCCATAACCAAACCTAAGCAGATTGTAAACAATCCAATTGCTTGAAAAACAATTTCGAAAAGACGTTTGGGAATACGTGAACGAAAAGCTAATCCAATAGCACTTCCAATTATCACAGCTCCTACATTGACAATGGTTCCAATCATAGGTGTCTTTAATTAATATGAGGCAAAAATGAATACTTTTTGGAATAATGAAGCATCTGTTCTGTAAAATCAATAGGATATAAAATTTCAACATCTACAATTATTCCTTCTTCATAAACAGGCTTATACTCTGGATTGATAAAACCAGCATAAGCAGCTAAATTTAATTTCTCAAAGCGCTCTTTCACTTGCTTGTGAATTGTCTCATCCACTTTAACAGCATAATTTTCTACTAACAGTTTTCCTGCTTCAAAATCACCTTCCGACTTAATTCGCTGAACCTCTTCTAATAATTCGCCGAAAAGGGTTCTTAACTTATTGTAATCACGAATTACAAAATAATCTTTCCCCTCCTTCTCGATACGCTCCACAACCTTATCTTCAGAACCTTTCTCAAATACCCACTTAGCAATAAGTTGACGATTTCTCATATGAGACTCTTCAATCTCTTTTCCCAATTCAATTCGAGTAAGTTGAGTCAACAAACCATTTCGGATATAACCATCGTATTCGGCCTTACCTACTTCTAAACTTGGAACCAAGCCAATTTCAATTAGCTTTTCATCCATAATATAATACAAAGCAAACAAATCAGCACGAGCCTCTTCAAGTGTAGAATGGTAATTTTTTAAAGCATCCATACCAATTCCTGGCAATAACTGTCCAGAGCCATGCCCCAAACATTCATGCAAATCGGTATGTAAGTTTCCACCAAGGTGTCCAAAAGTTTTAGAGCGAGTAATTTCTTCGTCGCTATAAGCAAACTCTTCAAGCATGCCACCTTTTAAAGATGCCTGATGATATGCATATGTAATATTATCGATCGTTACCGATTTGCTACCATGATCCTTTCTTATCCACTCAGCATTCGGTAAATTT
>JADGEF010000227.1 GCA_016744515.1 Marinifilaceae bacterium | reverse complement strand
CTTGGGTCCATAGATAAACCCTGCATCGAAAATTCATACTTTCAGCTTTATCGCCTAAGAAAATTGCACGATTTTTAAAAAATACTTTATACATTTGCCGATGATTTCAGATTAAGAAATTTGTAGTGTAAAAGTTTGTACTACTGTGGTATAAGCTTGAGTGTTACGCTCGTTTTGTTTAATCAACTCATATTTATTGAACCATTTAATCCTATAGTCCTATGCAAAGTACTGCAAAACAAATCGCTGAATACCTTTTGCAAATAAAAGCAATTAAGCTAGAACCTACAAACCCATTCACTTGGGCTTCGGGATGGAAGTCGCCAATTTACTGTGATAACCGTAAAACTTTATCGTTTCCACAAGTTAGAACCGATATTAAAAAAGCTTTTGCAAAGGCTGTTTTAGCTAAATATCCAGATGTTGAAGTTATTGCGGGTGTTGCAACAGGAGCTATTGCTCTAGGTGCTTTAGTTGCTGATGAATTGAACTTACCAATGGTTTATATCCGTTCTGCTGCCAAAGCTCACGGAATGACGAATATGATTGAAGGTGATTTAAAAGCAGGACAGAAAGTTGTTGTAATTGAGGATTTGATTTCAACAGGTGGATCATCTTTGAAAGCTGTTCAAGCTCTTCGTGATGCAGATTGTAAGGTAATGGGAATGTTTGCGATCTTTACTTACGGTTTCCAAACAGCTGAAGATAATTTTACTAATGCGAAATGCGAATTAGAAACTTTGAGCGATTACAACACAATGATTGATTGTGCTCAGGAAACTGGCTATGTTAAGGCAGAAGATGTTGCTCAATTGAAAGAATGGCGTAAAGACCCAGCAAACTGGAGAAAGTAATAAAAGCTATAAGTAGCCAATAAAAATATATCAAAAGAGAGTGTCTCAACATTAGGCACCCTCTTTTGTGTTCTAATAAAGAGAAGTATATGTCAACGACTAAGATTGTAAGTGATATCAAAATTATTCCTAGTGATGTGAATAGTATTTATTCCTTTTTATCTGATTTTAGAAAAATTGCGAAAATATTTGAATTGGCTTCAGAGAATCCTGAAGTGCAAGCTAAAATAGAGGAGCAAACTAATAAGAAGATGAATTTCAAGGATCAAATTGAGCATTGGGAAGCTACTGAAGACAATTGTTCGTTTGTAATAAAAGGTTTTGGTGAAGCAGGTTTGCAGTTTGTTGAAAAGGAAGAAAACAAATCACTAAAGTTGACAGGATACGGTCGTAGTCCTTTCGAATTTTACTTTTGGATTCAGTTGATTGAAGAAGGTGCATACGAAACAAAAATTCGTTTGACTGTTCATGCCGAATTGAATGCCATGATGAAAATGATGTTGAAAAAGAAGCTTGAAAAAGGTATCGATCAACTTGCAGAAGGAATGACTCAGATTCCTTATCAGAATCTCTAAAGTGCTGAATAGATAAAAGTTAATAATCTAAAAAGCTGTTGATATATTTAATAGCTTTTTTTGTACATCTCTTTTTTTTAGATAACTTTGCTTTTAATGATTCTAAATAATAGATGTCGAATTCTTGCATGGCTATTATCCATAGCCTTTGTTCTGCCAATTTTAATCAAAGCAGAACATTTGATGTTCCCCAATCACGAACATCATGGACACTCATGCTCTCATAACTCAACTGATTTTGAGAATATTTGTGAAATTCAAGAATTCGATTACTTCTATTTTACACCGGCAAGTATAATAATAATTCCTGCCATCACGATTTTTAAGTTTGAGATTCTAATTATCGAATCAATTCAGAAATCGCGTAAAGAATCAAAACTTCCCTATAGTCTAAGAGCTCCTCCATTTGTAGTAAGTTAAATAAACTAATCTGATTAAAAATATCAGAAAAAAGTAATGTTGACGAGTAAGTAAAATACTTATCAACTATTTTGATGTGTTTAAAACTTTCTTATATAAATTCATATAACTCGGTATTTCATGATACGATTTATTTTGGTAATAGTATTGCTATTGCCCCAATACACCTATGCATTAGGTGAAATAAAAAATAATAAACTTACGGGTAAAATAACCGATTCCGATAATGGAATGGCTCTTTCTGGAGTAAGTGTATTTATTCCAGAACTGCAAAAAGGAACAGTTAGTAATACTGAAGGCAACTACTTTATAGAGAATTTGCCTAATAGTAAAATCACGATCCAGTTTTCATTCATTGGTTACGAGAGTTCAATTAATGTCATATTTATAGAAAATGAAAATTCTGAACTGAACATTAGCTTGCCATTCACTTCGGTTACGACACAAGATGTTGTAGTTTCCGGTGGGTTCCCATCAGCGCAACACGAAAACACTGTTAAAATTTCAGTGCTTTCCAACAAAGAACTGAAAATGCTGTCAAACCCATCTTTGGGTGAAAAATTGGCAAGTATACCTGGAGTTGATGTAATTTCAAGAAGTCCAGGTGTTAGTACTCCTGTAATTCGTGGCCTTTCATTAAACAACATCCTTTTTCTAAATAATGGAGTTCGTCTAGAGAATTTTCAATTCTCTACAGATCATCCATTTTTAATTAACGAAGATGGAGCTGATCATATCGAAGTAATTAAAGGTCCAGCATCTTTACTCTACGGATCGGATGCTATGGGAGGTGTGATAAATAT
>JADGEF010000128.1 GCA_016744515.1 Marinifilaceae bacterium | reverse complement strand
GATCAGAACCATTCTTATACCAAGAATACTCAAGAGTAGAATTTGCAGGAGTATAGTTACTTACTAATTTTGCTTCGAGTGTTATTTCTTTTATTTCGCACAGGCTTGTAGGAATAATAAGATCTTCCAATTTAGCCTTACCAAAAATTTCAATACCAATTTCTTCAAATAGATCTGTTGAACAACCATTAATTACTTCACATCGTACAATATAACTACCTGCTATATAATCCTTATTAAAATTGAAATTAAAAACGCTCAAATTATTCTCTTTGGTTTCAAATGCAGTCGTTTCACCTTCTCTAAACACAGACCACTTTATCACACTGAAATCTCCACGAATTGTAGCTGTAACATCGGTTGGAGTTCCCTCACACAATTCTGTTTTTCCTTTTAAAGGATCCATACTTGCAGGTTCATCAACAAAGACCTCAACAAGAACAGATGTTGGTTCTGCACCAATACCACATTGTTCATAAGTTTCTTTAAACCCTATTGTGCATCGATAAGTTCCTTTATGATCCTCTACAACATTACTGAAAATTAATTTAAAATCCTCAAGTCCTGTAATACTAGGGTCTGTTATAGCTATAAAAGTATTAGTATCATCTGGCAATTTCTTCTCCCATAAGAAAGTAAACCATTCCATATCACCATACGAGATATCGGCATAAGCCTCTGCAGCCCCTTTACACAGGTGCAAGCCCTGATCGTAAGGCGTATAACTGTAACTTGGCACAACATCAGGATTAAACTCTTTAGTAGCCTCAATAGCAGGAACAAAAGTAATACTATCAAGAGCAAAAACAGCATCTTTACCAGAAGCATTAGCATCAACAATTGATATTTTAGCAATATTCACATCTTCTCCTGCTCGCCAAAATGCTTTAACAGATTGCCAAGCGCCAGTATTGTTAAGTTGGAATTGAGTCTTAATTTTCTCATCATTGACATAGATATCTAAATATTGCTCATTACCAGCTTTAGCCAATCGACCATATACTTTTAGAACAAATAAATTATCAGGAATATCAGTGCTGCTATTAATAGTTTTTTGCCATATGGTATCCGAAGATCCTGAAGAATGAACCAACAACATTTTCCCAATACCATCCAAGTCAGTAAAATCCTCAAAGCCAGCATAAATAGACTCGGGATTAGCAGTAAGTGTCGCTTTACCAGGAGCTTCTAACTGTGAAACATTAAAGAAATCAAAATCTGAAGCAAAATTCCCTCTACCAATTGCGAAATCTCCATTATAAAGAATATCCATATTAGGATCACGAAAATATGCTTTCAAAATATATTTCGTAGCTTCGGTAGGTACCGGAATAAGCAAATTCTCATTTTTAAATTTAATTGAATCAAGATGTACAATATCATGATACCATTCGTACCAATCAGGAGTCGGTGTACTATTAATTGCCAACTCAATATTACCCTCCTGACTTGAACAGATATAACCTAAATCGTGATTAAACACAATCGTTGTATCGATTGGAGAAATTGATTTTGTAAAACCTGAGAAATATCCAGCCGCTCCAACAACATTATCGAAGACAGACATAGCCACATAAATCGCTTTATTCGATTTAACAGACACATTCTCATCAGCAGTTGAATATATATAAACAACCCATTCTTCTTTATTTGAAACTAGCTTGGCATCTGCCTGATCTAATTTCACATTATTCACATAAACATCAGCCCCATTTTGAGAATAGATAGCAACTATACCTGTTCCTAATTCATTTATAAAAGGGATGTCGACCTGACGAAACCCTAATGAGCTAAGAGGTGGAATAAAGTTCATTCCGATAGTAGGGTATGGTTTGGCTGCAGATGCAGCTGTCGTTTGATACATATACACATTCTGACTTGTATTAATCAGCATGGTTCCCTCTGAAGAAAAATAGAACTCTTCTATTGCATATGACTCTCCCGCATTTAGAGGAGTTGGGTTTATAAAACCAGTTATTCCATTAACAGAAATATTGGTACCATCTTTAGTCGCCACAACAATGGGACGTTCAGTACCATGATTCCCTTGTCCTCTTAGAAGAATATACTCATTTCCGACTAATTTTTCAGGTACAATCTGGTCAACACCTATATCTTGCTTATTACTTGTAGAAGCCGAACCACACCATGAACCAGAATTTACAGCAATGGGTTTATCAGAACTTATTTTTGTTCCATTAAATTTATTAACCTCTGCTGCTGTCAAAAATTCATGATTAGCACCTAAAACATAACTTTCTCCAGCATTTAATATCCTAACAATATCTTCCGTTACGGGCAATGCTGTTCCCGTATCAGAAGTTAAATTTCCTACCTTAATATCTGAAAACGTAACCTGTGTGTTATCCTCTGTTGCCATTACCGAAATAAAATGACTACGATGATCAACAATATAGGAGCTCCCACTCCTCCATCCTCCAATATTTTCCCCGCGTACACTGTAAAGATGACCTGATCGGAAAGAAGTACCTAAAGCGGCTTGCCCTTTTGCTGTTAAGGACAAACCATGAATCCTAGACTTATGCCTTATATTTACATAAAAGGCTACACCTTTTCCTTCCGAATTTTCTGAAGTGAAAATTAGCCCCTGATTACTAAGCACCTTGTTTAAACCTGTGTAATTTACAATACCCAAATTTGGCCTAGTAATAGTTCCATATGTGTTCCCATATTGTTCATTTTTGAAATAATACTTTTTAGGGGTGGTTATTGAAACATTCGGTACTGTTGCAACCAAAGTTCCATCTCCCCTTTTTATGGTAACAGTAATAGCTTCTTCCGAAGGTGTTGTTAGCACAACCCAATGGTTTCCAATATCCCCATTATATTTTGTTCCTGCATAGAAAGGAGGCACATAATGAATCAGATCCAACTGAGCAAAAACTTTGGGAGCGAACAAACTAAGTATTAGAAACGTACATAGTTTCATTAAAAATGAAGAGCACAATACGCCCTGCTTATTATTCAGAGTATAATTATCCATATCTAGGTAGAGATGAGGTTAAAATTACTATTATCTATAATAAGAGATTGCAACAATAAATACTGAAACAATCCGATTTATGTTAACACAATATATTCAAAAAAAACAGTAACAGCTCGACTCCTTACACGAAACCCACTTTATCTATGACTAAATGATTGATTTTATACACGAGCAATTACAAACAAAGATACGCATTTTTAAGCTTATATAAACTATAAAAAAAGAGGTATCCTTCAACAGGACACCTCTTTAACTTTATTTTAATACAGCGTACTACGAAAGCACTGTATTTTCTACCTCTTCAACAGTAATAGGAATTCTCTTCCCAATTAACTCACAACCAGTTTCAGTGACAAGAAGATCATCTTCAAGACGAATTCCACCAAAATCACGATACTCATTTACTTTATCGTAATTGATAAAATCTAGGAATTGTTTTTCATTCTGAAACTTATCAATCAAAGCAGGAATAAAATAGATACCTGGCTCATTAGTAATCACAAAGCCTGGCTTCAACTCTTTACCTAAACGTAGGTAAGCTGTTCCAAATTGACTTGCACGCTGAACCTTATCATCATACCCAACGTAATCTTCTCCAAGATCTTCCATATCATGAACATCTAATCCCATCATATGTCCTAAGCCGTGAGGCATAAATAAAGTATGAGCACCTGCTGCAACAGCTGCATCTGCATCACCCTTCATTAATCCAAGATCAATCAAGCCTGAAGCAATAACTTTACAAACCGCAAAATGAATAGAACGGTAATCAACGCCTGGACGAATCAATTCTGTTCCTTTATTAATAGCAGCTAACACAATCTCATAAATCTCTCTTTGTTTTTGTGTAAACTTACCTCCTACTGGAATCGTACGCGTATTGTCAGATGCATAATGCGTATCTGTCTCTGCACCACAATCTACAAGTAGTAAATCGCCTTTTTTAAGCAAATTACCATGCTCATGATTATGAAGTGTCTCTCCTCGCTTTGAAACAATAGCAGGGAAAGAAAGCATTCCGCCAGCACGAAGACTAATAGCCTCTACCTCACCAGCAACTTCTCTTTCGTAAATACCATCCTGAGCCATTTTCATAGCCTCAACATGCATTTTGTAACCTGTTTCTGCTGCACGTTCAAGCTCCACAATCTCACAAGCTTCTTTAATTTCACGTAAAGCGACTATTGCTTTAATAAACTCTTCCGAAACATTAGCTTTTATATCAGCAGGTTTAACACCAACTAATCCTTCTAATAATATTTTATTCTCAGCACGATACACAGGCAAAAAGTGTATTTTACGTCCTGCAGCCATCGCATCGGCAATAAACTTATTCAAATCAGAAAATGGAGCAGTCGAATTAATACCAACCTGAGAAGATTGATCTTTTACTGATGGCTGTGGTCCCATCCAAATAATGTCATCGATATCAACATCATTTCCAAAAATATAATCCTTGTTATTATCTATATCACAAACACCAGCGAAACCAGGGTGATCTAAACCGAAAAAATACAAGAAATTACTATCCTGACGATACTGATAAATATTATGAGGGCAGTTCATTGGTGCATCAGGATTACCAAGAAATAATGCAATTCCATCTTTCATGGAATGACGCAATTTTTCGCGTCTGTTAATATAAACGTCTTTTGAAAACATGATATGTTGTTTTATGATATAATAATTAAAATATTTTAACAGGATCAGCACCTTACTTTATAATTCCAAACGCTATTCTGTCAAAACAGACGAAAGATAAAAATTAACTTGGAATATTCCTTATTAAAAAAGCTTAATAGAATTCAAAAAAAAAGACTTCCCAAGAGAAAGCCTAAATATTATATTTTCTAATTTCAGTTTAGTTCTGCACCGGAACATCACGATCAATAAGCTGATCCAAGGAAATAAAAGTTTCCGTTTTTGATACACCAGGAACATTCTGAAGCGTATTAATCAACACATCCATTAGATGTTGATTATCTCGACAAAGCATTTTCACCAAAAAAGTGAAGTTTCCAGTCGTAAAATGACATTCTATTATTTCTGGGATAGCTTCAATTCGACCTACAACTTGCTTATACTGGTGAGCATGGTCAAGAAATATACCAATATAAGCACATACTTCATAACCTAAAGCTCTTGGCTTCACAATAAATCTAGAACCATCAATAACTCCAGCATCTTCAAGTTTTTTCACTCGTTGATGAATAGCTGCTCCAGAGATACCACACTCACGTGCAATTTCTAGAAAAGGAATACGCGCATTTTTTATCAGATAAGACAATATCTTCTGATCAACATCATCGATTTGAAACTTCATTCTATTTAATTTTTACAGCTCAAGCTAAAGCAAACATCACTAGCTCTTGATTACGATCTATTACTTTAATGACAAAATTAGTAATAATTCATAAGCAACACCTCTTCTTATTATGATTTTCTCAAATTTAGAACGAATACAGGGAAGCTTTCCTTTCCATCAAAAACTGATTAAAAATTCTTTGTCGAATTCAAAGTTTTGAATCCGATCAAACGATCGTAATTTTTCCCAATATCGTGATAATAAACATAGATAGTATAATTATTTTCTGTTTGCCAATGACTACCCTCTATATAACTAATATCTGGCGAATCTTTTCCATTCTCTAATAAAGCATACACATAATTATAATAACCTTGTTTCAAATAAATACTTTTTTGATACACACCTAAATCATAATTATAAATCATTCGATTACTATCATTACACTCCCAATTATTAAACGCCCCATAAACATACATCTCCCCGTGTTTTAGTTCATTATCAAAAGGAAGTGTAAAAACAACATGTGCATAATCAGCTTCAGTCGTAGGTTCCTTTCTTTCGTCGACTGAAACAAGCGAAATACCATTATTATCTCTTCTATATATATAAGGTGTAAATTGATTAAGCTTTCCTGGACTCAGAGTCACAACAGTTTCTTCTTCCACATTTTCAATCGACTTTATATAAATGGACTGATATCGAAAACTCTTAAGATCAAAATAATGAAATTCATTGTTACCCAAAAACACATATTCCTGATTATCATCAAACACGAGCTCATCTTTACGAATAAAAATAGGCTTTACTTCCATTTGACTTCCGTCAGATCTATCATTCTGACGTAAAATAACTGTTAGATCAGAATGCGGGTTATCAATCAAGAAATTAGGATGCAGAATACTAAACACGATTTCTTGATGCGTTTTTCTTCTTTCCATATCAATTGGATGCTTTATTTTCCCCTTAAGCTCCACTTTTGAATCTAAAACCATGAAACGTTGACGTAAAACAACATTCTCAATATCAAAATCCTGATACACTTCAAGAATATAATTCCCTGATAATTTCAGTTTAATATCCTCATTAGGTAATAGAAGTGAGTAATGCACATAGTCGACATTCGTATTAAATGAAAATTCATAATCTTGAATTTGATTTTCAGCAAAACCATCCAAAAAATCAAACTCACTTAATTCTGAGGATTTCCAGTCGATATTGCAATGAACAATTCGATATGAATAATCCTGAATATCTTTTCCAATTTCATCAAATGAGAATTGGAGTTGATTTTGACTATTCAATTCAACTATAGCTGGCGACAACTCCCATCCCACGGGGAAACACTGAACAGTATGAACACTAACTTTTTTTATTTCATTCCGATAAACACCTAGTTCATCTGAACCAAAACTACTTAAACAATAAGAGATACAGAGGTATGATATAAAAAACACTCGAAGAAAGAACTTATACATTTGGATATCTATATATGATGTTTATAAATTGCAATAATTACTACAAATATATAAAATTGCTTTATATCTTTGTTTTCGATTTTCCAAGACAATCTATCTAGTTTCTTTAAGTTTTAAAACACCAATAAGATACCATTCTCATGATAGATACGGGCTTGGATTTAGTTAATTTTGAAACAAATTAATCATATCAAATAGTTTAACATGTCTGAAGTTAAAAAGATCAAAAAAGGCTTAGATATTAAGCTGATAGGAAAGGCTGAAAAAGTACTTGAAAAGGCTGATCGTTCTGAGACATTTGCAATTAAACCTACCGATTTTCCCGGACTTACACCAAAATTAAAGGTAAAGGTTGATACTGAAGTAAAAGCAGGTTCTGCTTTATTCTTCGATAAATATCATCCTGAAGTTAATTTTACATCTCCGGTTAGCGGTAAGATTGTTGCCGTGAATCGTGGCGAAAGAAGAAAAATTCTTGAAGTCATTATTCAGGCTGACAACGAATTGCAATACGAGGAATTCAAAAAAGCTAATCCTACTAACTTATCTCGAGATGAAGTAAAAGAGGAATTATTAAAAGCAGGTTTATGGGCTTTCCTTCGTCAGCGTCCTTACGACGTTATCGCAAATCCTGCTGATACGCCAAAAGCAATTCACATTTCTGCTTTCGACTCTGCGCCTTTAGCTGCCGATTTCGATTACTTAGTTGAAGGTGAAGCTAAGGCTTTCCAAATGGGTCTTGATGCTTTAGCAAAACTTACCGATGGAAATGTTCATTTAAACATTGATGCTAAGAAAACACAGTCTAAGATTTTCACTGAAGCAAAGAATGTTGTTATCAACAAATTTGCAGGTGTTCACCCAGCTGGTAATGTAGGTGTACAAATCCACAAACTTGATCCTATTAATAAAGGTGATGTTGTTTGGGTTATTCGTCCACAAGAAATTCTTTTCATCGGTCGCTTATTCCAAAAGGGAATTTACGATGTAAGTTGTAAAATTGCGCTTACTGGTTCTGAAGTTAAGAATCCTGCTTATTACAATACGATTCTTGGAGCTTCGGTTCGTAACATGCTTAAAGCTCAGCTTAAAGATGACGATAAGATTCGTGTTATTTCGGGTAACGTTCTTACAGGAACTCAAATTTCTGAAGATGGTTTCCTTGGATTCTACGATTCTCAAATCACCGTTATTCCTGAAGGTGACGAGTATGAATTCTTAGGTTGGGCACTTCCTGGCTTAAAGAAATTCTCTATGTCTAAGACATTCTTCTCTTGGTTAACGCCAAATAGAGAATATCGCCTAGATGCAAACCTACATGGTGAGCACCGTGCTTTTGTAATGACTGGAGAATACGATAAGGTATTACCTATGGATGTGCTTCCGTTGCAACTAATTAAGTCTATTATGGTTGAAGATATCGACCAAATGGAACAATTGGGTATCTACGAAGTAGCTCCTGAAGATCTTGCTTTGTGCGAATTTGTTTGTACTTCTAAAATTAATGTACAAGACTTAGTTCGTCAGGGAATTGATCTGATGATTAAAGAAATGAGCTAAGAAAATTACAGAGTACTTACAAGTGTCTTAAGTGAATAAAGTACTTACAAGTTGATATTAACAACTCTAAATACTTCTAAACTCCAAGTACTCTAAGTACTTTTAAAGTTAAATATATAATGAAAGCACTAAGAAAATTTCTTGATAAAAAGAAGCCCTTATTTCAAAAGGGTGGGAAGCTTGCAAAGTTGCAGTCCTCATTTGAGGCTTTTGAAGCTTTCCTATACGTCCCTAATATAACGTCACACGGTGGTACCCACATAAAAGATGCTATCGATTTGAAGCGTACCATGTCGGTTGTTGTATTAGCTTTAATTCCAGCTTTAATGTTCGGAATTTATAACACAGGTTACCAACATTTCCTTTCACTTGGACAACTTGCAAATACTGAATTTTTAGATATTTGCATTTATGGTTTAATCGAAATCCTACCTATTATCGTTGTTTCATACGTGGTTGGTTTGGGAATTGAATTTGCTGTTGCTCAAATGCGCGGTCACCAAGTAAACGAAGGCTTCCTGGTTTCAGGTATGCTTATTCCTCTTATTATGCCAGTTGGAGCACCACTTTGGATGGTTGCTGTATCTACTGCTTTTGCTGTAATTATTGGTAAAGAGGTATTTGGTGGAACAGGAATGAATATTTGGAATCCAGCTCTTATAGCTCGTGCCTTTTTCTTCTTCGCCTATCCTTCAAAAATGTCGGGTGATGTGGTTTGGATTGCTGATAAAGCAGATAGTTTCTCAGGAGCAACACCTTTAGCACACGCTGCTTCTTTAGTTGATGCAACAAAACCTGCTGCCGATATTATTTACAATACACATCTTTCAAACACATGGGATATGTTTGTTGGATTAATCCCAGGATCAATTGGTGAAACTTCAACTATAGCTATTCTAATTGGAGCTGTTATTCTAATCGCTTCAGGAATTGGAAGCTGGAAGATTATGGCTTCTGTATTTGTTGGAGGTTACACAATGGGTGCTATTTTCAACCTTGTAGGAGGTAATGCTTATATGGAGTTGATTCCAGCATGGCAACACCTTATTATGGGTGGTTTCGCTTTTGGTGCTGTATTTATGGCAACCGATCCTGTATCTGCAGCACAAACTGCTCGCGGTAAAATCATCTATGGTTTCCTTATCGGTTTCCTAGCTGTATTAATACGTGTGATGAATGCGGGTTTCCCAGAAGCTATGATGTTAGCAATTCTATTGATGAACACCTTTGCTCCACTAATCGACCATTATGTGATTCAAGGTAACATCAAGAAAAGATTGAAACGTGTTAAGGTAAATGCTTAATTAGAAAAAACGTTTAGAAAATGAAACGAGCCATGATTGAAAAATTATCAGAAAGAGTACTGGTAAAATATGGCGAGTTCCATGTGGCATTTAAAAATATAAATTATTAATCACATGAATACTCAAAGCAATACATATACATTTCTTTATGCTGCCATTATGGTAGTAATTGTTGCGGCTGTACTTTCTTTCACGTCATTGACATTGAAAGATCGCCAAAACATGAATAAAGAAATTGAGAAAAAGCAAAACATTCTTAAGGCTGTGAATGTTACTTCGACTCCTGCCAATGCGGTTGAGCTTTTTGACAAGTACATTGTTGAAGCGATTATCGTAAATTCAGAAGGCGAAGTAAAATCAAATGATAAAGCTGAGACTTTTAAAGTTGATCTAAAACATGAAAACAAGAAAGATCTTTCTAAAAGAAAACTTCCTGTTTTTGTTTTCAACGATACTAAAGTTGGCAAAAAACTAATTATTCCTGTTCGTGGAAAAGGAATGTGGGGACCAATTTGGGGATTTATCTCAATGGAGTCAGACCGTAAGACTATTTACGGTGCGACTTTCGACCACAAAGGAGAAACGCCTGGTTTGGGTGCTGAAATCTCAAAACCAGAATTCCAGAAGCCATTCACAGGAAAACAAATCTTTGATGAGTCTGGTGTTTTCACATCTCTAAAATTAGTAAAAGGAACTGCCTCAAATAACCCACATGCATTTGACGCTGTATCGGGTGGTACTGTTACCTCAAAAGGGTTAGAAGCAATGCTTCAAGATAACCTTAGCAGTTATGAAAAGTTTTTAAAATCTTCAAAATAAGATAATGATGAGCGATAAAGAACCCTTATTCTCAGCTAAAAATCGAAAATTGCTTACCAATCCGTTGGGAAGCGATAATCCGATTACCATTCAGGTACTGGGTATCTGTTCGGCTTTAGCTGTAACTGCAAAGTTAGAACCAGCAATAGTCATGTCTATTTCAGTTATGGCTGTGCTAGCACTTGCCAATGTTATAGTTTCACTACTTAGAAATACTATTCCATCACGTATTCGTATCATCGTACAACTTGTAATTGTTGCTGCATTGGTAATCCTTGTAGACCAAATTCTAAAAGCTTTTGCTTATGATGTAAGTAAACAACTTTCAGTTTTCGTTGGTCTTATTATCACCAACTGTATTATCATGGGTCGCCTTGAAGCCTTTGCTCTTGGAAACAAACCTTGGCCAGCTTTTCTTGATGGTATTGGTAATGCAGCTGGATACGGTATCATACTTGTAATTGTAGCCTTCTTTCGTGAATTACTAGGATCTGGAACCCTTTATGGTTTCAAAGTGATTCCACAGGCATTTTACGATATGGGATACCAAAACAACGGATTAATGATATTGCCTCCAATGGCACTTATTACTGTAGGTATCATTATCTGGGTACAGAGATCTCGTAATAAATCTCTTATTGAGTCCTAAATTTAAAGAAAAATCGAAACATGGAAAATCTGATTAATATATTTATCAAGTCGATTTTTATCGACAACATGGTATTCGCATTCTTCTTTGGAATGTGTTCATACCTTGCAGTTTCTAAAACGGTAAAAACTTCTATGGGATTAGGTTTAGCTGTAGTTTTTGTATTAGGAATTACGGTTCCTATGAATTACTTACTAAACAAATATGTTTTAGCTGAAGGTGCCCTAACTTGGATCAGTGAATCGTTTAAAGATGTTGACTTAAGCTTCTTAAGTTTCATCATGTTTATCGCAGTAATTGCTTCAATGGTACAGTTAGTTGAAATGATTGTAGAGAAATTTGCTCCGTCACTTTACTCATCTCTAGGTATTTTCTTACCTCTTATTGCAGTAAACTGTGCTATTTTGGGTGGATCTCTTTTTATGCAAGAAAGAGATTATTCAACTTTAGCAGAAGCAACTTCATTTGGTCTTGGATCAGGTATTGGTTGGTTACTAGCAATTGTAGGCATTGCAGCTATTCGCGAAAAAATCCGTTACTCAAACATTCCTGCTCCTCTTAGAGGTCTTGGAATTACATTTATTGTAACAGGATTAATGGGAATTGCT
>JADGEF010000127.1 GCA_016744515.1 Marinifilaceae bacterium | reverse complement strand
TTTACCAAACTCGCACTTTCATTTTCCAAAATCCCTGTTATCACTTCAGTTCTTGAATGTAAAGGCGAAGGCGTAAAAGAAGTAAAGCCTCTTTTCTTATCGCTAGCTCCATAAACAATACGGCTTATTTGAGACCAAGCCAATGCGCCTGCACACATATTGCAGGGCTCTAAAGTCACGTAAAGTGTGCAATCTTGTAAATACTTTCCTCCCAAATAATTGGCAGCAGCCGTAATTGCCTGCATCTCGGCATGAGCCGTTACATCATTCAATCGTTCAGTTAAATTATGAGCCCTCGCAATAATTCGATTATTACATACGACAATAGCACCAACTGGGATTTCATCCTCATCAAAAGCCTTATGCGCTTCTTCCAAAGCTTGTTTCATAAAATATTCATCCGAAAATGGATTAATCGTGTCTCCCATAAGAGTAAAATATAAAATTACAATTAGTTAAAATAGCGATTGAATTTCAAAATATAAGCAATGATTTTGTCACTAAGTAAGATAAAATGCAAAAGACTAGCCTATTTCAAAAAAAACCTATTCTAATTCGCAAAAACTTAGTATTTTCGCAAAGTTAATAAAATAGGAATAAGATGTATAGAACTCATACTTGCGGTGAATTAAGAATTCAGAATTTAAAGGAAACAGTAACCCTTAGTGGCTGGGTGCAAAAAGCTCGTAACCTAGGAGGAATGACCTTTGTCGATCTTCGTGATCGTTATGGCATTACTCAATTTGTTTTCGATATGGAAACTAATCCAGAGCTATGTGCTCAGGCTAGAAAATTAGGCCGTGAATTTGTTGTTTCAATTACTGGAACCATTCATGAACGTCAAAGTAAAAACTCAAAAATCCCTACAGGTGACATTGAGATTATTGCAGACAAGATTGAAGTATTGAGTAAGTCTATCACACCTCCATTTACTATCGAAGATAACACCGATGGTGGAGACGAATTAAGAATGAAGTATCGTTATCTTGATTTACGTCGTAGCTGTGTGCGTGAGAACTTAATTATGCGTCATAAAATGGGTATCGAGATTCGTAATTTCCTTGATCAACTGGATTTTATTGAAACTGAAACGCCAGCATTAATTAAGTCTACTCCTGAAGGAGCTCGTGACTTTATTGTACCATCACGTATGAATCCAGGTGAGTTTTATGCTTTGCCACAATCGCCTCAGGTATTCAAACAGCTGTTGATGATTTCTGGTTTCGACCGTTATTACCAAATCGTAAAATGTTTCCGCGACGAAGATCTTCGCGCTGACCGCCAGCCTGAGTTTACTCAGATTGATTGCGAGATGGCCTTTGTAGAGCAAAACGATATCTTAAATACTTTCGAAAGCCTAACGAAGCACTTATTCAAGAAATTGAAGAATGTTGAGTTAAACTTCGATTTCCCTCAGTTGGACTATGCTGATGCCATGACTTTTTATGGTAACGATAAACCAGACATACGTTTCGACATGAAATTTGTTGACTTAAGTGTTATTGCTAAAGGAAATGATTTCAAAGTATTTGATGACGCTGAATATATTGGTGCGATCTGTGCAACAGGTTGTGCAAGCTACACTCGTAAGCAACTAGACAAGCTAACTGACTTTGTAAGAAAGCCACAAATTGGAGCTAAAGGTTTAGTTTACGTGAAATACAACGAAGATGGTTCATTCAAATCATCAGTTGATAAATTTTACTCTACAGAGCACCTTCAAAAATGGGCTGAAGCTTGTAATGCTAAACCAGGTGACTTATTGTTAGTTCTTGTTGGTGATCGTAACACAACGCTTCCTCAACTTTCTGAACTACGTATTGAAATGGGTTCTCAACTTGGACTTAGAGATAATGATAAATTCTCACCACTTTGGGTTGTTGACTTCCCTCTATTAGAGTGGGACGAAGACAATAAGCGCTACCACGCAATGCACCATCCATTTACATCTCCTAAGAAAAATGATCTTCACTTGTTGGAGTCTGATCCAGGAGCTGTTCGTGCTAATGCATACGATTTGGTTATTAATGGTGTTGAAATTGGTGGAGGTTCTATTCGTATTCACGATACAGATCTTCAAGCTCAAATGTTTAAGCACCTTGGATTTACTGACGAAGAAGCTCAAGAGCAATTCGGTTTCCTAATGAATGCCTTCAAATATGGTGCACCTCCTCATGGCGGTATTGCTTTCGGTTTCGACCGTCTAGCTTCATTATTTGCAGGTATCGAATCTATCCGTGACGTTATTGCTTTCCCTAAGAACAACTCGGGTCGCGATGTCATGATTGATTCTCCTTCAACTGTTGCAGAGGCACAATTGGATGAATTGAACTTAGCTTTAAAAGCGATTGAAAAAAAGAAATAGTTCTCAAACTCTTAAAAATATAATCAAAAGGCTGTCTCTTACGAGATGGTCTTTCTTTTTATAGAGAGCTAAGCAGATTATAAAACAAAAAAAAAGATCATCGAATTTATTTCGATGACCTTTTAAATATCTAACAGATTAGACTACCAGTCTATATCTTTGTCTTCCTCTTTTTTATCAACAAGGCCTTTCTCCCGCTTAATCATATCTTTATACATAGCTCGCATAAATAAACAACCGTGCTTTACTGCCTCGTCCTTACTTTGAAAATTAGCTTTAATCAAATGATGCTCGCTCATTTCCAACATGGGATCATCGGTATAATAATAAATACCAACATTAGGTCTTCCGCCTTTTTTCTTAATCTCCAGTCCCATCCAGGTTTCGAAAACCTCGCCGTCAACCTTTATATGTCGTTTAAACTTTATCATTTCAATTCTATTACTTGATAAAAAATTAGAGCTTTATTTATCTTGCTCCAAGTCCTTAATTTTCTTTTCCAAATTATTTACAAGAACCATGATCAAGGTTAATACAAACATCACAACCACTTCAATATAAATACCTGTTTTGTCTCCAGACTCTCCTGTTGAATATAGAAGATTAAACACGCTTGCTACCATAATTAGGAAGGTAGATATTATCAATAGAAATTTAATTAGTTTCATCCTTATTCATATTGGTATTAATAATCGCTATCAGATTCACCCTATACATTATCTAAAATGAAATCAGGTTTTGTCAATTCAATCTGATTCTTAACAGGATTAGCATATATCTCGAAGAAGATTTCTTTAAGTCTTTCTTCGTCGCCTTCAACAGTTCCCAATTTCTTGTCCATATGTTTCAAGAACAACTCCTTCTCTTCATCTGTATACTTGTTTCGATATTCATCCGTTTTATTCAAAATATCAAAAGCTATATAATTATCAGGCCAAAGTTTAAAGTTTTTATGAACTTTATAATCAATAAAATCAGCTAAAGCCTTAAATTTATCGCGACTAGCATCCATTTCCTCAATAACATCAAGCATCTTCGAAATTGGCTTCCCAATTCTAAAATGAACGCGTCCTTTTTCGTTAATTAGCCCTTTAAGCATACTTAATAAATCATCCTTTGATGTCTTCTTGTAGCTATCATCAGTCTCTTTCAAATACAGTTCACGAGATTTTAGCCCATCACAAGGTTCGTACTCATATGAAATAGCAACAGGAACAATTCTTAAAGCTTTAAAATGATCAGAGAAAGTTTGTTTACCACTCATCTGTAACATCTTCAACAAGCTTTGCTGGGTTCTATCGTCGCCATCCTTTGTTCTACCTTCACGTTGTGCAATCCAAACAGAAGATTTTTTAGTATTTATGGCATGTACGATGTACGATGAAAGATGATTTGAATTCACCAACATATCACGTACAGAAGAATTCCTCTTCACTACAAAGCTTTTATTAAGCTTTACCAAATCGCTAATCCATGGTCGAATCAAAAGATTAGATCCAATTGCAATTTCGGTAGTTGAAAAGCCGTTTCGGTATAAGAGAATATTCAGAAGAGCTGAATCAAGAATAATATCTCTATGATCTGAGATAAAAAGGTAACTCTCGTTACTATCCAATTTCTCTAAACCCTCAATACTAATTCCTTTAGTCGTATTCTTAATGATATTATTCGCCAAAGGAACAATGAACATCGATTGAAAATCATCGACAGTTTTGACTTGCGACAAACTGCCTTCAATTTTTTCTCGAGATAAATCGGGAAACAATTGCAGTGCAAATTTAAAAAAATCGTCATTCTTAATTAATCGTTCTATTACTTCCGGAACTTCGGAGTCGCAATAAGGACGTATATCATCATATTCTGATTCAGAAATCATGTATCAAGTCGAATTGGTTGTAAGGAACTGCAAAAATAAGTAAATAAAATGGATTATCTAAATATTGGACTCGCTTGCAATACCGTTCAAGGCTGTATAAGTCATAAAGTACAAAAGCAATTGCTGAAATTTTTCGTTTAGCAACTGCTTTCGTGTATTATAATATTTCTCCTCCTTATCTCCGAAATATTATTTCTTGCTAAGGCTACTGAAATCGATTATATCAGATGGATTAACATTCTCTCCATCCTTCTTAATTTCTAAATGCAAATATGGATCTGTAAATTGTCCTGTATTCCCGACTTTTCCTACCAAGTCGCCTTTCTTAACTTTAGCCATAAGTTCTACAGATAATTCTGACATATGCATATATCTACTAGCATATCCGTTGCGATGCCTGATTACAATATATTTACCATGAATACTTTCATTATCAACATTTAACAGACAAACTATACCATCTCTAACTGCATGAATATTAATTCCTAACGGAGCAGCTATATCAAGTCTTCGGTAGAAATATTAATTTGTCTTACCAAAAGTTTCAAATCCAATAAATCCTTTTTTTATTAGAATTCGAATCACCGTAGCAACAGTTGTATTAGCCGATCGTGGTTCTGGGAATTCTAATACAATATCCTTGAGGAAAGCTTTTTCTAACTTCCACAGATACTGCATAATTTGTTCTTCAGCCTTTGTCAATTCTTTCATAACTCAAACACACGACTAAATTCCTTAGTCGTACAACTATTTTTATAGTCTGCGTGCTTTTTTTATCCATATTCTATCTCCTTTTAGAAATGCTAGCATGAAAAAAGGGCTGTCGATATTGAAACCGACAGCCCTTTAAAATTTATATAAATTCAGAATTACATCATACCTGGCATTCCACCACCACCCATTGGAGGCATTGCAGGAGCTGCTTCATCTTCTTTCTCTTCAATTAAAACACACTCTGTTGTTAAGAACATACCAGCAATAGATGCTGCATTTTCAAGAGCAACACGTGATACTTTAGCAGGATCGATTACACCAGCTTCAATCATCATCTGATATTCACCAATACGAGCATTGTATCCAAAGTCAGCTTCACCAGCTTTAACCTTATCAACTACTACAGCACCTTCGCCACCTGCATTCGCTACAATCTGACGTAATGGCTCTTCGATAGCACGCTTCACAATCTCGATACCAACAGTCTCATCATCGTTATCGCCTTTAAGATCTTCTAAATCAGCAATAGCACGAATATAAGCAACACCACCACCGGCAACAATACCCTCTTCAACAGCAGCGCGAGTAGCACTTAATGCATCATCAACACGGTCTTTCTTCTCCTTCATTTCGATTTCAGAAGCAGCACCAACGTACAATACAGCAACACCACCAGCTAACTTAGCTAAACGTTCCTGTAATTTTTCTTTATCGTAATCAGAAGTAGAGTTCTCAATTAGAGTTCTAATTTGAGCAACACGAGAATTAATGACATCCTTAGATCCAATTCCGTTTACAACTGTTGTGTTCTCCTTGTCAATTGTGATTTTCTCACACTGACCTAACATTTCAATTGTAGCTTGCTCAAGTTTTAAACCTTTCTCTTCAGAAATAACCACACCACCAGTTAGGATAGCAAGGTCTTCAAGCATTTCTTTTCTTCTATCACCAAAACCTGGAGCTTTAACAGCAGCAACTTTTAATGAACCTCTTAAACGGTTTACAACTAAAGTAGCCAAAGCTTCACCTTCAACATCTTCAGCAATAATCATCAATGGACGACCAGCTTGTGCAGCAGGCTCAAGAAGTGGCATCAACTCTTTCATTGTTGAAATCTTCTTGTCGCATAATAAGATGTAAGGATTCTCAAGATCCGTTTCCATCTTATCACCATTAGTGATGAAATATGGAGAAATGTAACCACGGTCGAATTGCATACCTTCAACTACTTTTACGTAAGTTTCAGTACCTTTTGCTTCCTCAACAGTAATAACACCTTCTTTTTTTACTTTTTCCATTGCTTCTGCAATAAGCGAACCAATTGTCTCATCATTGTTTGCAGAAATCTTAGCAACCTGCTTAATCTTATCGTAATTGTCACCAACTTCGTTAGACTGAGATTTAATATTTGCTACAACTGCCTCAACAGCTTTGTCAATACCACGTTTCAAATCCATTGGATTCGCACCAGCAGTTACGTTCTTTAAACCTACGTTTACAATAGACTGAGCTAAAACCGTAGCTGTTGTTGTTCCATCACCAGCATCGTCAGCAGTTTTAGAAGCAACCTCTTTTACCATTTGAGCTCCCATATTTGCACCTGGATCTGATAATTCGATCTCCTTTGCTACAGTAACACCATCTTTAGTGATTTGTGGTGCACCAAACTTACGATCGATTACCACATTTCTACCTTTAGGTCCTAAGGTTACTTTTACTGCATTTGCCAAAGCATCAACACCTACTTTTAGTAAATCGCGAGCTTCTATATTGAATTTAATTTCTTTTGACATTTCTAATAATTAATAGATTAAAAACTAATTGGATTTAAAACTGCAATTAAGCAATGTATAAGATATCAGTTTGAGACATCAATAAATAGTCTTCATTATCAATGTTCAATTCTGTACCTGCATATTTTCCGTAAACAACGGTATCACCAACCTGAAGTTCCATAGGCTCGTCTTTTTTATCAGCTCCTACCAATACAACTTTACCCTGCAATGGTTTTTCTTTTGCTGAATCAGGAATAATAATGCCACTAGCTGTTTTCTCTTCTATTGCTATTGGAGCAACTAAAATTTTGCCCGCAAGAATCTTTCCTTTTAATTCTGCCATTTCTTTAAATATTTAGGTTTATTTTTTATTTCCTTTTATTAATAGATAAATTCAGAACACATCTAAATCATCTAACATCCCTGTTGTTCTTTTATTAAAACAACATTCTGCTTCTTTCATAATCTGTGCCAAAGCAAAAGTATTGACATTTTTGCAGTTCAGTATGAAATTCGCCCCTGAAATTACACCGAAACAGTCAATTAAACAAAGTTAAAATCTAATTGATGAAAAATACATCTCACTATATCAGCTCAATAGATAATAAAAAAGTAATATACCCCTTCTTTCTACATATAAAACTAAGACATAAAAAAAGTGTCAGTATGATGACATACTGACACTTGAATATCTTAAAGAAGTAGGTATTAAATTACTCTGCCTTCTCAGTTTTTTCTTCTTTAACAGGAGCTTCAGTTGGGAAAACTGGAGTTTCAGGAGCTGTTTCAGTTTCCTGTAACTGCTGCTCAATAACTGACTTAGGAGCACCATTGTTGCCACGATCGATAGTAGCCGCTGCACCCATACAAAGTATAAAAAGACTTAATGCTAGCACCCAAGTTGCTTTTTCAAGAAAATCTGTTGTTTTCTTAACACCCATAATCTGGTTAGAAGATGAGAAGTTAGAAGCTAATCCGCCTCCTTTTGAGTTTTGTACCAAAACGATTAAAACCATTAGTACACAAACAATAAGGATCAATACTGAAATAAAGGTAAACATACTTATCTATTTTTTTAATTTTTCTATTCTTTCCAATTGACTCGCAAAGTAAATATTTTTTTCGGGATTTTTCAACATTAATTTCTCATAAACAGCTTCTGCCTTATCAAAAAGTTTTTGTTTAATATAAATCCCTGCCAAAGTCTCGCTCATACAACCTACATCTTCTTTCAAACTTTCTTTTGAAATATCAATCTGGTTTTCAGCCTTTTCATTCGGTTTTGGTATACGAGGCTCATTCTCAATAAAGTCAGAAATCAAGTCAAAATTCTTATTTGATTTCTGCTTTTTAGGGGGCTTTTCTTCTTCCTGTTCACCTGCAATTTGTACTGGTTTTACATCCGAAGAAGCCAATTTTGACATCCAATCAGAAAAAGAATAACTATCCTTTGTCTCAGGCTGATCATCATCTGGCTTATCAACCGAATTTAAAACATACAAACTACCACCAAAATCCATATCGTAGATTTCAGAATCGATACCGAGATAATCCGTTTTTAATTCTTTCTTATCTTCAGATTTCGAAGCATTGCTTTGTTTTTTTATCTCTTGTTCATCCTGAATTTTATTGGAAACACCCGTTTCCAAATCATCAAAATCAATTACTTTCCCTTTTGCTTCAACCAAGTTCTCTTCTTGCTGATTCAATTCTGAAAATTCAGTATGAAGTGAAGATGAAATTAAGGCATCAGTTCCCTGATCATCCAAAGTAAATATATCATCCTCTTTTTTTGTTTCTACCGAAGCAGATTCCTCAGGTTTATATACGGGGAATTCTAACTTATCGTTTAAGTATAAATACAAACGCCTACGGTCGGGAATAAAAAGAGCAGAATTCTTTAACTCTTGATTAAATCGAATACTCTTTTGCTGATTCAAAGTCTTTAACAACAACAAGTAGGGTGCTTGGTAAAATGGGTATTCATCAATCAGAGCCTTCAGCTCCTTATGACTATTCCCATCCATTTTTTGTGGATCTCTTAACCAAGTTTGCAACAATTCCCTGTTCATTATTCAATCATTTATTTCAGCTAACCAATAGGCGATAAATAAGAATTTAATCAGCCCTATGACTTATTTTAAGTTCAGTGTTAAACTTAAAGAAAATGAATTAACATCTACTCAATACTACCAGTTAACTACTGATTGGTTATAGATATCATCAATAATTTTTTCTAGAATCAATTCAACAAGATCATTTTCAACATCGCTCAACTGTTTGCCACTATCATAATCTTCAAATGCTGAGAAACTCTTATCAAAGTCATTATCAGGCTCAAGCTCATTTGTAAACTTCACTCGAATTGTAACCGTTAAACGGTTAGTCGCAGCAATATCATTACTGGTAATATCCATTGCTCTAGTTTGATAACCTGTAATCTCACCCGAGAAATTCAAATGTCCTTCTCCATCAATAACCTCATCGAGAGACGTACGGCTACGGAATTTTTCTTTTAAATCTTCAGTAAACTTATCACTCAAGTTAGGATTAACCAAAGGTGCTCTATTTTGAAAATACTGCACCGAGAACGTTTTTATATCTTGAGATAAAGTTCCTCCCGTAAATGAATAGCTCACCTTACAAGCTGTAAAGGCTAATCCGATAATTATAATGAGTAATGTTGATTTTATCCAGTTCATAATCTAATTCTAATTTTCAGTTCAAATCTGCTTTGACAAATATACTCAAAAAGCAGTCTCACATTTGATCTAATTAATATCGTATTCTTTAATTTTTCTATACAGCGTACGTTCCGAGATACCTAAATCCTGAGCCGCATATTTTCTCTTACCATTATGCTTTTCTAAAGCTTTACGAATCAGCTCCATTTCCTTAACTACAAGCGATAAAGATTCTTCAACAAATTCTTCGGTATCCTGAATATGAGGAACATCAACATGTGACACATTCACATTACTTGGCGTATATGACTGATGCTGAACAACATCTAACTCTTGATCTTCGTAAAGCTTACGAATAAGCATAGCGTTCTTTTGCTGCAAATCATTTGAACCACCATCTTTCTGCATCAATTCAAAAACTAGCTTTTTAAGATCCGTTACATCTTTCTTCATATCGAAAAGGACCTGGTACAAGATCTCTCTTTCCGATGAAAAACTTTTATCTTCGCTAGAATCCTTTTTATAAATAGCTGGCAACATCTGTTCATCGTGTGCTGGCAAATAGTTTTCTAGGATGTCAGCCGTAATCAGACGTTCCTTTTCAATGATGGAGATTTGCTCAGTAATATTCTTTAGTTGGCGAATATTACCTGGCCATCTGTATGCTTGAAGAGTTTGCTGAGCACCTTCGTTTAACCTTAAAGCTGGCATACGATATTTCTCTGCAAAGTCCTGAGCGAATTTTCTGAATAGTAAATAAACATCTTCGCGACGCTTACGTAATGCAGGCATTACAATAGGCACAGTATTTAAACGATAAAATAAATCCTCTCTAAACTTTCCGCTCTTAACGGCTTGTGAAATATTGATATTTGTTGCTGCTACAACACGAACATTGGTTTTTAAAACCTTAGATGAACCAACTTTCATAAATTCGCCTGTCTCCAAAACACGCAATAAACGCACCTGAGTAGAAAGTGGTAATTCCCCTATCTCATCAAGAAAAATTGTTCCATTATTAGCAACCTCGAAATATCCTTTACGATCGGACAATGCGCCTGTAAATGCACCTTTCTCATGACCAAAAAGTTCCGAATCTATTGTTCCTTCGGGAATTGCACCACAGTTAACCGCTATATATGCAGCATGTTTGCGTGCACTAAATTGATGTATTATTTGAGGGAAGACCTCTTTACCTGTTCCACTCTCACCAGTAATGAGAACAGAAAGATCAGTTGGTGCTACTTGCACAGCAATATCAATCGCTCGAGTTAGGGCATACGTATTCCCAATAATTCCAAAGCGTAATTTTATTTTTTGTACATCCATTCTTTCAATATTGATTGAAATTTACGTTTAATATCAAGTTGATTAGAATCATATAAGCCTAAATCAAGCCTAAAAACCTGCAACAATTTCCGATTGCCTGACAAAATTACTACTTTTTGGATGATTTTCTAAAAATGAGGCTTTCATTCTTTGTAAATTAATGTTAATAATAAAACTGACGTTTATTTATCGCAAAGGAAATTCAAAAAGGAAAGGAACTTCTTATCTTTACTCAATCAAAAAATAAAACAGATTAAACTAATTATATGAAATTCATAGGTATAATACCAGCTCGATACGCATCAACACGTTTCCCAGGTAAGCCACTAGCTGATATTGATGGCAAAACCATGATTCAACGCGTTTACGAACAAGTAAAGCTTGTGTTAGATGATGTGGTTGTTGCCACTGATGACAGCCGAATTGAAGAAGCTGTTAAAGCTTTCGGAGGTGAAGTGGTTATGACATCGAGTGAGCACCAAAGCGGAACTGATAGAATTGCTGAAGCTATTGAAAAGATTGAAGCAGAAAGTCCAGAGAATTATCAGGTGATCATTAATATTCAAGGTGACGAACCTTTTATTCAGCCTGAGCAAATTTTGGCTTTAAAGGCTTGTTTCAAAACACCATCAACTCAAATTGCAACTTTGGTAAAAGCCATTGAAAACCCAGATGAGATTTTTGATATGAATAAGGTTAAGGTTGTTTTAAGCAAAAACAATCGTGCTCTTTACTTTAGCCGCTCTCCTATTCCATTTTTACGTGGCGAGGAAAAAGAAAACTGGATTCAGAAGCAGACCTTTTACAAACATATTGGTATGTATGCTTATCGTAGAGATACGCTGAACGAAATTACCAAGCTAGCTCAGTCTCCGCTTGAGATTTCAGAATCGCTTGAACAACTAAGATGGTTAGAAAACGAATATGTGATTAAAACAGATATCACAAAACACGAATCGATAGGTATCGATACTCCTGAAGATTTGGAACGCGTAAAACAACTTGG
>JADGEF010000126.1:8563-11775 GCA_016744515.1 Marinifilaceae bacterium | reverse complement strand
TTTAAAAACATTGGGTGTGGTTCATCTTTAAAATCCTTCCAGTGTTTCGTTACGCCTTTGTATACCAATTCAGTTCTATAAGTGGCATCTTTTCTAGCTCCTTCAGGAAACTCTTCGAAAAAAGCAATTTCTGCAAAAATTTCAGACCATCCTCCAGCATCAGATCCAGGATATCCTAACCTCCCTGAATGTCTATTAGAGTATTGATTGCCTAATTTCTGATTGTGACCAATACCAAATACAATTTCAGAATTCAATCTATTCTCATCGGTAGTAGACCACAATGTTCCCATGTCTTCAACCAAAGCAAAACCATGCTCACCAGCCTTAGCAATAACCGATTTTGCTGTAGAAGCTGCTAAAGCGTATTTGCTATTGTCTTTTATAGGATATCCTGCCCAATGCAAATACAACTTAGCTAAGAATGCTTTTGCTGATCCACTATTGGGACGAATGGCTACACTTACTTTTGGATGTTTTTCTGGCAATAAATCTGCAGCCATTTTAAAATCACTTTCTATCTGCTTATAAATATCAATAAATTCAGCCAAAGGTAATTCCTCATTAACTCCTGGATTTATTTTTAAAGGTACTCTACCAAAATTACGGGTTAAATGAAAATAAGCAAAAGCTCTTAAAAAATAAGCCTCACCTCTTAAGGCATTAATTACATCCTGATTCCCTTCGATATTTTGTGAGCCATCAATAATATAATTTGCTTCTTTAATAATATTATACGATTCTTTATAAGCAGTACCAATTCTAGCTGACACAGAAGTTAATGTTCTTAAATCAGCTTCTCGCATAGCCTGTTTATTTTTGCCACTATGAGTAGTAATATCGTCTCCACCAAAAGAGTTTAACCAAAATTGCGACCATGTAGCTGCTTTAGCTAAAGCTCGATACGTTCCCACTACTGATGCCTCCAAAGCCTCTTCAGAATTTAACGTTGATGGGTCTAATTTTGCTTCATTAACATCTTCATCTAAATCTACACAAGATGTAAACATTATTGCCCCGCTAAGTACAAGCGCAATATATCTTCCAATTTTATTCTTTATATGTAATTTCATAATTCACTTAATTAAAAAGGATTAAAAACCTAAATTAACACCAAAGGTAAATGTTTGCGGATTAGGGAATGCTCCCAAATCAATAGCTGTGCTTCTATCATTACCTGCTAATGAAGAGTTAGCTTCAGGATCGTAACCTTTATAATCAGAGATAGTTAATAAATTTTGAGCACTAACATACACTCTTAAAGATTTAATTCCTTTGATTGAATTGGTCGTATATCCTAATGATAAATTACTTAATTTCACATAACTACCATCCTCAATATATCGAGTTGAATTAATTATATTATTACCCAATACAGGTATTTCTGTTTGATTCGCTTCAGTCCAATGATTTAAATACTCGGCATAAGTTGGGTGATTCTGATTCCCACTTCCTAATGAAATATTCGCTCGAGTGGCATTTAATATTTTATTACCATGTGATCCTCTAACCATGATGTTTAAATCGAATCCACCATAGGTAATTGTATTATTAAATCCCCAAGTGCTTTTTGGTGTACTGTTTCCAATTACATCAAAGGCTACATTTCCTTCTTCATCTAAAGCGTATTTTGCTTCACCTGGAGTACCATCAGTAGCACCAGTTTTATATGTACCTAAGAAGGTAGCACCATAAATCTGTCCCATAGGATCCCCTACACGCAAGATACTATACCCCCCCCCTGCGATATTGGTAAACGAATCATCGAAAACAATTTGTTCCTGACCTTCGCTTAAGCTTACTACTTCATTTTTATTATATGAATAATTAAAAGAGGCAGTCCATTTTAATTTATCTTTAGATAAGATCGTTCCACCTAAATTAAACTCGATTCCTTTATTAGAAATTTCGCCAATATTTTTCGTTACGGTTCCACCTCCTTCAAAATCAGGAATTGGTACATCTAGTAAAAGATCGGTTGTAGTTTTCCAATAAGCATCAACACTAAGACTTAAACGACCAGTCCAAAATAGGAAATCAGCACCAATATTTGTTTGTTTTGTTGTCTCCCAAGTTAAATCGGGGTTACCAATATTACCTAACTGTAAACCGATACTTTCTGAAGTACCATTAATTGGGTAGTTTTTGCCAGTGTTTAAAGTGCTATAGGTAGAGTATGGTGCAATTGCTTGATTACCTGTCTCGCCATATCCAACACGTAATTTAAATTGATCCAAAGCCTCAACATTATCTGTTATTTGATTTACATTGTAGGCTACAGAAGCAGATGGGAAAAATCCTAATCTATTTCCTTTTCTAAAACGAGAAGACTCATCGGCACGCAAAGTTGCTGTAACAAATAATTGATTATTATAGTTGTACTCTCCTCTACCAATATACGACTGAATACTACTCTCTGAAAAACTAGCACTAACTCTAGGAGTTGTTCCTAAACTTAAAGAGTAGAAATTTGCAGGAATACTATATTCACCACCATTAGCAGACAAGCCTTTATTTATAAACTTTTGCACTTCATAGATACCTGTAAACTTTAATTTGTGATCGTTAAACTCTTTATTCCAAGTAAGTATGTTACTATTTTGCAATACTGTATTGGTTGAGTGAGAACCACTACCTACTGGTTCACTTAAAATAGTACCAGCAGGAATTCCAATATAATTTTCACCTCTAGTATTGGTATTCATTACACCTGCTAAAACAGTAAAGTTTAGGTTTTCAACAATCTGATACGATAAATTTAAATTGGCATTCAGCTTCCATCTTCCTGTATTCATCTCTGATTCACGTTGAACAGCCACAGGATTAACTAGATTTTGTCCAAATGTGGATTGTAAATTATAACTGCCATCGGCATTTACAACAGGTAAAGTTGGATCCCATCCTAAAACAGAAAGAACACCTCCTCTTTTATCTGTAGATGTTCTCGAACCTCCTAAAAATAAATTTAAAGATTTCTCATAACTACCATACATATTCAAACCAACCTTTAACTTATCGTTCACTTTAGTCTCTATATTAGACCGTAATGAATATTTGTCATAGTCTGTATTAATAACAATACCCGACTGATCAACCACATTTCCAGAAATGAAATAGCTAGTTTTTCCTTCTTTTCCACTTACCGATAACTGGTAATTTTGAGTATAAGCATTTTGAAAAAACGCATCCTGATAATCAGTTCCTCCATCAAC
>JADGEF010000126.1:3359-8463 GCA_016744515.1 Marinifilaceae bacterium | reverse complement strand
ATAGCTAGTTTTTCCTTCTTTTCCACTTACCGATAACTGGTAATTTTGAGTATAAGCATTTTGAAAAAACGCATCCTGATAATCAGTTCCTCCATCAACAATAGGAGTATCATACATAGTAGAAAACTCCTGAGGAGTCATTTTATCCACCTCATTAGGAACTCTTGAAAGACTAGTGAAGAATCCAAAATCTATTTTGGCTTCGCCTTTTCCTTTTTTAGTAGATACTAAAATAACACCATTGGCTCCTCTCGAACCATAAATTGCAGTTGCCGAAGCATCCTTTAATATCTCCATCGAGGCAATGTCATTTGAATTTAATGATTTTAAATCCCCACCAATCAATCCATCAATAACCACCAATGGTCCATTATTACCATTAATAGAGTTCGTACCTCTAATTCTAATTTTTAAGTCAGCGCCAGGAGCTCCAGAATTCTTTGTGATTTGAACTCCCGATGCACGACCTTGAAGTGCATCTTCAAGCCTATTTATTGGTTGCTTTTCAAAATCCTTTGCACTTACACTAGAAACAGCCCCAGTTAAGTCACTTTTTTTAACAACACCATAACCAATAGCTACGACTTCCACCAAACCAATAGAGTTGGTTTCCAAAACAACATTTATGGTTGTTTCATCGCCTACTTCTATTTCTTGTGAAATCATACCCACAAAAGAAAATACTAGAACATTTCCATCTGCAGGAAGTGTAATGGAATATTTCCCATCCATATCTGTAGTTGTTCCTACAGTAGATCCTTTCAATACTACTGATGCTCCAGGAACACTCGTCCCATCCTCTGCAAAAGAAACAACACCCTTATAAACTCTGTCCTGAGCATATAAAACTTGTGTCCCAGCAAGGAATAGAAAAACAAAAAAAACAATGTATTTTTTCATAACGATCCTTAATTTAGGTTTTTCACCTTGCAAATAAAATTCAATCACAAGATTAAAATGATTAGATTAATTGAGTTCAAAATAAAAATGATCATTTTTTTATTTTAAACATTGATAAACGCTCCGAAAACGATTGAATAAAACTATTAAAACCCAAAATAACACACATGACACTATCGTTCAAATCTCCTCCATTATTATACCAATCGCTACTAAATTGAATAAAACACACAACTATCCGTACAATATTGGATATGTCTGGATGATTTTAGATTAAAAAGATGCATTATCACATTTTATGTGTTAAAAAAAACACCCCCGGAGCAAGCTCACGAGGTATTTAATGGCATCTCACTTTCGTGAGATAAGCTTTTTAAGAGGCATTATTGTCTGGGGAATTGATAAATCATAAAAAAATGAAGAGATATTCTTTGTATCGGATCATCCTGTTGACGAATGGGATTAATTCTTTCCATTTAATATTTGTGATATAGCACACTAATTTATCCAATCGATATTACGCCTTGGGCTCTTCTCCTTTAGCATACTTTGAGGGTGAGATTTTAAAATGATCGCTAAAACATTTGCTAAAATAGCGTGGAGTAGTAAATCCAACTGAATATGCAACCTCTGCAACACTAACTCCAGGTTCGGATCGAAGCATAAATGCAGCCTTTATCAATCGGCTGCTCAAAATAAAATCATTAGGTGTTTGCCCAGTAATCCCTTTTATTTTAGCGTATAAACTAGTTCTTCCAAGGCATAACTCTTTGGCAAACATATTTACATCAAATTTTGAATTATCCATATGTTTTTCGACCACTTCAACTGCTTTTTCCATTAGCTCAATATCCAGAGAGCTCGTTGCTAATTTATTAATTGCTAAAACAGGGTTTGTTAAAAAACTTTCCTGTAATAATTTTCTTGATTTGATTAAGTTTCTGCATCTGGCTTGAAGTAACTTTCTGTTAAAAGGTTTTGTGATATAATCATCAGCTCCAATTTCCATTCCTTCAAGCTTATATTCCATAGCGTCTTTTGCAGTTAAAAGAATAACTGGTATATGGCTGGTTATAAGTTCTGTTTTCAATCGTTGACACATCTCTGTTCCTGTCATTACAGGCATCATCACGTCACTAATAATTAAATCTGGTTGAAACTCAATTGCTCTTTCCAAACCAATTTGACCATTTTCAGCGACAATAACCTTATACTCCTCATTAAAAAATGAGATCAATAAATTGCGAACCTCAGCGTTATCCTCTACAATTAATAAACTGGCAAATTTAGGCAATAGGTCATCCATCGGTTTTTCTGTATTAACTAATTCCGAAATCTCCTCGGCAAGTAGTGCAGAATGTGGACTTATTTCGAAAGTTTGTTCTTCATCAAACACAATCTTATTGTTCTGAAAATGATCTTTTCCTAACGGCAAATATACTTCAAAACAAGAACCCTCCCCAGCTTTACTTTCCACTTTTATTTTTCCTCCATGTTCATTAACAATTCCTTTTGTTAATGCCAAACCAATACCGGAACCTAAATACTGATGCTTCTGTTTATTAATATTATCAACTTGATAGAACCGATCAAATATCTTATCAATGTATTCCTCTGGCATTCCTGAGCCTGAATCAATCACCTTTACAATCACTTCTGTTGTTGAACAATCAATCATTAAATAAACAGCCCCATCTTCAGTGGTAAATTTGAAAGCATTTGAAAGCAAGTTAAATAGAACCTTCTCTAACTGACGGGCATCGAACCATAGTGGGATACGATTTTGATGACACACCATTTTATAGTTAATCTTTCTTTTTATAGCATACTCGCTAAAAGATTCAAAAACTGCCCTTGCAAAATCTACAAAATCATGCTCATTAATATGTAATTTCATGTGTCCTAACTCCTGCTTTCTAAATTCCAGTAGCTCATCAATCAATTTTTTGAGTCGGAATGAATTTTTATATGCCACCAGCATTTTATTATATATCTTAGGGGCAATACTTGTAGATTCATCAAGCAAACTCTCCAATTGTCCTAAGATTAAAGTTAGCGGTGTACGAAACTCATGTGATATATTGGTGAAAAACTGCAATTTTGAACGATTCATCTCACGAATATGCTCTTTATCTCTTTGTTCTTTTTTTAAATTATCCTCTAATAATGCCTTAGAAATCAACACTCTATTGATGTAAAATAAAACACTACCAACAATAGCAATATAAATCAGATAAGCCCACCAAGTATTGTAATAGGGTGGATCAATTATAATCTGCATACTTGTTTCAGCACCATCTTCACCCTGTCGTAACTTTTCTTTTACTGTGAATGTATATGTTCCTGATTTCAGATTTGTGTAATTAACGCTTCTCCTATAGCCAGCATCTACCCAGTCAGAATCAAAACCCTCTAATTTATATGCATATCTGGTCTTATTTGTTTTCAAATAATTAAAGGATGTAAAATCGAAAGAAATAACACTATGGCTAGAATTTAAGCGTATCGACTCTGTAAAAGGAAGCGTACTTGATAAAATACCACTTTTGTCACCTGGATGTACTTCTTTATTATTGATACGTAAAGCAGTAAAATAAAGAGGATGTACAGTGGTTTGATTTTGTAGCTCTTTCTCATAGAAAGAAACCATCCCATGTATTCCGCCAATAAAAACTTCGCCGTCACTTGTGATATACAAACCCCTTTCGTTAATTTCACTTAATGGAAAGCCATTCTGATAATCGTATGCTCTAAAACTTTCATCCTCCACATCAAAACGGCTGACGCCTTTGCTTGTGGCAATCCAAAGAAAACCATATCGTGACTCAGCAATACCATAAATAAAGTCAGATGACAAATCATATTCATTACTGGTATATGCAGTAAAGCTATCGTCTTCTGGATGATAGCGGTTAAGACCTCCCCCAGAAGTTGCTATCCAAACTCTCCTCATATGATCCTGATAAATTTGGTAAACAAAATTACTCCCTATGCTCTTCGGATTTTGAGAATCATTTCTGAAGTTCTTTAAATTACCACTCTTAAAGTCATACAAACTCAATCCTTTATTTTCAGAACCAATCCACAGACGTTGATTTCTGTCTAATAATAGAGCATAAATCTTTTGTCCTATTTTTTCCTTAATATCCTTACGCTCAAAAAACGATATAAATCTCTTATTTTCAACGTCAAATAAGACTACCCCTTTATTCGTCCCCAACAAGAGGTTTCCCTCAAAAGGTATAATTGCAGAAATAATATTGCTAGGTATTGAATAAGCTTTATCCTCGTTCTTTAGATATTTTTTTATCTTTCCTGTTTTGGTGTCTAACACATTTAAACCGCCCAAATGTGTTCCAATCCAAAGTCTGTCTTTATCATCTAAGTACAAACTTTTCACACTATTATGGGATAAGCTATATGCATCGTCACCTTTTGTAATATATTTAAATTTCTTTTTCTTTCTATCAAAAAAGTTAAGTCCCCCTCCTTCAGTAGCTATCCAAAGGTTTTTGTCATTATCTTCAAGCATTGAACCAACTACTCTATAATTAATTGATCTATTCTGATCATAATTAGCTATATAATGACGAAAAACATTCGTTTTAGAATTGTAAATATTCACCCCTCCAAAATAACTCCCAATCCAAATACTTCCTTCTTGATCTCGAAATAAAGTGTAAATAGAATTGTGACTTAACCCATACGGTTTCTTATCAGACTGATAATAATTTGTAAAATGTTCCTCCTCTGAGTCTAGAATACTCAATCCTAAGAATGTTCCTATCCAAATTTGTCCTTGCTTATCTTCTGTAATATCTCGAACAACATTATGTGCCAAGCCCAACGATTTATTGTATCTAGCAATAACCTTATCATTTTGCAAACAATAAACACCTTGCTCTGTAGTTCCTAGCCAAATTAAACCTTTTGAACTTTTATAAATACAAGAAACTTCTACATCGACTAAAACTTCTAGATCGCCACTTTTGGAATCATATTTATAAAGCCCCTTAGCACTTGTTCCTATAAGTAAGTCACCATCAACATCTTCAAATATTTCATTAATTTTAATTCGGTGGGGAAAGATTTGGCTTGCTGCAACATATTTAGAACTCTCTTTATCTAAATAGAAAAGTCCCAGATTAGTTCCTACCCAAATATTATTATCACTTACAAAAAAGCAATTAATATTCTGATTGGG
>JADGEF010000126.1:0-3259 GCA_016744515.1 Marinifilaceae bacterium | reverse complement strand
ATATTTAGAACTCTCTTTATCTAAATAGAAAAGTCCCAGATTAGTTCCTACCCAAATATTATTATCACTTACAAAAAAGCAATTAATATTCTGATTGGGGAAGTTCGTCAATACTTCATTTTTCAGATTGATATTTGAAATACCCTCTGCACTTAATATCCATAATTTATTGTTGCCGTCAACTTTTAAATCACGAATGTTATTTCCTAAAAGACTATTGGTATCTGCTCGATGATGTCGTAATACTTCAATTTCGTAACCATTGTAGCGATTTAAGCCATCACGAGTACCAATCCACATGGTTCCCAAATCGTCTTGTTCAAGTGCAGTGACTGAAATCTGAGACAAACCATTCTTAAGATCTAAATGATCGAAATAGATATCTTGTGCTCTACAAATAAGCACTTCCATCAAAAGAATAAATACAACTAAAGTTCTCCTCATAAAATTAAATAATAAAATTAACCTTTAAACTTCTATATCTCAGTCTAGTTAGCACACATTTTATTTATAATAAAATAATTCAAAACTTATTACAAATAAACGAAATCTTAGTTCAATTTAAAATTTTATAAAAACAAAAAAGGCAAAGCTCCATTTATAATGGAACTTTGCCTATACCAAACCTATCATATTTCAAAACCAAAATGAAATACCATAACACGAAGGATATAATTACAATTACTTAACCAATTCAAGATTGTCATTCAAAGGTTCCAATTTTGGTAACATTAAATGTATAATCAATAAAATAACAAGATACAACATTCCTGCTACTAAAAACATCCAGAAGTAAAATGAATTACCAGCTGCATCTAATCCTTGACCTAGCGCAAAATCGACAATCATACCAGAAATTGCCCCAACCATTCCTCCAATACCTACAACAGAAGCAATTGCTTTTTTAGGCATTACATCAGAAACAAGGGTGAAAAGGTTAGCCGACCAAGCCTGATGTCCACCAGAAGCCAAAGCGATTAAACTTACGGCGATCCACACATTGCTTGTCAATGCCGCTAAAGACACAGGTGCGATACACAAAGCACATATCAACAATGAAATCTTACGTGCAGAATTCAGAGTCCAACCTCTATTTATGAATATATTAGATAAATAACCACCACCTATACTACCAAAATCGGCTACTACATAGATAACAACCAAAGCACCACCAAGCTCTTTTATACTATCTAAGCCAAACTGTTGTTTGAAGAAAATACCTGACCAAAACATGAAGAAAAACCAAACTGCATCGGTAATTTTACCAATAGCAAAAGCCCAAGTTTGACGTAGAGGTAGTACACGAGACCATGACAATTTTTCCGTTTCCTTTTTAGTATCTGCTTCTGAAGGTTTACAATCGTGAAGGATGTAATCTAACTCTTCCTTAGAAACCTTAGGATGTACTTCTGGTCGTTTATAGACCTTTAGCCATACAGCAACCCAAATAGCACTAAAAGTACCTGTTACAAGGAAAGCGAATTGCCAGTTATCTCCATTCGAAGCCACAACCAATGGAATTATAGCTGGTGCAAGAATTGCTCCAACGTTTGATCCAGCATTAAAAATACCGGTTGCAAAAGCACGGTCCTTTTTAGGGAACCATTCGGCTACTGTTTTAACAGCTGCTGGAAAGTTTCCTGCCTCGCCAATTCCAAGTCCAAAACGAGCTCCAATAAATCCAACTAACGCAAAAGCAGGTTGAACTGCGGCATGTAGAACGCCAAAAACACTCCAAATCGCAATGGATAAGGTATAACCTAATCGAGTTCCGTAACGGTCAATTATACCTCCCATCGTTAGCATTCCAATAGCATAAGCTGCTTTAAAAGCCATATTTATATAACCATAATCTGCATTAGTCCAATCAAACCGATCCATTAATGTTGGTCCCAATACCCCCATAATACTACGATCCATATAGTTAATCGTCGTGGCAAAAAAGAGCATCGCTAAAATTCTGTAACGATATTTTCCTTGTGGTTTTTCCATAATTATTTTACTTATAAGTCCTTTAATATTAGGAGTTACCTCCTTATGATCTTAAATTCTTAATAATATTTAAAGCGCTCTGGCATGAGGCTTTAATTGCAGGATAATCGAATGAACCATCCGCCTTTTTAACCATTAATTGAGAGCCCATACCTACACAATGGACACCAGCATCGAACCAAGCTTTTAAATTCTCTTCATCAGGCTTAACTCCTCCTGTAGGCATTATAGAAGACCAAGGGAAAGGACCTTTTACAGCTTTCACAAAGTCTGGTCCTCCTACTTGAGCACCTGGGAAAATTTTCACAACCTCAGCCCCTAGCTCTTCAGCATAGGAAATTTCAGTAAGCGAACCACAACCTGGAGACCAGGCAATTTTACGTCGGTTACATACCTTTGCCATTTCGGCATTCAAAATTGGAGAAACTACAAAATTAGTTCCCAATTGGATATATAACGAAGTTGTTCCAGCATCGATAACAGATCCTACTCCCAACATCATATCAGGACATTCATTTGCTGCCCATTTATTTAATTCATCAAAGATTTGATGTGCATAATCACCACGATTCACGAACTCGAACAATCGAGCTCCACCTTCGTAACAAGCTTTTACAACCTTCTTACAAACCTCTACATCTTTATGAAAAAAAACGGGAATCATACCTATTTCTTTCATTTTCAAAGCAACTTCTATTCTAGAAAATCTAGCCATCTCTTTTTTAATTATGAATTATGAGTCATGAATTATTAGTAATTTCCCAATTTTAAAGAGAATAATTTTAATTAATTCATAATTTATAATTCCTCATTTATAACTCATCTACCTAGCAACACGTCCTGAAGCATCACCATCCATTAATTTAGTGACTTCCTCAACTGTAACTTGATTATAATCGCCATAAATAGTATGCTTAAGACATGATGCTGCAACAGCAAAATTTAATGCATTTTGATCTTGATCAGGCCAAGTTAATAAGCCATAAATTAATCCTCCCATAAATGAATCACCACCTCCAACACGGTCAACAATATTAGTAATCTGATAGGTCGTATTTGCCTTAAACAATTCCTTACCATCGTATAAAACACCTGACCATGTATTGTGATTTGCATTAATTGATCCTCTTAAGGTTGTAATCACTTTTTTACAACGAGGATACTGCGCCATAATTTGCTGTGATACTGAAAGGTATGCATCTGCATCAACATGTCCACCTGTCACATCAACTCCTTCAGGCTTAACACCCAAAACTTTCTCAGCATC
>JADGEF010000226.1 GCA_016744515.1 Marinifilaceae bacterium | reverse complement strand
ACCTATAGCTACAAATATGACGCAGCTCTGCTGCTTGATTTATTGCAGTATCAGTTTTAAATGCATTTGCCCTGAATAAAAGTGTGAGTTTGCCCTGTAAGAATGCCCCAATGATTATTTACTTTGGATAATTTGAAACAGAATATCTTACTGTGTTACTTATTATTCAGGAGTTTAAGGTTTTACCCTTAATTAATATCACTTAAGGTCATATCTTATAATGGGCTTTTGGTTTCTTATTGTGCAGATTTTCAGTTAGAAAGCCTGTAGTGAGGTTAATTTAATGGAAAAACCTTTCACATGAGAAAGAAAAAGGATTATATTTGCGACCAACTATGTGAAAATAAGTTTGATTTTATATCCTAAATTTATTTCTTTGCATAGTTAAAAAATAATTAGTTTTTTAAATATTAATCTAAAATTTTAAAGTTATGTCTGATATTGCATCTAGAGTAAAAGCAATCATTGTTGACAAATTGGGTGTTGATGAAACTGAAGTTGCTATCGAAGCTAGCTTCACTAATGACCTAGGGGCTGATTCATTGGATACTGTTGAGTTAATCATGGAATTCGAAAAGGAATTTAACATTGCTATTCCAGACGATCAAGCTGAAAATATCGGAACTGTTGGTGCCGCTATTTCTTATATCGAAGAAAACGCTAAGTAATTAATTAACCCAGAACCTTTTTTATGGAACTTAAAAGAGTAGTAGTAACTGGTCTTGGAACCATTAACCCAATTGGTAATAATATTACTGAATATTGGGAAAGTTTGAAGAACGGAGTGAGTGGATCTGATATGATTCAACAGTTCGATGCTTCAAAATTCAAGACTAAGTTTGCTTGCGAGGTTAAGAACTTCGACCCTAAAGCTCATTTCGATCGCAAAGAAGTTCGTAAACTCGATCTTTATGCACAGTATGCTTTAATTGCCGCTAAAGAGGCAGTTGCAGATGCTGGTTTCGATTTGGATGCGGAAGATTTAACAAGAGCCGGAGTAATTTGGGGTTCTGGAATTGGCGGTATTAAGACTTTCTTAGATGAAGTAACAGGATATGCAAACGGGGACGGAACTCCTCGTTTCTCTCCTTTCTTTATTCCTAAGATGATTTCTGATATTGCTGCCGGTCATATTTCTATGAAATATGGTTTCCAGGGACCGAACTACGGTACAGTTTCTGCATGTGCTTCTTCTACACACGCTATGATTGATGCAATGAACTATATCCGTTTGGGTAAAGCTGATATTTTTATATCTGGTGGTTCAGAAGCTTCAATTAATGAAGCGGGATTAGGTGGTTTTAGTTCAATGCAGGCAATTTCTACAAATAATGAAGAATGCCAATCTGCATCTCGTCCATTTTGTAAAACCCGTGATGGTTTTGTAATGGGTGAAGGCGCTGGAGCTCTTATTCTTGAGGAATATGAGCACGCTAAAAAACGAGGTGCTAAAATTTATGCAGAAATTGTTGGTGGCGGTATGTCTGGTGATGCTTATCACTTGACTGCAACACATCCTGAAGGACGTGGTGCCATTAATGCTATGAATATGGCATTGAAAGATGCTAATATGCAGCCAGAAGATTTAGACTATATCAATGTTCATGGAACATCTACTCCTGTAGGAGATATTCCTGAATTGAGAGCAGTTAAGACTGTTTTAGGCAAGCATGCATACAATGTGAACATTAGTTCCACAAAATCAATGACAGGTCACCTTTTGGGAGCTGCCGGTTCAGTTGAAGCTATCGCTAGTATTCTAGCTATTCAAAACTCTATTGTACCGCCAACTATCAATCACAGAGAACAAGATCCTGATATTGATGAGAAATTAAACCTTACTCTACACACTGCACAAAAGCGCCCTATCAGAGCTGCTTTAAGCAACACGTTTGGTTTTGGTGGACACAATGCTTCAGTAATTTTTAAATCTTTTACTGAATAGTTTGTGATTAAATCTATTATTCAATCCATAAAACTTCATTTCTTACCTAAGAGGGAGTTTTATGGATTGTATTTTGATCTTTTGGGCTTTACGCCTAATAGAATTGATTTGTATGAGTTAGCACTTGTACATAAATCAGCATCTGTTCCATGTGAGGATGGAGCTCCTATGAATAACGAGCGTCTCGAGTTTTTAGGAGATGCCATTTTAGGATCTATTATTGCTGATATTCTTTACAAATACTTTCCCAATAAGAGTGAGGGTTTTCTTACTCAAATTCGATCAAAAATTGTTAGTCGTGAATCATTAAACAAGTTGGCTGTTACAATAGGATTGGATAAACAGGTTATGTCAAATGTCAACCTGAATAACAACAAGCATATTTATGGTGATGCATTTGAAGCTCTAATAGGAGCTATCTTTCTTGATCAAGGGTATTCTGTTACGAAAACTTTTATCGAGGATAAAATCTTCCGTACCCACATCAATATTGAAGAAGTGGTTACTGTTGAGACCAATTTTAAGAGTAAGCTTATAGAGTGGTCTCAAAAAAATAAGAAAGAAGTTGTTTTTGATACTCGAGAAAATGGATTAGATAAGGTGATGAAATTACCTGTATTCGTATCCGAAGTTGAGGTGGAGAAAAATTTACTTGGGAAAGGTATTGGTGCATCTAAGAAGGAAGCTCAACAAATGGCAGCAAAAGAAGCTCTATTGCGCCTTGAAGAACCTTTGGTAGCTACAGCTTAGTTCGTCGTTAAATTTTCAAATTAAAAAACATGGTCGTAAGGCTAAACGTA
>JADGEF010000125.1 GCA_016744515.1 Marinifilaceae bacterium | reverse complement strand
AATTTGTGAAAATTTGTGTAATCTGTGGTTCATTTATTTTAAAAGCTTCACCCAATCACCTTACAAAGCGCCTGTAGGAATTTGCTTTCCTCAGAGCTGTTGTAGAGCTAATTTTTACGGACAAGCAATACGTCCTTTTCGAACAATGTATCTCAAAACACTTAAGTCTCCCCTAAAATTTGTAATTTAAGACTCATTGTATCACCCTTACAATCGTCTGTTTATGAAAAGCCCATTCGAAAATACGAGTCTAAAGAAGTTTGAGAATTTGGTAGAGAAGAAATACTTGGTTTATAACAGCCTTTTTCTTAATCTGCCTTATCACGAGGATGTAGATGTTGGTCAGCTTCTGCCTTTACTCTCTGCTTATTGTGAAGAAAGCTTAAGAGCATCTAAAAGCCCAATCGAGATCATAGACTCTTTTTTTGATACACACACCAATCTTAAAACTGAAGCTGATAGGAATGACTTCCTTTTTCGTGTGATTTCTTACGTTGAGCGTCAGGTTGTTTTGTTCGATAGTATCGAAGACGCTGCTCTGCCCGCAATTCGAGAAGATATAGACGATTTAAGGTTTAGTGATTTGATGAGTCAAACCAAAAATGGTGGCAATTGGGATGATATCTTTCAAAAGCTAGATGACTTTAAAGTTAGAATCGTCTTGACGGCACACCCAACTCAGTTTTATCAGCCAGCCGTTCTCGATATTATGAGTGAGCTAAGAGGTCAGGTTCTACAGAACGACGTGAATGAGATTGATTTATTATTGAATCAATTGGGTCTAACATCACTGATTAATACTGCAAGTCCAACGCCTTTGGAGGAAGCTAAGAATATTATTTATTTCTGCAAGAATGTCTACTACCAAGCTATTGGGGAACTCTATAGCCGAATGAAGTGTAAGGTCACCAATTTGGATAATCCTGAGATTGTTTCCTTAGGTTTTTGGCCGGGTGGTGATAGAGATGGGAATCCATACGTAACAAGTGACATAACCAAGAGAGTGGCTGATGAGTTAAGAATGACTTTAATGAAATGTTATTACTCAGATGTTAAGCGACTTTGCAGTAAAATTACTTTTAAGCATGTTGATGAGAAAATTGAAGCACTCAGAGACAAGTTATATTTGGCCATGTTTAATGCCGATTACTGTCTAACCTTCTCATCGATACTAAATCCCTTGTTTGAGATTAAAAAGATCATTTATGAAAAGTATAATGCTTTGTATTTAAACGATCTTCAGAATACGATTGACAAAGTGACTATTTTTAAAACGCATTTCGCTAGCCTCGATATCCGTCAGGATCATTCGGTGCATAAGCAAGTGATCACTTATATTTTGAGGGAAGAAGGTTTGATCAATGAGACTCTCGAAGAACTGTCAACAGAGAAGCTTATTGATATTCTTCTGTCTAGTGAGATTGATTTGTCTAATTTCCAAGCTGATGATCCGATTGTAGCCGATACAATAGCCAATATCATTCAACTCCCTTCCATTCAACTCTCGAATGGAGAACAAGGTTGTCATAGGTATATCATTAGCAATTCGGAAGATATCTTTTCCATACTTTTCGTCTTTGCTTTATTCAGATGGACGACCAAAGATATTAGGGATATCAATTTTGATATTATCCCTTTATTTGAAACCATGAAAGGCATGACGGAAGCTGGTCAGATCATGGAAGAAATATTCAATACGGATATGTATGCTGAGCATCTGAAAAGAAGAAATAAGAAACAAACCATGATGCTGGGTTTTTCTGATGGCACCAAAGATGGCGGCTATTTAAAAGCGAATTGGTCGATATACAAAACCAAAGAAACATTGACTGCCTTGTGTGAGAGGTATCAGATCAAATCTATTTTCTTCGATGGACGGGGAGGACCTCCTGCTCGTGGAGGTGGAAAGACACATCGATTTTATGCATCGCAAGGAGACAAAATATCTAATGAAGAGATTCAATTAACGATACAAGGTCAAACCATTACGAGTACTTACGGAACCAAAGAGCAATTCCAATTCTCTTGTGAGCAATTGATTTCAGCAGGGCTATATAATTTCACCTATCACGATGAGGCTTCTATTTCAGAGGCATCCAGATGTTTACTCGAAGACTTAAGCGAATTGAGTTTTAAGAAATATGATGCGCTAAAGCAGCACGAAATTTTCATTCCATATTTGGAGAATGTGAGCCCTTTAAAATATTACTCAAAAGCCAAGGTTGGAAGCCGCCCCGTAAAACGTGGTCAAAAGAAACAACTTGAATTAACCGATCTCAGGGCAATTTCCTTTGTGGGATCTTGGAGTTTATTAAAACAAAATATTCCGGGCTACTTCGGTATTGGAACGGCTCTGAAAAATTTAGAAGATCAAAATAGACTGGAAGATTTAATACATTTGTACAAAGAGGTTCCCTATTTCAAGGCTTTGATTTCAAACAGTATGATGTCCTTGTCGAAATGCTATTTTAAACTTACTGCTTATATGGAACAAAGCGATGCGTATAGCGATTTCTGGCGCATCTTGTTTGATGAATACCAACTGTCAAAAAAGATGATACTTGAAATAACGGAATACGATGAACTGATGGAGGACGAACCCATATCAAAACGATCGATAGAAAACCGTGAAGCTATCGTATTACCTTTATTGGTGATTCAACAATATGCTTTGCAGAAATTGGGTAAGGATACGGCAAGTAAAAGTACTTTCGAAAAAATGGTGGTTCGATCCGTATATGGGAATATTAATGCAAGCAGAAACTCAGTCTAATTAATTACGAATACAGTAGATTTGCTGCCTTTACATAGACAATTATAAAACAGTAGGAATCTGTGAGGATTTGTGGTTCAGTTAAGTACTTATTAATAATTAACTTATTGATTGGTTACAGCTTTTGTTTTCCATCTTCCTGTTCTATAATAGATATATGAGAAGCTCATCCCAATCACCCATCCCATAGGAATTGACCACCAAATACCATCAGGTCCAATTTTAGCGGATAGAAAATATGCTGCTGGAATTCTGATTATCCAAAGTGAAAATAATGTTATGAACATTGGAATAAGTGTATCTCCAGCACCCCGTAAAACACCATGTATCGTAAACATTGATGAGAAAATAAGGTAGAATGAACTTACAATAATTAAGTAGTTTTGACCGATTTCGATAACTTGAGGATCTGTTGTAAACATTCTCATTAGATCACCTCCGAAAATAACAATCAAAGCAGTCATGGCTAAGCAGAATACATTAGACATGATGAAGGTCGCCTTAAAACCTTGTTTCACTCGTTCAATTTTATTAGCGCCTAAATTTTGTCCAACAAATGCTGAAACTGCTTGTGAAAAGTTCATGGCTGGCATCATTGCTAATGAATCGATACGGCCAGCAGCAGTGTAGGCAGCAATAACATCTGTTCCGAAACCATTAACAATACCAAGTAAAGCCATCATTCCTACTGCAACAAAAGTATGTTGCATACCAGAAGGTAACCCAATTTTTAAACTTTTATAAAATAGATCTTTATCAAACCGAAGCTTAGCAAAAGAAAATTTCATAATTTTATGAGTCCTATTTAAATAGAGTAGGGTAGCGATAAAGGCAATTCCTTGTGCGATAACTGTAGCCCAGGCAGCACCAGCTATTCCCCATTTAAATACCATCACAAATAGTAAGTCGAATACTATATTTAAGATGGATGCTAATATCAGAAAATAGAGTGGTGTTCTAGAATCTCCAAGTCCGCGCAGTATAGAACTTGTTCCGCTAAAACCAAAGAAAAGAATCATTCCTGCCATATATATATTTAAGTAAACTGTGGCTTGGAGTACTAACTCTTTTGGCAATTGGAGTAATATGAATAAATCTTCACTAAAATATATTCCTAATATTGAAATGATAAATCCAGCAACAAAAAGAAAGATATACATTGTGTCTATCGATCGTTTAACACGATCAATATCCTTAGCACCATAAAATTGAGATATGACAATGGAAAAACCAGATCCAATTCCAATTAGTAAGGCAATTAGTGTAAATATGATTGGGAAAGATGCTCCTACTGAAGCTAAGGCTTCCTTACCAAGAACTTTCCCAACAATAATACTATCAACAATATTGTATAGTTGTTGAAATACATTACCGAGAAGCATGGGAAGCGTAAAATTAAATATATGACGAGCTACGTTTCCAGTAGTGAAATCTTTCATTGGAAAATTATTGGAGTACAAAGCTCCCAATTAAATCGGGAATCCCAAAATTTGACTCGGTAAATTTAGATTTGATTTAAGTAAGCGACTATTGTTCATAGAAAATCTTAAAATTGATCTCATCCACAAAAAAAGCGGGTATAAAAAAAGTACCAAAGTTTTGCAATTTTGATACTTTAAAGTGGGGAGAGAAAGCTTGTTGGATTGTATGATATGGCTTGATTTACTGTTGTTTGTAGTGACGCGGTTTTTTGTGTTCACTATCATTCGTTGTGAATAATAGACTGGTTTTAGAAATTAGCACAATTGAACTTTATAACTTAGTATTTATTTTACTTCCTGAATTCAGAATTTTAGCGATTAGAAGATTCTCTCTCAATTAAATTTACGGGCAAGACAATTGTCTCTTGTGTGTTACCTGTTTTGTTATTGATGATATCTAAAAGGAGTTCAGTTGCTTTTACACCAACATCAAAGCCAGATTGCTCAATAGTTGTAAGCGAAGGAGATAAATATTCAGAAAAAGGTTCGTTACTGAAACCGACTATGGCTAAATCTTCTGGAATTCTGATGCCTTTTTCTTTGGCATAAAGAATAATACTTAAGGCTGTTGTATCATTTGCTGCAAAAATTGCATCAGGTGGATTAGACGACTCTAAGAGTTTTTTCGCACATGCCATACCATCTTCTCTAGTAAGCGGACTTTCTAAAATATGTTCTTTATCTATAGTAATATTATGCTTTCGCATGGCTTTTAAGTAGCCTTGAAGTCGATTGATATAGATGTTTAAGTGTTGAGGCCCACTAATGTGCGCAATACGTTTGCATCCTTTTGATATGAGATGTTCAGCGGCTATAAATCCACCTTTAAAATCATCAACAACTACTTTGCTAGTTTCTAACTCATCGCACACTCTATCAAAAAATACCAAAGGGATATTTCTGTTGGTAAAAGTTTTGTAGTGGTCGTAATTGTCTGTGTTTAGAGCTATTGAGGAGATAACGCCATCCACTCGTGATGCGAAAAGTGTTTGGACACAATCTGCTTCTCGTTCTTCTAAATCATTAGACTGACAAATAATAACACTATAGCCCTTTTCTCTCGCAAGCTCTTCAATACCCGTAATGGCAGAGGAGAAGAAGTAACGGCTTATGCGTGGAATGATTACACCGATGGTCTTTGTGCAATTGGTGCGCAAATTTGAAGCCAGGGCATTGGGCTGATATCCTAGCTTTTTAGCCATGTTGCGAACAGCATTCTTGGTTTTTTCGCTAATACGCGAATTATCGTTTAAAGCTCTAGATACGGTAGACCCAGAGATGCTTAGTGCTTTAGCTATATCATGAATTGTAATGTTGCTTTCCTTCTTCATTCTTGTTGTAAGGCTAATAAAATCCAGCACAAAGATGCATATATTTTTTATAAATGAAGTCGAAATAGAAAATAAAGGGTAATCGATTGCACGGAATGAATTTAAATTGGTCTTTAAAAAACTAGTTAAAAGTAAGCTGAATTATAGTTGTTCTCTATACTTGAAGTGTTTTAGACTAAGAATTGAAATAGAAGTAAAATGGAAATAATTGGACAATCGATTGCACAATTCAATTGCATTTTATTTCTTTGTGATAATCAAGAAGTGAAAATAAATCATTCTTGGAAACTACAGATTATTCAAATTATTAAAAATAGATAGCTATGAGTCTAAAGTACGAAGAGAGATATGCTACTCATCCAGCGGATGCTAAGAGTTACGATACAAATCGTTTAAGAGATGAGTATTTGGTGCAGAATGTTATGGAAGAGGGAAGTGTTAATCTGACTTATTCACAATACGATAGATTGATTGTAGGGGGAGCGGTTCCAACCAATAAGGCTTTAATATTGGAAACAATTGATCCATTAAAAGCAGAATATTTTCTTGAAAGAAGAGAGTTAGGTGTTGTGAATGTTGGTGGAAAAGGAAGCGTAAGTGTTGATGGTGAAGTGTATGAATTAGAATACAAAGAAGCTTTATACGTAGGAAAAGGAAAAAAAGAAATTGTGTTTAATAGTTCAGATGCAGGAGCTCCTGCACATTTTTATTTGAATTCGGCACCTGCTCATGAGGTGTTTCCAACGGTAAAAGTTAGTCGTAAAGATGCTATTGTAATAGAATTAGGTGAAGCGAAAAATTCAAACCGTAGAACTCTTAATAAACTAATCGTATCTGATACAATTAAAACGAATCAAATACAAATGGGTATGACAGAGTTGCACTCAGGTAGTGTTTGGAATACGATGCCAGCACATACACACAGCAGAAGAATGGAAGCTTATTTCTATTTTGAAGTGCCAAGTGATCAAGCAATTTGTCATTTTATGGGAGATCCTAAAGAAACCCGTCATATTTGGATGGCAAATGAAGAAGCTGTTTTTTCTCCAACTTGGTCGATTCACTCGGCAGCTGGAACAAGCAACTATACTTTTATTTGGGGTATGGGTGGTGAGAATTTGGATTATGGTGATATGGATATTTGCCAAACCAACGACTTGCGTTAAGCAATTGTTTTATTAAGTATTAATTGTAAGTTTTTTAAAAGAAATAGATATGATTCTTGATTCGTTTAAATTAGATGGTAAAGTTGCCTTAGTTACTGGAGCAACACATGGTATTGGAATGGCAATAGCAACAGCATTAGCAGAGGCTGGTGCACAAATTGTTGTGAATGATATTTCGAAAGAAAACCTTGATAGAGGTATTGCTGATTACGCAAAAAAAGGAATAGATTGTAAAGGCTATATTTTTGATGTAACTGACGAAGCTGGTGTAATTGCTGGTGTTAATCAGATTGAGAAAGAAGTTGGTCCTATTGGGATTCTTGTAAATAATGCGGGTATTATCAAGCGTGTTCCTATGCAGGATATGGAAGTTAAAGATTACCGTCAGGTGATTGATATTGACTTAGTAGGTCCTTTCATTATGGGGAAATATGTTGGTCGTAAAATGATTGAGCGTCGCGAAGGTAAAATTATCAATATCTGCTCTATGATGAGTGAACTTGGTCGAAATGACGTTTGTGCTTATGCTTCAGCAAAAGGTGGTTTGAAAATGTTGACAAAGAATATGGCTACTGAGTGGGCTAAATTTGGTATCCAAACGAATGGTATTGGACCAGGTTATTTTGCAACTTCTCAAACTGAAGCTATCCGTGTTGATGGACATCCATTCAACGAATTTATTATTAATAGAACTCCAGCAGCTCGTTGGGGTGATCCAGAAGACTTAGCTGGTACTGCTGTATTCCTTGCATCAAAAGCATCAGACTTTGTAAATGGACATGTGGTTTATGTTGATGGTGGTATTTTAGCAACTATAGGTAAACCTTCAAATGAAGAATAGAACTTAGTGATATAAAGGGGGAACACATTTAGCTTTGGTGTTGCCCTTTTTTTATTAAAGTAGAGATCATAAAGTTATGTTTTATTTAGCTCTGATGAGTAGTGAGATAAAGGTGTTTTTCTGTTGTTTATGTCAAATAGGAGCCGCCTTGTAAAATAAGATTAACTACTAATTATTAGAAAAAATATAACGGACTATTGTATCAGTATCTATAAAAAATGAAATTTATGAAACACTATTATTTAGTTATAGCTGTATTGGCTGTTATTCTACAGTCTTGTAGTTCATTTCCAAGTTTGGAGTTGAAAAATGAAATGGATCTTGCACGTAAAGATGCTCCTGTTGTTTTAAAAAGAGAACTAGTTGCAAAAATATTTGGAGAAATTCCAGTTGGCAAATTCCTAGTTGTTACCGATGAAAAAGGAAATGTAATACCTTGCCAAATTGATGATTTAGATAGAGACGGACAGTGGGATGAGTTAGTGTTTGTGTGTGATATGGATGCTAATGAGTTAAAGAAAGTGAAGTTGAATTTTGTTGATTCAACAAAACAGCCTATTTATACAGTTCGTACGAATGTGCGTTTGGGAATTGGATCAATTGAAAAAGGATTTAAAGGTATCGATCATGCCGTTTCACCTAAAGGATATACAGGTGTGCCTGTTATTTATCAGGCTGAGAGTGTAGGTTGGGAAAATGATATTATGGGATTTCGTAATTACTTTGATTGTAGAAATGCCAAAGATTTATTTGGAAAACTTGCTCCTGAAATGATCATGGATAGTATAGGAACGCTGCAAAGTGGTTCGTATCACGATTTATCTGATTGGGGAATGGACGTACTACATGTTGGTCCATCATTGGGAGCTGGAGGATTGGCAATGTATCACCAAGATTCATTGTATCGACTTGGAAATGTTGAGTCATTTGAATTTCAATTGGTATCTCGAGGTCCTGTACGTTCAATTTTCGAACTCAATTTTGATGGTTGGAATGTTGATGGCAAGATGCTTAAGGCTCAGGAAAAAATTACAATTTGGGCAGGTAAATATTGGTTCCAAAGTGATGTTACAGTTTCAGGTTTGAAGAATGAGGCAGAATTGGCTATTGGTATTGTAACTAGCCATTTGAAAGATAATAAGCCTTTCAGTTTTATTGCTAATAAAGAATATTCTGCAGTTGCGACTCATGATATACAATCTATGAATAATGATTATTTGGGAATGGGGATTCTACTTTCATCAGATAGTAAAGTAAGAACTGGTGATGCTCCTCTATTGAATGAGAAAATAATGAAGGGATCTCGTTATCATATGCCTGTTGGCGAAACGCACTTTGTTACACAGAAAATTAGAAACAATCAATCTGCAAGACATTACTTTTTTGCTGCATGGGAAGTTGAGAATAAGAACTGGAGCAAGCAAGAGAATTTTGAGAATTTAATGAAATCACAATCAGAGGAGTTGAGTTCACCAGTTGTTGTGACTGTAAAATAAATACCAAGTTAATTTTTTCTGTTGGCAGTTAATTTCAAGTTGAATTTAATCAATATCATTTAATATAATAAGCATGATTTTACGAAGTGTATTTTTGTTTGTCACTTACTGTTTTATTTGTAATAATTCATTTGCTCAAAATGCTGAAGTACAGCTTTTGGAAAGGATTAATTTAGACTTACCTAAACTTAATTCGGTTAAAAAGTATGAGCAAGCTAATCAGCATACTAAGGCTATGTCTGAATTGTTGATTCAATATCGTTCAAAGAATAATAATTATCTGAGAGTTTCAAAAAAAGATGTTTCCTATATCAAATTACATTATAAAAAAGATGTTGAAAAAACGATAAAGGTTGCAGATGAAGTGTTGAACCATTATTTCATATTTAGATATGATTGGGATATGGAGAAAACGAATATCCCACATCAGTTTAAAAAGGAGATTGATTGGACAGCCATCCCCAATGGAGATGAAGAGTGGTGTTACATGTTGAATAGACATCGCTTTTGGATTGATTTAGGTAAAGCATATCTACTTACGGGGAATGAGAAATATGCAAGAGGATTTGTGCAACAAGTTAGTCACTGGATAGATAATAACCCATTAGAGAATCGCTTAAAAAAACTTTCGTGGAGAAGGATTGAAGCAGGAATTCGATGTGAAAATTGGATAAAAGCATTTGAGTATGTGAAGAATTCAAAGCATGTTACACCTGAATTTTTGGCGAAATTTCTAAACTCTTTATATCAACATGGAGAATATTTAAATAGCTCTTTTAGTAATTTTTCTAAAACGAGTAACTGGGGTGTGCTCGAATTTCAGGGGTTGTATAATCTTGCTCAGTTTTTAACTGAATTTAAAATTGCCCCTCAATGGCAAAAAGATGCATTGGATAAATTGTCTACCTGTATTGCATTACAAGTCCAAGAAGATGGAACACAGTGGGAGCAATCGCCTATGTATCACAACGAGGTTTTTCATTGTTTTATGAATGTAAATCTTATTGCTCAGCAGAATAAATTTGAACTGCCCGATCTTCTAGTTGAAAAAACAAAGGCAATGGCCTATGCTAACGTGCAATGGCAGAAACCTAATTATCATCAGCCTTTATTGGGTGATAGTGATGATACTGATACCAGAGGGCTACTTACATTAGCATCTTATTTGTTTACCGATCCTGTTTTAAAGTCAAGAGCATTTAACGATTTTGATTACGAAACTCTTTTTTTATTAGGAAGAGAGGAGGCTGGGAATTATAAGAAAATGAATGCTGTCAGCCCTGAGTTTTTATCAACTTATCAAAAAAGTTCAGGAGACTTTTATATGCGTACTTCTTGGAATAAAGATGCAACTTATACGAGTTTACATTTAAAAAAGTTAGGATGCGGACATGGGCATGATAATTTGTTGCATTTGACTCTTTTTGCAAATGGGCGTGATTATTTGGTAGATGGAGGAAGGTATTCCTATGTCGATAATTATTGGAGAGAAACATTTAAAAGCAGTAAAAGTCATAATACACTTGGAGTAGATAATTTGTCAAATTCAATTTATTCAGACTCTTGGACGAATAAATATGAAGCCCGATCTCAAGGTGTTTATGTGAGTTCAGAAGCTTCTTTTGATTATGGAGAGGCAGAGAATACCGCCTATAAAAGGCTTGCAGACCCTGTATCTATGAAAAGAAGGGTGTTGTTTTTAAAAGAATCTAATGTTTGGTTGATTTTTGATAGTTTTTCAGGAAAACAATCTCACACTTATTCACAATACTTTAATTTTCCTAATAAAGATGTTGCTATTGAAGATGGTGGGCTAATAACAACATATAAAGAAGGTAATTTAAAAATACAGCCCATAAAAGAGCTTGAAATAAAGTTAACAGATGAATGGTGGTCTCCAGAATATAACTTGAAACAAGAGAATAAAAGAGCTGAGTTATTTAAGAAAACAACTGGCTTTACATCTTTTATTTCTGCTTTGTATTTTCCTGAGCAAACAAATTTAAAATATGAAAGAACACCTGTATATAATCGAAATGATGTATTGCTTTCGGATAAAGATGTTGAAGCTGTAACAGTCTCATTTGATGATAAAGAATATACTCTTATGGTCGTTCATAATTCTCCAGCACCTGCATCTCATTTTTTTAAAGTAAAAGGTCAAATGCTTAGTGGAGAAGTGGTGTTGATTGAAAAAACAAATAAAAAAATTAAACGCTATATCATTAAGGATTAGCAGAGGTGTGGAAAACAATTCTAATAGAATTGAGTTTATCCACCTTTAAATTAGGACAATTTTTTAAGATAAAATTAAACGAGAATAAAATGAGTAATAAGGTTGTTACTTTTGGAGAAATTATGTTGCGTTTGGCAACACCTGGATATGAGAGATTTTCGCAGGCATCAGAACTTAAAGCCACTTTTGGTGGTGGTGAAGCAAATGTTGCGGTATCATTGGCAAATTATGGAATTGAATCGAATTTTGTAACTCGATTGCCAAAGAATGATATTGCTCGTGCTTGTGAAATGGATCTTAAAAAATATGGTGTAAACACCGATGATATCGTATATGGAGGTGATAGATTAGGTATTTACTTTTTAGAAACAGGAGCTGTAAGTCGTGGTTCTAAAGTGGTATACGATCGTGCACATTCTGCCATTTCCGAAATTGAATTGGGAATGATTAATTGGGACAAGGTATTCGAAGGTGTTAATTGGTTCCATTGGACAGGAATTACTCCAGCTATTTCTCAAGGAGCAGCTGATGTTTGTTTGGAAGCTATTAAGGCTGCAAATGAAAGGGATATTACAGTTTCCTGTGATTTAAATTATCGTAAGAATCTATGGAATTATGGAAAGACAGCTGGAGAGCTTATGCCTGAATTGGTAGCTGGAACTGATGTGATTCTAGGAAATGAAGAAGATGCTGAGAAAGTTTTGGGTGTTAAGCCTGAAGGAGTTGATGTGACAGGTGGACATGTTGATGCAGATGCATACCTTTCAGTATCACAGCAAATTATG
>JADGEF010000225.1 GCA_016744515.1 Marinifilaceae bacterium | reverse complement strand
TAGTCCCTCTTAGAAAACGCATAACCTATGTCATTATCAATTAGTTGTTGTTGATATCTTTCTTGAATCTTATGGGGTTTATCTTTGGTTGTTTCATTTAATATGTAGATATTCAATATGTTAATGGTTTTAGATTCGCATATTATCTTTCATTCACCTCAAAAGATTCGGATATGAGAAACAGATTCGCACAACAATTAAGCATTGGACAAATTCCAATTGAAGAAACACCAATTTCATCCAAGAGTAAAAATGCCTTACATGAATTATTAATTGCTCTACGAGAACTATTCTGTACCCCGGAATACAATGAGAAAATATTCTATATTCTGGATAAACATATAAATTGCAATAAAAAAGAAACAGGAAGGCCGGGACTGGATTTATGGATCATTTTTGTTCTGGCTCAGGTTCGTTTATGTTTAAATACAAGCTATGACATGCTTCATGATCTGGCAAATAATCATCATACCATGAGATGCTTAATGGGTATTGCCCATGAATTTGGTTATCCACGGACAGAACTTGAATATCAAAATATCTACGATAATGTTTCGCTAGTCAGTGATGATATGATTAAAGAGATAAATGAGTTGATTGTCGATTTTGGGCACAAAGAAGTGTTTAAAAAAAAAGAAACAACACCATTGCACTTAAAATCAGATAGCTTTGTTGTTGAGAGTAATGTTCACTTTCCAACTGATTATAATCTACTTTTTGATTGTGCAGGTAAGTGTGTATCTATATTAAAAAAACTTGTACAAAAGCATGATCAGATTAAAGGTTGGCGAAAGATTGATGATTGGAAGGCTCAAATCAAAGGCTTGATGCGTGAACTTGGAAAGACTTCTTCTTCCGGAGGAAAGAATAAGGAGAAAAGATTAAAATCTACGGCAAGTAAATATCTGAAGAAAGCTAGAGTGTTTTGTTTGAAATTAGAGAATGACTTGCCTTTATTTCCGATGGACGATGCCTTTGATTTAAGCTGTATTGTGACTCTAGAGCATTTTATAATGCTGCTAAAAAAGCATATTGACTTAGTTGAGAGACGTATCCTTAAGCAAGAGATTATACCACATGAAGAAAAGATGTTCTCGATTTTTGAAACTTATACCCAGTGGGTGAACAAGGGTAAATCTCGCCCCAGTGTCGAACTGGGAAAGAAATTGAGTATCACTACAGATCAATACAATCTCATTGTGGATTATCAGTTGATGAATAACCAACAAGATAGAGATATAGTGATTGAAGTCGCTGACCGTATTCTACAAAAATATATCGTTGTTTCCTGGAGTCTTGATAAGGGCTATTGGAATAAGGAGAATAAACTATTGCTACAACTTGAGGTAGCAAATGTAATAATGCCAAAGCTGGGAAAGCGCAATCAAATGGAACTAGAAGAAGAAAGAACCAGAAAATTTAAGCGATTAAAAAATAAGCACAGCACGATAGAATCTAATATAAATGAGCTTGAACATAGAGGACTGGATCGATGCCCGGATAGGGGAATTATACATTTTACCAGGTATATCAGCTTAGGAGTATGTGCTTATAACCTAAAGAAAATAGGACGAAAAATATTAGAGGATCAACGTACTGAATTAAAGCGAGCTGCATAAGCAGGATGGAGATATCAGATATTTAATCCGGGGATAACTATGCTCTAAAATCAAGGAATAATAGGCTGGAGAGGAAGGAAGGCTGGAAATGACCAGACTTCCTCTCTCTAGCCGGATTTTTATTGTATTTACTAAAATCAAATTTTAACTATGTAGAATTAATCTAAGGGAATTACATGAAAATGCTTGTTTTCTTAGAGACACTAAGTACCTGCAGATTTATACATGTAGTGAGCTTTTCGATTGACTCAACTCCCCATTTAGCCGATTTTTTAAATTCGCTTAAAACATTAGACAATGTAAATAAACCATTGTACTCTATAACACCCCAATTGCTTGTTTTTGAAAAATAATTAAATGAGCTATTGATATACTCAGCATGCTGATGTAAGGATTTTAGGAATTTGATTAAAAATTCAGGAGTAACATGCTTTGAATTCTTAATATATTCAAAGGATTTAATCCAATTTTCGCAACGTATCCCAGCCTCTATTCTTCTCCAAGTAAGGGATTTTAAACTTTTATCCTGAGGGTTATTATCAATCCAATGAGTAACCTGATTTACAAAAGCCTCTGCATACTTTTCTTTACCTGTAAACAAATAAGCTTTGCCTAAATCAATCCAAAACTTATGCCTGTTTAGCATAAAACACCATTCTTCATCTCCAAAAGGAATTAAAGACCAATCTATCTCCTTTTTAAACTGGTAAGGCACATTGGTTTTCTCCATATCCCATTCATACCTAAATAAAAAGTTCTGATTTAGCACCTGATTAGCCGTTTCGATACTTTCTTCTACCTCTTGTTTATACTTACTTTCAATATAATCCAAATCTTCCGATCCTATATTCAGAAAAGTATTGTTTTTTTTTCTGTAATAACTCAGTAATTCTTTACTGGCAACCTTTAGGTTATTAGCCCCTACATATTCGGCTGTTTTTTTTAATTCTTGTCTATTAAAATCCAACAATTCAAAAAAATGACTATCTATTTTCTGCGCTATTGACGAAGTAGAAATAAGTATTAAGCTAACAATGCAGTACAAATATTTTAAAAACATATAGTTTGAGGTTTTATGGCGTATTCTATTTACCTAATGCTGATTCCGATAGGAGAAGTCAATTCCTCTGCCTGAATTTTCATCATATTCTCAAAGCTTTCTTGT
>JADGEF010000124.1 GCA_016744515.1 Marinifilaceae bacterium | reverse complement strand
TTGTAGTACATGAATCATTTATTGAAAACTCCCCCGCTTGAGCAAAAAATCTTAAGATTTTTTGCTCAAGCGGGGGAGAAATGTAGGAAATTACCTATACCTACAAATATGACGCAGCTCTGCTGCTTGATTTATTGCAGTATCAGTTTTAAATGCGTTTGACCTGAATAAAAGTGTGAGTTTGCCCTGAAGTAAAGAAGGAGATATTAGAATTTTACTACTTTTAGTTGATCAAAAATCTAGCCAATTAAAAACAGTAATTTATGAAACGACAATCTTTTTCAATTCTCTTACTTCTATTATGTACTGCTACCTTATTTGCCCAAACTGACTATTCTGACTCCAAAATAACTCAAGTTGTAATGCTTGGATCTGGTAATCCTAACCCATCACCTTCTCAATCAGGATGTTCTGTTGCTATTGTGGTTAACGATACGCCCTATATTGTAGATTTTGGGCCTGGATTAATTCGCCAAGCAGCTGCCATGAGCCCTAGATACAAAGGCAAAATTAAAGGTTTGGATATCAAAAATATCAAACATGCCTTTCTTACCCATTTGCATTCCGACCATACGACGGGATATCCTGATCTTATTCTTACACCATGGGTTATGGGACGAAATGAACCACTTGAAGTGTATGGACCCGAAGGCATCAACAAAATGACTCATCATATTTTAGAAGCTTATGAAGATGACATAAAGTATCGCTTATATGGTTATGAACCTGCCAATAATCAGGGTTGGCGTGTAAATAGTCATGAGTTTTCCAAAGAAGGTATTATCTATACCGATGAAAATATTAAGGTTGAGGCGTTTCCTGTACCACATGGAACTTGGCCAAATGCATGGGGCTTCCGTTTTACAACTCCTGATAAAGTCATTGTTTTGTCAGGAGATTCGGCACCATCTGATAAAATCATTGAATATGCTACTGATGCCGACATTCTGATTCATGAAGTTTACTCCAAGAAAGGCTTCGACACTAAAAATGATTTTTGGAGAAACTACCACAAACGTAATCACACATCAACTCTTGAACTTGCTGATATTGCCAATAAAGCCAAACCTCAACTCATCGTTTTATATCACATCCTATTCTGGGGTTCAGATGGCAAGGAATTACTCGAAGAAATTTCAACAGGATATAATGGGAAAGTTATCGTTGGTAAAGATTTGGATATCTATTAAGCTTTGAATAGACTAATTTATTAAGAATCCCAACCTGCATAAGCAAGTTGGGATTATTTTATGATGGTCGGTAAACGAGATTACATGTTTCGGCGGTACTTTCCTCCTACTTCAAATAGTGCATGAGTGATTTGCCCAATAGAACAATACTTCGCAGACTCCATTAAAGTTTCGAATAAGTTAGCATTAATTATTGCTTTCTCTTTTAGGGTTTTAAGAGAAGAAACAGCCTCTTCATAATAGCATTCATGTAAGTTTTTAACCATGCTAATTTGATATTGTTTTTCTTCCTCTGTAGCTCGAATCACTTCTTCAGGAATTATTGTCGGCGAACCAGTACTTGACAGGAATGTGTTCACGCCTATAATTGGTAAATCACCTGAATTCTTTAATCTTTCGTAGTAAAGAGATTCTTCCTGAATTTTATTACGTTGATACATGGTTTCCATAGCACCCAACACACCACCTCGTTCCGTAATTTTATCGAACTCTAGTAAAACTGCTTCTTCTACCAAATCAGTCAACTCTTCAATAATAAATGAGCCTTGCATAGGGTTTTGATTAATCGCCAGGCCTAATTCACGACTGATAATCAACTGAATAGCCATAGCACGACGAACAGATTCCTCTGTTGGTGTCGTTAAAGCCTCGTCGTAAGCATTCGTGTGAAGCGAATTACAATTGTCGTAAATGGCATAAAGTGCCTGCAAAGTCGTTCTAATGTCATTAAAATCCATTTCCTGAGCATGTAGGGATCTACCAGACGTCTGAATATGGTATTTAAGCTTTTGAGAGCGTTCATTAGCTCCGTACTTATATTTCATGGCCTTTGCCCAGATCAAACGTGCAACACGTCCTAAAACGGCATATTCTGCATCTACGCCATTCGAGAAGAAAAAGGATAAGTTTGGCGCAAAGTCATTGATATCCATCCCTCGTGAAAGGTAATATTCCACATAAGTAAAGCCATTTGACAAAGTAAAAGCCAACTGACTGATTGGACTGGCTCCGGCCTCGGCAATATGGTAACCAGAAATGGAAACCGAATAGAAATTTCGAACTTCATGATCAATAAAATAGGATTGAATATCTCCCATCAACTTCAGAGAGAAATCTGTAGAAAAAATACACGTGTTTTGAGCCTGATCTTCCTTAAGAATATCGGCCTGAACCGTTCCCCTCACTCTGCAAATTGTTTCAGCCTTTATTTTTTCGTATACCTCGCTAGATAAAACCATATCACCAGTCACACCTAATAGCATCAAGCCTAAACCCTCATTTCCATTTGGAAGCTGACCTTGATATGCTGGACATTTGGTTTTTCTTGCTTTAAAAATCACTTCAAGTTTTTGTTTAACTTCTTCCTCTAAACCATTCTGTTTGATATAGATCTCACATTGTTGATCAATAGCAGCGTTCATAAAATAAGCAACCATTACAGCTGAAGGTCCATTAATCGTCATAGACACAGAGGTCTTATTCGACATGAGGTCGAAACCCGAATAAAGCTTCTTAGCGTCATCTAAGCAAGCAATAGATACACCTGCATTACCAATCTTCCCATAAATATCAGGACGAGCATGCGGATCCTCACCATAGAGTGTTACTGAATCAAAGGCAGTAGACAAACGGACAGCTGGCATACCTTTGGAAAGGTAATGAAAACGCTTATTGGTTCGTTCAGGACCACCTTCACCAGCAAACATCCGTATTGGATCCTCATCCTCACGTTTAAATGGAAAAACACCTGCAGCATACGGAAATTCTCCAGGAACATTTTCTCTCAAATTCCATTTCAAAATATCTCCCCACGATCTGTATTTTGGTAAAGCTATTTTAGGTATCTTATTGTGTGATATTGTCTCTCCTTTTGTCGCAACTTTGAAAACTTTTCCTCGAACTTGATATTCATAGAAATCGGCTGAAAATTTCTTCTGCTTTTCTGTCCAATTTTCTAAGATCTTCAGATTCTCACGATCGAGTTTCCCTTCCGTTTCCGTAATTAAGTCATCAAATCTTGTAGCTATATTATCATCGATACTTGACGAATTTCTAAGTTTTTCTCTCGATTTTCGTAGCGAATGAAGCAGGTCGGCATGACTCGATTGTCCTTCGCTATCTTTATTATACTTTCTTACACATTCTGAAATCTCCGAAAGGTAACGAACACGTGAGGGAGGAATCACTAGAATTTTTTCGCTAATGTCGAGTTTTCTAGTTTCATCTCTTTCGAAAACACCAGGACGAAGTTCATCTAATTTATCGCTTATTGCATTAAAAAGTTCATTTACGCCTGGGTCATTAAACTGTGAAGCAACAGTTCCAAATACAGGCATTTCAACAAGCTCTTTTTCCCACAATAAATGGTTACGTTGATATTGCTTTCTTACATCGCGCAAAGCATCCAAAGCACCACGCTTATCAGACTTATTTATGGCGATAAGATCAGCAAAGTCAAGCATATCAATTTTTTCAAGCTGAGTGGCTGCCCCAAATTCTGGTGTCATCACATAAAGTGAACAATCTGAATGGTCAATAATCTCTGTATCGGACTGCCCTATTCCTGAAGTTTCCAGAATAACCAAATCAAAGCCCGCATTCTTGGTGATACACAAAACATCCTTAATGTGCTTAGACAAAGCTAAATTGGACTGGCGTGTACTAAGAGAACGCATGTAAATACGGGGTGAGTGAACCGAATTCATCCGAATTCTATCTCCCAACAATGCCCCGCCAGAACGACGACGTGATGGATCAACAGAAATAACAGCCATGTTCAAATCTGGATAAACATCAAGAAATCGACGAATTATCTCATCAATCAGAGACGACTTCCCTGCTCCTCCTGTGCCTGTAATACCTAGAGTCACAGTTTTAGAATCTGCTTCCGACACTCTAAGGATATTCATTACATCAGAAACTTCTTGGGGATAGTTCTCAACCGCAGAAATCAATCGTGCAAGGCTAGAAGGCTTGTTTTTAGACACATCTTCCTGACTCACACTTACATCTTTACCAGATGGAAAATCACAATTTTCAAGCAAGTTATCGATCATACCTTGCAAGCCTAAAACACGTCCATCATCAGGAGAATATATTTTAGAAATACCGTAAGATTCTAATGTTTCAATTTCAGTAGGCAAAATTACACCGCCACCACCGCCAAAGATTCTTATGTGTTCAGATTCACGTTCAACGAGTAAGTCTCGCATATATTTAAAAAACTCATTATGCCCTCCTTGATAAGAAGTTACGGCAATTGCTTGAACATCTTCTTGAATAGCGCAGTCGACTATCTCTTGCACAGATCTATTATGTCCTAAATGAATAACTTCAGCTCCCGAAGCCTGAAGAATACGTCGCATGATATTGATAGAAGCATCGTGACCATCAAAAAGAGAGGCTGTGGTCACAATCCGAATTTTATTCTTAAGAATATACATAAACTTATGGTTAATCGTTGGCTAATACGCTGATTAATATACAATAAATAGATGAATGTTCCCAAACATATGCTTTATTCATAAAATTCAATATTTGTTAAAAAACAACTATAATGAATAAGCCCAGGGCAAGCCCGATTCCACAATCATATTATTCGGAATGATGAATCTTTTCAAAAAATCCATGATTATATCATCAATAATCCTTTAACTTGGGCTGATGACAAATTTCACATCACGAATTAAGCCAACATTAGCAAAATACTAAATAGCACATGAATTTCGAAGCAAAGAAGTCATTCTTCTAATTAAATAAAAAAAGACTAAAACCATAAAGGGTCAGACGATCTTAGATGGCAACTAAAAATAAATCATGGTAAAAGATATACAGCAACTCATACAAAACTTATTAAACTTTTATGATTTCAGGAATAAAACCATCATTTCAGTTGGAGCTGGAGGGGGACAATTTATAGCTTATGCTCAAAAAGCAAAACATGTTATTGCAATTGACAATGATATAGATGCTTTAAACAGACTTAAAGCTAATTTATCTAAGAATGACTTATTTGAAAAATTCACCTTAATTCATTCAGATTTTAGCACTACTAAAGTAAAGGGTGATGTTGTGTTATTTGAATTTTGCTTACATGAGATGAAGAATTCTCAAAAAATGATTGAACATGCTCAATGCATTGCAAAAGATATTGTAATAGCAGATCATGGTGTTAATTCAGATTGGGCTTATATTGCTGACGAAGAAGAGAAAGCTAAAAACAGTTGGGCACATGTTTCAAATAACCCAATACAGAAATTGGTAACTCATAAGACAGAACAGTATTTTGAAGATTACAATGAATTGTATGAAAAAGTTAGTGTTCAAGGTGAAAATTCGATTAAAAGGATCTGTAAATTCAAAACAAGTAAAAGCTTTGTGATACCTATGGAATATACTTTCGCTTTATTATAAAATTTAAACTAAATACTTATGAATTTTTAGGATTCATCAAATCACAATAATCAATATGGACTTCGAAGTAATCCTCTCAACATTCCCGGGTAAAGATGCCGCAAAGCTTATAGCTAAAGAAATAGCTAGAGAGCCTAAGCATATGCCCAAGCTATGGGGATTTGCCACTGGTGAGCACAAAAGGGCATGGCGAGCGACTTGGTTGATGGATAAAGTGTATGATGAAGCACCTGAGTTAATTCGATGCTATATACCACAGATGATTGAGCTTATCCCTAGCTTAAAATGTGAAAGTAAGCAGCGTCAACTTCTAAAACTCATTAGCTGTGAACCGCTTCCTAAAAATATTTCTGGTGAGTTTATCAATTGCTGTTTCGATTATTTAATATCAAGCTCTACTGCTGTAGCAGTCAAGGTTCACGCCATACAGATACTCTTCAATTTCGCTCAACAAGAACCTGATATCAAAAATGAATTGGTCTTAGTTATTGAGGAATGTATGATTGATGGCACTACAGGATTTAAAGCTAGAGGCAGAAAATTGCTTAAGAAACTACGATCTTAATCCGAGTAAGTTTAATTTTTCTTACACATTAATATAATATACTTTTTTAATTGTCGTTAAAGACAATCAGTATAAGAAAGTCATATCAACTTGAAAAATTATTCGAAAATGAAAGCTAATACGATCTCAAAAAACCGATACTGCTACCTTATTCTATTCACCATTTGTATCTCATTAGTGAGCTGTTCTTCAAGTGATGATAATCTTAGTCAAGATTTAATTGAGATAGCATATAATGGTCCTGCTGCGGGAAATCCAGATGGAGATTCTTCCATCCCTACTGATGCTGGTCTTGAAGATGTATCAGAACCAGATCAAATAATTGGCGATGGCACTCCTGAGAGTTGCACTGCACAAGCGTTTATAGATGCCGTAGCAAAAGGTGGTAAAATAGTATTCAACTGTGGTTCTGAACCAATTACCATCAAATTGAATAAACCAGCTAAGATTTTCAATAATGCTAGCGAAGAAGTTATTATCGACGGTGGTGGCTTAGTTACTCTAAGTGGCGAAGGCAAAACAAGAATTCTTTACATGAACACTTGCGATAAGAACCAAAAATGGACGACTTCTCACTGTCAAAATCAGGATCATCCGAGACTTACCATTCAGAACCTCACATTCATTAATGGCAATTCTAAATCGGAAAGAAAATATGATGGTGGTGGCGCCATTTGGGTCAGAGGTGGACGATTCAAAATGGTAAATTGCCGATTTTTCAATAATGTATGTGCTGATTTAGGTCCTGATGTTGGTGGCGGTGCCGTTCGTGTATTCAGTCAGTACGAGAATAAACCAGTTTATGTTACAAATTGTACATTTGGCGGCGAAGAAGGATATGGTAACGAAGGATCAAATGGTGGTGCAATTAGTAGCATTGGTGTTTCTTGGACAATAATAAATAGCTTATTTTCCCATAATAAAGCAATTGGGAATGGCGGTAATCCCTCTCAATCAGGAACGCCTGGCGGTGGAAGTGGCGGAGCAATTTATAATGATGGAAATACGATGACCTTAACAATTAAAGGCTCTCGAATTGATCAGAATGAAGTTATTCAACACGGATCTTCAATATTTTTCGTAACAAATGACCATTCAGGAAACATCAAAATAGATAACTCGGTGATTCAAGACAATATTGGCGGATCCTGGTATCCTGTTTATCCATCTATATCGATGCACAGTGACACTCAAATAGATGTGACAAATTCGATCATTGAATAAAATATTTTCAGTACAATTCTTACTCAAATATGGGAACCGAGGGCAGAGTCATTTAGGACTCAATAGCTTTTAACGCTAGAGCCAAAAAATTGCTTAAGAAACTAAAAGCTTAATAAAGGTGGTTTTTCACTTCTTTTTTAAGTTGATAAAAAGTTACAGGCTTAGCTAACAGCTTTAAATCCGATGAAATAAGAAACATGCTTGGCGTAGCCGTAATATTGTAAACATTAGCAAACTCCCCCTTCAAACCTGCCTTATCGCAAGCATTTACCCATGTGTATACACGTTCGTTAACGAAATTCTCCCACGATCCAATACTGTTATCTACAGAAATTGCAACAACCTCTAACCCTTTTTCATGATACGTATGATACAAATTCTGAATTTTATCCAAAAGCTCAACAGAACCATCACAATGAGCCGACCATGCAACAAGTAAAGTTAAATCACTATTAACCTTTGAAAAGGATTCTAAATTGATATTCATGCAATTTTCTAGAACAAAATCAGGAGCTTTAGAACGAATCGTAAAATTCTTATCATTCTCAATCCTAGCTCTCATATTCCTACTCGCCATTACATATTCACAAGAATTAGCCAACTTGTAAATCTTAAGAACAGATGCATACAAATTTGAATATTTAGCCTCAGGGTAATTAGTCATTAAATAGTTAACCAAGCATTCTTGTGCGTATTTATTCACTTCCGAAAGCCAAAAAATTTGCTGAACCATCATCTCAATATCTTTTGACACATTACGTTTAAGAAGTGTTTGAACCTCCTTAGTCTCAAAAAACCGTTCCAGTTTACTATAAAAACATGGCGTTCCTATTAATAAACTATCCGAAAAATTGAAGTACTCAAAATATTGCTCAGCAAAATAACGCCCCATACTCTTTGGGTTTAAGTCAGGGATTCTATCTGCATATGTCAGAGCTAATTGCAAAGACCATTCTTTATCTTTTTTCGACCACAAATCTTTCACTAAATCCTTATATTCCTTCTGAATATCCTTATATGTCTTTAAAATTCCCTTCTTATCGTTCTCGCTTGCATTGTTATAGTCTTCACCAACCCGCTTAGCTTCCGTGTTATAATATTCAAATTCTGATATATAATATTGCAACTGATTGTTCTTATTCCCAGATTCAAAAATAAGTTCAAGCTCAGCAAAATTCCCTCTAATCTCAAAAGCCATATCCAATTTTTCCATTCTAAAATCGATCAGATGCCCATCATTATCAGTCAAACGGTAAACATCTGGTTCACCTTCCCAATTAAAGATTAAAATGCCAGAAGCCTTCACACGAGAACTATCAATGGTAACAATTCCCATATCGTCTCCCATATGTAAATAGAATTGCTCCGAAATATGATCATTTGCTTTTAGCGATAAACTCATCTGCTCTTGCGAGATGGCTGAATAACTGATAAATAGGAAGATAAATAGTAATAGTCTCATAAATTGAATGCAGTAATGTTTTTTGAATGATTAGGATTTTTAATATTAAGCTTAGGTATCAAATTGTTTCGCTTCTTCCCAAATCACATCCATCTCTTCAAGGCTCATATCTTTTAAATTTCTCCCAACTCCCATAGTTTGACTTTCCAAATAATTAAATCGTTTGGTGAATTTCTGATTGGTTCTTTCAAGCGCATTTTCGGGATTCACACCATATAAACGAGCTGTATTAATCAAGGAGAAAAATACATCCCCAAACTCTTGCTCAATATTATCTTGATTACCTGATTTCAATTCTACCTCAAGTTCTGATATTTCTTCTTTTACCTTATCCCAAACTTGCTCTTTTTCTTCCCAATCGAAACCAACGCCTCTCACCTTATCTTGAATACGGTTGGCTTTTACCATTGCAGGCAATGATTGAGGAACGCCTTCTAAAACAGTGCCCTTACCACCTTTTTCTTTAAGCTTCAGTTGTTCCCAGTTCTCCTCTACTTCGCGAGCATCAGCAACTTTTACATCAGAAAAAATATGAGGATGACGATAGATCAATTTCTCACTAATGCCTTTACAAACATCTGCAATATCGAAATCATTGGTTTCAGAACCAATCTTAGCATAGAATACAATATGTAGTAGCAAATCGCCTAGCTCCTTCTTTATCTCCTCCTTATCATTCTTCAAAATGGCATCAGCCAATTCGTAGGTTTCCTCAATTGTTAGGGTTCTTAAACTCTCTAGCGTTTGCTTTTTATCCCAAGGGCATTTCAAACGTAGTTCGTCCATTATATTTAGGAGCTCTTCAAAAGCTTTCAAATTCTTATTCATCTTCTCAATTTTAATAACAGTCCTTCTCATTTTTATCGCTCTAAGCTCCAAGCTTCTGGTTTTGCAGCAAACCATTGTTTTACTTGCTCCCAGTTTCCTCTAAAAAAAGCTGAATCTCTATATGCATTCAAAGCTTCTTCTGAAGCCCAATGGCTATGCGAGAAGAATAGGTTTTCATTATTGACATCCTGTAGGATTTCTAAAAAGGAGCATCCCTCAAAAGCGATTATCTCTTCCTTCTCTCCTGCTGTCAACCTTTTAAAATCAGCTATATACTGACTTTGTAATTCCAACTTTACAAACCTAACAATCATGAAATTTAACTCTTATATCTGAATTTGTATCAATTTCTAATAATTTAGACAATTCTCCTTTGTTCATCGCTATCTCAAGCATACCCGCAGAGTTGAATATAGCAAGAATATCACCTTCGGGTACATCACTATAATGCTGGCTAATCTTTGTAATTAAATGCTGATTACTTTGCACCAATATTTCAAAATCTCGACCTTCCAAGAGGGAATAAAAGCGATCTTTAGAAATATTTACGATAGCATTGCTATATGAATCGATATAAATCACCTTTCCAGTCATGGTATCCTTCTGAATCACTGCTCGAATAGGAACCATATTATATAATGAATCAACTTTCTTTCCCAGTTTCGATATCTTTCCCTTGTTATAGATATGTGCTGCTGCAGGAGCAAAAATATCAATTTCAGGGAAGTTTAATAAACCCGCATCTTTATTACCTGCTTTAATTTGTATAACCTCTTCGGGCTTATCTCGAAATATCAAATTAAACATACCATTATCAGCACCAATAAAATAATGTCCTTTATTATATACTACGACATGCGCTTTTTCTGAACTAATTTCTGAATTTACGGCTATAATGTGAATACTGCCTTCAGGATAGTAATGGTAGGCATTTTTGACGATAAAAGCAGCCTGAGAAATATTATAAGATTCAATATTATGACTCAAATCTACAATCTGAACATCTTCACAAAGAGAAAGTAAGCGCCCTTTTAAGGCTGCCAAATAATAATCACGACCATTCCAATCGCTGCATATTGTAATAACTCCCATGAGCTAAATATTTTAGTATAAGTTGATTTTCATTTCATGATCAAAATGACTCATTATCATTTCTATATTTAAAGGAAACGTACAAATGGACACTGATAAAACCTGATTCAGTCAAAAAAAATAACTAATTTGTAGGATCAAAAGTAATAAATATCAAACAAAATTTATGATAGAAAGGATAATATCTATAGGCTCAATTGACCCTCTCGATTTTTATGGAATAAACAATAGCAAACTTGATATTCTTAAGGAGCTTTTTCCAAAGCTTCAGATAGTTGGTCGAGGTGACGAATTAATTGTAAAAGGTGAACAACAAACCTTGGACCTATTTGAAAATAAAATCAATCTCATTCTTCAACATTACCACCAATATAATGTACTTACAGCTGCAAATCTGAAAAGAATTGTACTTGAGAACACAAAAGAAATAGAAGATCCAGAAGATCCGAAAAACCTAATTATTTTTGGAAACAACGGTAAAATGATACGCTCAAGAACACCAAACCAACGTAAGTTAGTTGAGAAATCTGAGAAGAACGATATGGTTTTTGCCATTGGTCCTGCTGGTTCTGGTAAAACATACACCGCTGTAGCACTTGCAGTAAAAGCCTTACGAAACAATGAGGTAAAGCGTATTATACTGAGTCGTCCTGCTGTTGAAGCTGGTGAGAACTTAGGCTTTCTACCTGGCGATTTAAAAGAAAAGATTGACCCCTATTTGCAACCACTTTACGATGCACTACTCGATATGATTCCTCCTAGAAAGTTAGCAGGCTATCTTGAATCTGAAATTATTCAAATAGCTCCACTAGCCTATATGCGTGGACGAACCCTTAACGATGCCTTTGTAATCCTAGATGAAGCACAAAACACAACGAGTAAACAACTAAAAATGTTTCTTACTCGTATGGGTACAAGTGGTAAATTCATGATTACGGGAGATATTACTCAAATTGATCTCCCTAGAAAACAACAATCTGGTTTGGTTCAAGCCTTCCGTATATTAAAGAATATTAAAGGCATTGCAACGGTCGAATTCGACACTTCTGATATTGTTCGTCATCATCTTGTAAAGAAAATTGTTAGCGCATATGAAATTGATGAAGAAAACGAGACGAAAAAGTGGAAAAAAGAGGAATAAATCTTATAAATTTGCAATCGGAACATTTAATGCTCTTACTTAAATAGAAAATTACCATTTTATAAATTATAAATCTATCTGCACAGATGAACAAAGCAATTGTAAAAACAGATTTTAACTTTCCAAATCAAAAGAACTTATACGTAGGAAAAGTTCGTGACGTTTATAATATCAACGATGAATTCCTTGCAATGGTCGTTTCTGATAGAATTTCAGCTTTCGATGTAGTTCTTCCAGAAGGTATTCCTTTTAAAGGACAAGTTCTAAATCAGATTGCTGCCATTTTCTTGGATGCAACTTCTGATATCGTTCCTAACTGGAAAATTGCAACTCCAGATCCAATGGTTACTATTGGTCACCTTGCTGAGCCTTTCATGGTTGAAATGGTGATTCGTGGTTATTTAACTGG
>JADGEF010000123.1 GCA_016744515.1 Marinifilaceae bacterium | reverse complement strand
TTGATACGAGAATCACGATAAGCTCTTTCCATTGGAGCCTCAGCCGAATAGCCCATCCCACCGTAAATTTGCACTCCCTCGTCAACTACAAAATCTAAAGCTTCAGATGCAGATACTTTTAGTATTGCAGCTTCAGCAGCAAATTCTTTTTGAGCTTGAATAACAGCTTTTTCCTTACTCATGCCTTGCTCAACAAATTCTGTAATATTATTTTGAATATCGTTACTGCATCGATATAATGCAGATTCAACGGCAAATAGACGAATGCTTTGCTCGGCCATTTTAGCCTGAATAGCTCCAAAATTAGCAATGCTTACACCAAACTGTACCCGCTCGTTGGCATATTTTACTGAATTGTTGATTACATTCTTACCAGCACCGAGAACTGCAGCTGCTAATTTAATTCTACCATTATTAAGAATATTCAAAGCAATTTTAAAACCTTGTCCTCTTTCTCCCAATAGATTCTCAACTGGTACCCTGCAATCTTCAAAAAACATCATACAAGTAGAAGATCCTTTTATCCCCATCTTTTTTTCTTCTTGTCCGAGCTTAATACCACCGAATGACTTCTCAACAATAAAAGCACTTAAATCTTTATCGTCATCTATTTTAGCAAATACGGTATAAACATCAGCAAAGCCTCCATTTGTGATCCACATTTTTTGTCCATTCAGGATGTAAAGCTTCCCGTCTTCACTCAATTTGGCTTTCGATTTACCAGAATTGGCATCCGATCCTGCCCCTGGCTCTGTAAGACAATAGGCTCCCTTGTATTCACCACTGGCTAGTTTGGGGAGATACTTTTTTTTCTGTTCATCCGTTCCATAATAGAGAATTGGAAAAGTACCAATACCAACATGTGCAGCATATGCAACAGCAAACGAGCTAAAAGTACCCATAACTTCAGTACTTAGCATAGATGTGTTCATGTCCTGACCAAATCCGTCGTATTCTTCAGGAACAGATACGCCTAGTAAGCCTAGTTCTCCCGCTTTTTCTAATAATTCAACCATTAAGCCATTTTGTTGCTTATCGATTTCATCAAGATTTGGAAGAATTTCTTTTTCTAAAAAGTCAGAACAAGTTTCCTTGATCATGATTTGCTCTTCAGAGAATTCTTCAGGAATAAATATGTCTTGAGCTTGAGTTTCTTTTATTAGAAATTCGCCGCCTTTGGGATATTTTTTAGTTGCCATATCTGAGGATTTTAGAGTTCTTAAAGTTTGGATATTATATGATAGTGTGTTTAATTATCTAATTAGAATACTTCGAATATGCCTGCCGCACCTTGCCCTGAGCCAACACACATACTCACCATGCCATATTTTTGTTTCTGTTTTTTCATTTCGTGTATTAACTGTACTGTTAGTTTTGTGCCCGTGCAGCCTAGTGGATGACCAAGAGCAATTGCCCCTCCATTTACGTTTGTAATGTCAGCATTGATATTCAGTTCCCTCATAACAGCTAGAGCTTGAACCGCAAAAGCTTCGTTAAGTTCTAGTTGTTCTATTTGATTCATTGATAAGCCTGATCTACTCAGAACTTTCGGTATGGCTGCAACAGGACCTATTCCCATATGCTTAGGTTCAACGCCAGCTATGGCATAGTCTACAAATCGAGCTAAAGGTTCTACGTTCAGTTCTTTTAGCATTTTCTCTGATACGACTAAAACAAAAGCTGCTCCATCGGATGTTTGTGATGAATTTCCTGCTGTTACACTACCTTTCATATCAAAAACCGGACGTAATTTGCTTAAGCCCTCGAGGCTTGTGTCTTTCCTTGGGCCTTCGTCCTGTGAGACGAGATATTCTTTGCTCTCAATTATATCATTCCTATTTACAAAATTTTCTATGACCTTGAGAGGAACAATTTCATCCATAAAACGATTTTTACTGATAGCATCAATAGCCTTTCGATGAGAGTGGAATGAGAATTCATCCTGATCCTCACGAGAAATATTGTATTTCTTCTGAAGAGCTTCGGCAGTAATTCCCATATTCCAATACCAATCAGGATTATTTTTTGCGATATCTAAATTTGGAACAACTCGCCAACCTCCCATAGGAATCATAGACATAGATTCGGCTCCACCTGCAAGAATACAATCGGCTAGACCCATTTCAATTTTCGATGCAGCAATAGCTATTGATTCCAGACCAGAAGAGCAATATCGGTTGACAGTCATACCTGGAACTGTAAGCGTATTTAATCCCATAAGGGAGATCATTCGCCCCATATTGAGACCTTGTTCAGCTTCGGGCATTGCATTACCCACTATCACATCATCAATCTGTTGGCTTTCAATCATAGGAAAACTTTGCATAATATCCTGCACGACTCTGGCTGCCATATCATCTGGACGAATGAGTCGTAATTTCCCTTTTTTTGCTTTTCCTACTGCTGTTCGCTTTGCGGCTATTACATATGCGGTCATAATTTCGTGTGTTATAGGTTGAATTCTTAAATTTCTATTAGTGTTCTTCAAGAATTAGTTTCGTAGAATTTTACCTTTCTGCAATAAACTTTGCATGCGTTCTAAGGTTTTCTTTTGTTGACAAAGCTTTATAAATGCTTTCCTTTCAAGATTTAGAAGATAATTTTCCGAAACTAGTGTTGGTTCATTAAGCTCTCCACCACTTAAGATTTTACCTAACTCAATAGAAAGGTGTTTGTCATATTCTGAAATGAAATTTCCAACTTGCATGCCATCTGCACCAGAGTATACCAAGCTTAATCCTTCCTTACCCAAAACTGTAATATCTTTTGGTGGGATAGGAGGTGTGTAACCTCTCTCCAGCATTAATAGGGCAGATTGTTTGGCATATTTTAATTGATGTTTCCTGCTGATTACAATTTCATCTACATCTTTTCTAAGGTATCCTAAGTCGAATGCTTCATGTGCCGAAGTTGAAACTTTGGCTTGCCCAATTGTTAGGAATTTATCTTTAAATCGATTGATGCGAACATCATCGGTTTGCATTTCATTGGATAATCGCAAGGCAAATTCTTTGGAACCTCCACCAGCAGGAATAATACCCACGCCAAGTTCTACTAGTCCTATATAGGTTTCGGCATGAGCAATAACTTTATCGCAATGCATAGTAACTTCACAACCGCCGCCTAAGGCCATATTGTGTGGCGCTGCAATTACTGGGAAGGATGCATATTTTAGTTTTAGCATGGTATTTTGAAAAGTTTTCACGACCATATCTAATTCTTCATATTCTTGTTCTATGGCTAACATGAAAACCAAACCTATATTGGCTCCTGCAGAAAAATTATCGCCTTCGTTTGAAATTATTAAAGCCTGATGATTTTCTTCTGTCAATTCAATGGCTTTGTTAATACCTTGAATAATTTCACTACCTATGGTATTCATTTTAGTGTGGAACTCGAGGTTAAGAACGCCATCTCCTAAATTGATAACACTACAAGCTTCATTCTTCCATATAGTTTGGTTTGAACGAATATTTTTAAGAGAAATAAACTGTTCCGAACCAGGAATCGTTTTATGAGTTTTAGAACTAATATCATAAAATTGACTGTTTCCTTTTTGAAGTTGATAGAAGGAGGTTTTGTTCTTCATCATGTCATAAATCCAAGCAGCTGGTTTCATACCGAGTTTCTCCATTTTTGGAACAGTTTTCTCAAGGCCAAGGCTATCCCAAATTTCAAAAGGACCAATTTCCCAAGCAAAACCTGCACACATGGCTTCGTCAATCTTATATAAATCATCGGTAATTTCAGGAATGCGATGTGAGATATAAGCAAACAGTCCGAAAAAGAGTTTTTGGTAGAATTGATTAATTTTTGATTCACCAGTGATAAGACTTCTTATTCTATCTGTTAGGCTTGGAAGAGCCTTTGCCTTTTCAAATTCGGGAATTTTAAGTTTTTGCTGAGCTTGATATTCAAAAGTGTCAAGATTTAAACTGAGTATTTCCGACTGCCCATCTTCTCCTTTTACCTTTTTATAAAATCCTTGTTTTGTTTTAGAACCAAACCATTTTAGCGCCATCATTTTTTGAACACTTTCAGGAACTAAGAAAGTGTCTTTTGATTCATCATGTACAAGAACTTTTTGTAAGTTTTGAGCAACAAAAACTAGGGTGTCTAAACCAACAACATCACATGTTCGGAATGTGGCAGATTTTGGACGACCTATAATTATACCTGTAAGTTTATCCATTTCCTGAATAGAGAAACCCATTTTTTCCATGAGATGTACAACTGACATCATGGAGTAGATTCCAATGCGATTTGCAATAAAAGCAGGTGTGTCTTTACATTCTATAACTGATTTCCCCAGATAGCGTTCGCCATAATAACTAAGGAAATCTATTACCTCTTGTTTGGTTTCTTTAGTAGGAATAATCTCCAACAGTTTTAAATATCTAGGTGGATTAAAAAAGTGTGTTCCACAGAAAAATTGCTTGAAGTTCTCACTTCTATCTTGAGTTAAAATCTGAATTGGAATGCCTGATGTATTGCTTGTAATCAGTGTATTTTCTTTTCGGTAAAGCTCTATCTTTTCATAAAGGCTTTTCTTTATATTCAAATTTTCAATTACGACTTCAATAATCCAATCGCAACCTGCAATTTTTGGAAGGTCGTCATCGAGATTACCCAGACTGACTCTTTTTGCAAAAGCTTTCTTATATAAAGGATTGGGCTTAAGTTTTAAGGTTCGCACGAAAAGTTGATTGGTGATTCTATTTCTAACTTTAGGATGATTCAAGTCGAGCCCAAGCTTAATTTCTTTCTCATCTAATTCTTTGGGTGCGATATCTAGTAATAAGACTTTAATACCAATATTGGCAAAATGGCAAGCAATCTGCGCTCCCATAACACCTGAACCAAGTACAGCAACTTGTTTTATTTTGAAATTCATATGTTCGAAATTTTCGTGTGTATAGATAGAATGTGTTTAATTGGTATAAATATCTTTAATCATATCTCGATATTTCGCTCTCAGCACCTTACGTTTTAGTTTAAGTGTAGGTGAGAGTTCTCCAGTTTCTGGAGTCCAAGTATCGATCACGAGTTGCATACTCTTTATGCGTTTAGGATGATCAAAAGTCTTGTTGTTTTTTAATAATTCCTTCCAAATACGTTTCCTAATTCTATCATTATTAATGATCTGTTCTTTACCAGTATAAGGAATTAATTTACGTTTGGCATATAATTCTAAGAATTCGAAATTGGGCGAAATAATTACAGCAGGGAAACGTTCAGCTTCACCAATAACAATAACTTGGTCGATGAAAGGCGATTCCTTAAGTTTATTTTCCATCACTTGAGGAGCTATATAAATCCCGCCAGAAGTTTTGAAAATTTCTTTCTTACGATCGGTTATTTTTAAAAACCGATCTTCTACCATACAACCGATATCACCCGTGTGAAACCAGCCGTCTTTATCAATGACTTCTTTTGTGAGTTTTGGATCTTTATAATAGCCCAACATAATGTTTGGGCCTTTAGCTAGGATTTCGCCATCATCAGCAATCTTAACTTCTACATCCTTAATAAGTGGTCCAACAGTTCCAAATCGGATATCGGGCCAAGCACTTTGGTTAGCCGCAATTATCGGAGATGTTTCGGTAAGCCCGTAACCTTCCTGAACAGGAATACCAGCTGCCCAAAATAGACGCTCTAAACGTACCTGTAAGGCAGCACCACCTGAGCACATAAATTGGATATTACCACCCAAAGCTTCTTGCCATTTACTGAAAATAAGTTTTCGAGCAATTTTGAGCTGGAATTCATACCAACTGCCGTTTGCTCTGTTTAGTTCATATCGATAACCTAAATTTACAGCCCAATTGAACAAAGCTCTTTTAACGAGGCTTAAGCTTTTACCTTTTGCCATAATTTTGTCATACACTTTTTCAAGCAAACGAGGTACTGTTGCAAAACCATGAGGTTTAATTTCCTTCAGATTATCTCCAATGGTATCCATGCTTTCGGCATAATAAATGCTTAAGCCTTTGTACTGATACTGGTAGTTAACCATGCGTTCATACACATGATTTATCGGTAAAAAACTTAAAACCTTATGACTCGAATTAAGAGCAAGACGTTCAGCTGATGCTAAAACATTGCTAAGGAAATTATGGTGCGAAAGCATAACTCCTTTAGGCGTTCCTGTTGTTCCTGATGTATAAATTATCGTAACTAAATCTTTAGGAAGAATACTTTTTTTAATCTGATGAAGATTGTCCTTTTGCTTACTTTCTACTTCATTTCCAAGTTTTGTTAGTTCCATCCAATTCGGAATTTCATTAATCTGATTGAACCCATATACTTTGAATGCACTACTTTGACTATCAACTGCTTCTTGGATTTTTGCATAATGAGATTCATCAGCAACAAAAATGGCAACAGGTTTACAATGCTCAATAATATAATTGTAACTTTTGCTTCCAATAGTAGGGTATAGGGGCACATGTACTAAGCCTGACTGAGCTAAAGCCATGTCTAAGAAATTCCATTCTGGACGGTTGTTTGAAATGCTAATGATGCGATCACCTTTATTGAAACCTAATTCAAGAAAAGCATAGGCCAATAAATTTGCATTACGGATATAGTCTTGTGAACTATAACTAATCCATTCCCCAGCTTCCTTTTTTACAAATGCTGTTTTTTTATCAGAAAAATGTTCCTGATAGTTATCTAATAAATCGAATATGCGCGTTACCATAAGCCTTAATTTTTGTGTTAAACTGACTTTAGTTGGCGTAAGCCTATGTTGGTATTATAATGCTAAAGGGGAAATCTATAAGCCTGATGAGGTTTATGGATTATAATTAACGAAATTCAACTGCACAAATCGGGAAATTCTTTTCGTTATAAAGTGAGGATTTATTCAACCCTTATTAAAAGATAAGCAAATCTTTTTTTAAAAGGAAAAATATTTTATGAATGGAGCTTTTGGTTTATTAAAAAGGACTAGTTCGTCTTTTTATAGCTAATTGTAAGTGATTGTGGGCTCTATATGACCAGTTTGTAGGTTATGTATTTTATTGATAATCAAAAAAAAGAGCTTACCTCTTGCGAGATAAGCTCTGTATATCAAATTTGTTACTGATTAGTCAATGACTAGCTTATAATTATTTATTTGTTGAAAGCCTCTTAGGAAATCGCCAATCTGCATTCTTTTTTTACCAGCCATCTGAATGCTTGTTAAATTGATAAAGCCATTTTTAACTGCAATTTTTAAATATGTTTTTTTATCACTCAATAGTGCGCCAATAGGATGAGAGTGTGATTCAGTCTCTTTATTTGCTGCGTAAATTTTAACTGCAATTTTTTTATTATTCGAATCAAAAAACTCTGTCCAAGCGGCAGGATATGGACTCAAGCCTCTAATGTGATTGTGTATTTTATCAATTGAATATGACCAATTGATTTTACAATCATCTTTGAATATTTTTGGTGCAATTTTCAGCTCTTCACCTTCGGTAATTAGGTCTTCCTGTGGAATCTGAGGATAATCATTAGCTTCAATAGATCTAACGGTTTTAACAACCAAGTTTGAGCCTATTTTCATTAAACTATCATGAATTGTCTCTAGATTATCATTTTCAGCTATGTCTATTTTTTCTTGAAAGATAATATTCCCAGTATCAATCTTTTTTTGTAGAAGAAAAGTTGAAACGCCTGACTCCTTATCTCCATTCATTATTGCCCAATTGATTGGAGCAGCACCACGATAATGAGGAAGTAAAGAGGCATGTAAATTCAACGTTCCAAACTTAGGCATATCCCAAACCATTTCTGGCAACATTTTAAATGCAACCACAACCTGTAAATCTGCCTTCAATGCTTTTAGTTCAGCAAGGAAGTCTTCATTTCTGAATTTTTCTGGTTGAAGAATAGTTAAGCCTTTTTTAAGTGCATATTTTTTGACTGCAGATTCGTGAATCTTTTGTCCACGACCTGCTGGTTTATCTGGATTTGTAATAACCCCAACAACATTGCAGCCTGCTTCAATTAATGCATTTAAGGGAGCTACTGCAAATTCAGGAGTTCCCATATAAACAATTCGTAAGCTATTTTGATCCATTTTGAAGTTTATTCTTTTAATGTACGATTGCCTTTTGTGTGCTTTGGGAAATAAGGGCAATGTTTGCATCCATTTCCACAGCAATAACCTCGTTCGCTTAAATATTTATGTGTTAGAATACGGTAGCCACCTGGGCTCATATAATAATCGATATTTGGTTTTAAATCGTCGAACATGATAAGGGTTGATTTGAATGAAGAGAGTTCTAGAAATTAATAATCTACTTAATTTCAAGAAATTGCTTCATGTTTTCATTTTTAACAGTGACAGAGAGTTGGTAGTGAGATATTTTCCATATATTGTCTTTGAACGTAAGAACTCCTGAAGCTCTACAAACTCCCATCCACGTATTAAGTAATTCGTTGAACCAAGCTGTTTGTCCATCTTCTGAAAAATAGATTTTTCTATCATAAGCTTTAAAATCCCAAGCTTTACCCTTTTTGAAGTATGGTTCACAAAAACTAAAGAATTCTGCTTTAGTCCATCTTTCAGAAGCATCAGTCCCTATATAGATTGCTTTTTCATCGAAAGCTGAAAAATAAGTATCTAAATCAGCATTAGTTGCTGCTAAGTGCCAATTGTCAAGAAGTGTATTTATGTCCTTAGTTTTAGTGTCTGGCTTGTTTTTACAAGCTCCTAATGACAATGTTAATGCAATAAATAATAGGATTTGTTTAAGCATCTTTTTTTGAAAAAAGTTTAGTTGGATTTATCTTTTTAAAGAAGTTGATATAAGCATCAATATTTAGAATGCTAGAATCAGTTGTAGCCTTATAGGTTAGAATAATACCCAATGGAAGAATAACGATTGTAGAAATCCACATACCTAAGAATGGGGACATAGCAAGTTCTTTCGCAGCACGCTCTCCAGTCATCGATATGATATAGTAGATGATAAAGAATAGAACAGATACGATAACTGGCATTCCTAGACCACCTTTTCTGATGATGGCACCGAGAGGCGCTCCAATAAAGAAAAATATGACACAGGCGAATGATAAAGTAAATTTACGGTGCCATTCGTTTACATGTTTCTGAATCCACTTCTTTTTTGATTTTTGTATTGATATATTTCTCGAAATACGTTCTTTTGATTTACGACTATAGCTAAGAGCATTACCAACAGAAGTTAGCTTATCGCTTAAGTTCAATTGCTGGTATAAGGAATCGGCATTCCAAGTTTTAGCATTCAATAGAACTTGACGTAAGGAATCTTTTCGTGATGATTTACCTTCTTTTTTGAAATATTGATAGTTCGATAGTTGATGTGCTAATCTATCTTTCTCTTCCTGTAATTCATTTTCAAGAGTATCTCGTCGGTTTGCTAGTTGTTTTAGATTTAGCATTCTGTACGAATTTCTAAAACGATCTTCATCGGTTCTTTTCAGTTCGTTACTAGGTAGGTCAATTGTCGTTTTATATAAATCGAACTTGACTCTTTGAAAAGGGTGTTTGTCACGGTCTTTTCGCCTTTGAGGCTTAACATCTTCGTACCTTTCCCCACTATAGAGAGTCAGATCCATAAATAATTTGTCAGCGCTAGTTGACATTATTCCAGAGTCGGCAACAGTAACTTGAGTGTTCCCTTGTCTACTTGTATGATCATAGATCATTAGATTGTAGATCATGCCTGTTTCTTTATCGATATTATCGACCTTAATTCCAAAACCAGGTAAATCACTTGTGAAAACGCCTTCTTTTAGAATTAATTCAGGATTTTGGTGTTTGATATCGTAAAGTAAGGCACTTGCTTTAAGAGACGCAATTGGCATTACATAGTTGGAGAAATAAAATGCTCCTAAACCAATAAACATGACTAGAATAATTAAAGGGCGCATGATTTTTTGGAGGGAAATTCCAGCTGCCTTCATAGCAATTAGCTCATAATTCTCACCCATATTACCGAACGACATAATAGATGCCAAAAGAATAGCCAGAGGAAGAGCCATTGGAACAAGGGTTGCTGAAATGTAGAACATGAATTCTACAATTACAGTCCACTCTAAACCTTTTCCAACAAAATCTTCGATATACCGCCATAGGAATTGCATGAGTAAAACAAACATGCAGATAAGGAAGGTAAATGTTAAAGGACCTAAAAAGCTTTTTAGTATGAAGGAATGTAGTCGTTTCATGGATATGGTATTCAAGAATAAGTATCAAACTAAGTTGATTGACTTAATGCAGGCTTATTTTATAATGCAAAAAAAAGACCAGTTGAAAATGAATCTGGTCTTAAGTTCTTACAAAAATAAAATATTTTATCAGGAATATGCGTTTTTGAGTGTTAAAAATTATGCACCCAACACGTGTTTTAATTCAGAGATTTGAGAGTCCCAGAGTTCCATGTTTTCTTCAATTTCGTCTTCATCAGCAAAATCGGTAATAATTAATGATAAGTCGTTGGTTAGGGCATCGATTTCGAATTTAAACTCGAAATAGCTATCTGTATCTTCACTATCTAGCCAATGAAATCTTACAACTTGATTGTCTTTCTTATGAAGCATTTCTGCTTTTTGCTCAGATCCTTCCCATTCGAAAGTGAAAACATTCCCTTTTTGATTTACATTGTCAGCAAACCATTCTGATAATCCACTTGAAGTACTTAAGCGTTCAAACAATACCTTTTGTGAGGCACGGATGACATATTCTAAATCGTATTTTGTCATGTTTTGATTTATTTTCAATGTGAAATATTCCTAAGTTTTATTCTATAGATGCCTGATTTATAATATTGCATCTTCAAAATACCCTTGGTTATTTGCGCTCAAAAGTAATAAATAATATTTAACTAAATTATCTTTTATTCTAGATATGATCCTAAAACTATGGTATTAGCACTTTTACTGGCTTTATTTTGTATAAGATATACAAAAAATAGTTACTATCAGTAGCTAATTATTGTTTTGAGGGTAATTTGAAAAGATTCTGAAAGAGAAAACACAAAAAAAGGCTTAGAAAAATCTAAGCCTTTTGAGTAGCGAGAGGCGGGGTTGAACCGCCGACCTCATGATTATGAATCATGCGCTCTAACCAACTGAGCTACCTCGCCGTTTCTCAATTGCGATGCAAATATAGTGTCTATTTTTAATTATAAAAATATTTTTTTTATTTTTTTGAAGATTAGCTCGGACAGCTTCTGAAACCTGCTAAAATAGAGTGTTCTGGGAATAAAAAATATTTTTATTTGTGGGGAGGGATAAAAAAAAAGCTTAGAAAAATCTAAGCCTTTTTTGAGTAGCGAGAGGCGGGGTTGAACCGCCGACCTCATGATTATGAATCATGCGCTCTAACCAACTGAGCTACCTCGCCGTTTCTCAATTTCGATGCAAATATAAAGGCATTTCTGATTAAAAAAAAGGATGATCAAGGATTTTATTTAAAAAAAAATCTACTGTGAATTAGTGTCTTTGTTTATTAGAGAGTTAGGCTAATAAATTTGTTCAAAAAAGAAGGTTAATTAGATGTTTTACGTCTAACATCTGATTCGATGCCTACTTTTAGGGCTTTGTAGCCTAGTAACATTTATTACTAGATTGTATGTTGACGAAGGTGAAGTTGATCTAGTTATTAAAAATAAAGTGATTAATAGACAATAATTAATACGATCTAATATCAGTAATATTTCTTGTGATAATATTATCTTTGTTTGCCTGTCAAAAAAAAAGAATATTGAATTTTAATTATATAAAACACAATACTATGAGTAACAATTGGTTTGAGTGTAAAGTAAAGTACGTTAAAATTGATGAAAATGGAAAAGAGAAAAAGGTTACTGAGCCATATTTGGTTGATGCCGTTTCATTTACAGAAGCAGAAGCTCGTATTCATATTGAATTGGAGAAAATGATTCATAGTGATTTTATGCTTACTAATATAAGTAAGTCAAATATTAGCGAGTTGTTTCCAAATGAAAATGGAGATCGTTGGTTTAAGGCAAAAACATCTTTTGTAACAGTTGATGAGGAATCGGGTAAGGAGAAGAAATCTAACAACTATATGTTAGTTGAGGCTAATAATGTAAAAGATGCATATGAATTCCTTACTGAGGGATTGAGCGATATGATTGTCCCTTTTGAAATTCCATCTGTTGCAGAAAGCCCAATATTGGATGTATTTCCATTTTTTAAAGATGAAGTGAACGAAGAAATTCCTGCTAATCTAAAACCATTGGCTGAAGTTGAATCAGCATCTGCAGATTTTGAGTAAGAGTTTTAATTTAAAGAAAAAATTAAGGAGTTGATTTTAAAATCAGCTCTTTTTTGTTTGCCTTGCATGCAAACTTTTCCGTCAGTTTGAAAGACAACTGAGTCGCCCAATCGGAGGGAAGGCAATACGAAGTCAAGTGCGCTATTG
>JADGEF010000224.1 GCA_016744515.1 Marinifilaceae bacterium | reverse complement strand
GTGTTTCTATGTTGATGAAATTAGTGTTTTTCTCTAAGAAAGATGAAAATCTTATTCATTTGCTTTAGCAAAGATTGGGAGTAGTGCAAAGGTTTTCGAAGCAGATGGGGTGAATGATTCGAGCTTTGTTTTTAATGCTTTATTAAATTCTGTCTTTAGTCTAATAGTCTTTGTATCAGGAGTGAATGTATGACTTGTTCGATACTGCGTTGAACATGTTGAACAACAAGTATAATAATCTATTAAAACATTGATTATCGTTTTTCCTTTCAATATTTTTGTCACTGAAATTATTCAATCAAAATATAATTTAATTATGAAGCCAACACATATTGAGCATATCGGAATTGCTGTTAAAAGCTTAGAAGAAGCTATTCCATTTTACGAAAAAGTATTAGGATTAGAGTGTTATGCTATTGAAGAAGTAGTTGACCAGAAAGTAAAGACTGCATTTTTCAAGGTAGGTGATGTGAAGATCGAATTGCTTGAGTCAACTGATCCAGAAGGACCAATTGGTAAATTCGTAGCGAAGACAGGTGGCGGTATGCATCACTTAGCATTTGCTGTAGAAGATGTGCAAGAGGCGTTGAATGATGCTGAAGAAGCAGGATGTCAGTTGATTGATAAGACTCCTCGTGGTGGGGCTGAAGGCTTAACTATTGGCTTCTTGCACCCTAAGTCAACTCAAAGAGTTTTGACTGAGCTTTGTGGGAATAAATAAGAATACTCAATTATAATATATTATAACTAATAGAAGTTATGGCTAGTCAGGATAAAATTAAGAAGTTAATTGACTTAAGAGCTGAAGCTAAACTTGGCGGAGGCGTGAAGCGTATTGAGTCTCAGCACAAGAAAGGTAAGTATACTGCTCGTGAAAGAATCGACATGCTTTTGGATGAAGGTAGTTTCGAGGAATTTGATATGTTTGTGACTCATCGTTGTACCAATTTTGGTATGGAGAAGACTAAGTTTTTAGGCGATGGTGTTGTTACAGGTCAAGGAACTGTAGATGGACGTTTAATTTTTGTATACTCTCAGGATTTTACTGTATTTGGTGGTTCTTTATCTGAAACTTTTGCACAAAAGATTTGCAAGGTGATGGATATGGCAATGAAAGTTGGTGCACCTTGTATTGGAATGAATGATTCAGGTGGAGCTCGTATTCAGGAGGGTGTAACTGCTCTTGCTGGTTATGCTGAGATTTTCCAAAGAAACATTATGGCGTCTGGAGTTATTCCTCAGATTTCTGCAATTTTTGGTCCTTGTGCTGGTGGAGCCGTTTACTCTCCTGCATTAACAGACTTTATCATGATGACTGAAGAGAAGTCATATATGTTTGTTACGGGTCCTAAGGTTGTGAAAACTGTGACTGGTGAAGATATTACAACTGAAGCTTTGGGTGGCGCACATATGCACGCTTCAAAATCAGGTGTTTCTCACTTTAAATTGGAAGACGAAGAAGAAGGTATCATGATTATTCGTAAGCTGTTATCTTTTATGCCTTCGAATAACCTTGAAGAGGCTCCTTTAGTTGACTGTACTGATCCAATCGATAGATTAGAAGATGTATTGAATGAGATTATTCCAGCTAATCCGAACATGCCTTATGACATGAAGGATGTAATTTATTCTGTTGTTGATGATGCTGAGTTTCTAGAAGTTCACCGTCATTATGCAAAGAATATTCTTGTGGGTTTCTCAAGAGTGGGTGGTATGCCAGTAGGTATTGTTGCCAATCAGCCTAATTTCCTTGCTGGTGTTCTTGATATCGAATCTTCAAGAAAAGCAGCTCGTTTTATCCGTTTCTGCGACTGTTTCAATATTCCTATTCTTACTTTGGTTGACGTTCCAGGATTCCTTCCAGGTTCAGGTCAGGAGTTTGGTGGAATTATTACTCATGGTGCGAAATTGATGTTTGCTTACGGTGAGGCTACTGTTCCTAAAGTAACTATAACTCTACGTAAATCATATGGTGGTGCTCACGATGTAATGTCTTGTAAGCAATTACGTGGTGATTTAAACTACGCTTGGCCTTCTGCTGAGATTGCAGTTATGGGAGCTAAAGGTGCTATTGAGGTCCTACATGGTAGAAAAATGATGGAGCTTAACGATGATGAGAAAACCAAATTCATCAACGAGCAAGAGATTGAGTATAACGAGAAATTCGCTAATCCATACAATGCAGCTTCATACGGTTATATTGATGATGTGATTGAGCCTCGTAATACACGTTTTAGAGTGATTCGTGCATTCCAGTCTTTACAGACTAAGAAGCAATGTAATCCAGCTAAAAAGCATTCAAACATTCCATTGTAAAAAAATAATAAACTATGAGTTATATCAATTTATTATCGATTGGAAGTCAAGGTGGATGGACAATTGCCTTGGTAGGATACGGTATTGTATTTTTCGCTTTGATAGCCTTGGTTATTGTTTTTGTAAATCTGCCTAAGCTTTTACAAATCAATCTTAGATCAAAGCTTAAAAGGCAAGGTAAGTCAAGTGCTAGTAGTGATAATTTGGATATTGAAGGAAATGTGAATGCAGCTATTGCAATGGCACTTTATATGCACTTCGATCAAATTCACGATGAGGAAAGCAATATTATTACCATTAAGAAAGTAACTAAGAATTATTCTCCATGGAGTTCTAAGATTTATGGAGTAATGAATCAACCAAGATAAGCCGATGAAAAAGTTCAAATTTACTATAAAGGGACAAGATTTCGATGTTGATATCAAAGAGATCGAAGGTTCAAATGCTCAAATTGAAGTAAACGGTACTGTTTACGATGTTGAGATTAAAGTTGATGAA
>JADGEF010000122.1 GCA_016744515.1 Marinifilaceae bacterium | reverse complement strand
AATAAAAAGAGGAATTTTTTGGTGAATCTTTAAGTACTGCACTAATACGATATTCAATCTTTGAATTTATGCTTATGAGTTTTCCTAAAGGATTAGTTTCACCGAAATATTTTTTCGCCATTTTCTCGGTGATAACAATCGAATTTTCATCTGGCATAACTAAATTAGGATCTCCAAGAATAACAGGAAAACTGAACATTTTAAAGAAATCGGGGTCGACACATAAACCTGAACCATCAATATAAGTAGAGTCTTGTGAAGTAAGCATTAGTTTACCCCACGGTTTTGAAATTCGTGTTGCTTTGTCAATTTCACTGATATCCTCTTTTAGTTTTTCAGCAAGAGGAGCAGGAGTAGAATAAACAGTAAATGTTTCTCCATCAGCATAAGTTTGATTTTCGTAAATACTATAGATCTGGCTTTTGTTTTCATGAAATGAATCAAAACTAAGTTCATACTCTACCCAAAGTAAAATAAGTAAGCTGCAAGTTATTCCAGTAGCTAAACCTAAAATGTTGATTAGTGAGTATCCCTTTTGAAGATATAGCTTTCTGAAAACTGTATTTAAGAATATTTTGAGCATTAGTAATCTGTCTGGTGTATAGGTAGTTAGTAGAGGTGTTGTTTCGGATTATACGATTCGAATTTGATCGGCTTTTGCTAAATTAGATAAAGATTTTTACGACTTTAAAATAGCATTAATTTTTATTTATAAATGTTATCTGTAAAAGAGAATGATTGAACTTGGTATTGTTTAGTAGCTAGTTTCATGCCAAAGAATCTTTTGTGTTGTATATCAGATGATCATGTTAAAGGTTCTGGGTTTTAATTGATTGATAATGAACGATATTAGAACAAGTTTTGTACGGAATCGAACAATAAAGTTTTGATTTTGAATTTTTAGTTATACCTTGATGTTCGATTATGAACACATCAAATTTAAAATAATGGAGAAATGCTTTGGCCTTAACACTGTTCAAAGGCTATTGCAGTCAAGATATAAAATATATAAGCAATGAGTAAAGTCGGGAAAATTTTAGCGATAGATGATAATGAGGATATATTATTCTCGTTGAAACTGCTCTTAAAACAGCATGTTGAATTAATTCACACAGAGTCTGATCCAGAGTTGATTCCTAAGTTAATGAAACAGGAAAGCTATGATGTTATTCTTTTGGATATGAATTTCACAAAGGATGCAATTAGCGGGCAAGAGGGGTATCACTGGCTGAACAGAATTATTGAGATAGATTCTCGTGCCGTAGTTTTATTTATTACAGCTTATGGAGATGTTGAAAAATCTGTAAAAGCAATTAAGGCAGGCGCTACAGATTTTATTCTAAAACCATGGCAAAATGAGAAGCTTATGGCTACAATTTCTTCGGCTATTAAGCTTAGAAAATCGAAGGAAGAAGTTACTCAGTTAAAAACGAAACAGAAAGAATTAAATGCTGTTCTTGATCAACCATTTAATGATTTTATTGGAGTATCACCTGAAATGCAAACTGTTTTTAGTACTATTCAAAAGGTAGCGGTTACCGATGCAAATGTTTTGATTTTAGGTGAAAATGGAACAGGTAAAGAATTAGTTGCTCGAGCTCTTCATCGTCATTCTGTACGAAAGGATGAGGTTTTTATAAGTGTTGATTTAGGCTCAATCAATGAAAATCTTTTTGAGAGCGAGCTTTTTGGTCATGTAAAAGGTGCTTTTACAGATGCGAGAACCGATCGTCCAGGACGTTTTGAAATTGCATCGGGAGGAACTCTCTTCTTAGATGAAATTGGAAACTTATCTCTACCAATGCAAGCAAAATTACTTACAGTTCTTGAAAGGAGAGAGGTTATACGAGTAGGATCTAATAAGCCAATTTCTATCGATATTCGTTTGATTTGTGCGACTAATATGCCAATTATTCAGATGGTTGCCGAAGAAAAATACAGACAGGATTTATTGTATAGAGTTAATACAGTAGAAATTAGCCTGCCAGCATTAAATGAACGATATGAAGACATTCCATTGTTGGCTGAACATTTTTTACAGATATACGCAAGGAAATATAAAAAGAATTTTGGATCACTTTCTAAAGCTTGCATCAACAAATTGTATGATTATTCTTGGCCAGGTAATGTACGTGAACTTCAGCATTTAATGGAGCGTGCAGTTATTATGGCTGATGATAATAATTTACAGCCAAGCGATTTTCAAATTAATGCAGGTCATTCACCACAAAGTGATGTAGAGTTGGATAGTTATAATTTGGAAGAAATTGAGAAGAATATTATCCAGAAAGTATTAAAAACCAATCAGGGAAACATCTCGAAAGCAGCCGGAGAACTTGGTTTAACTAGAACATCCTTGTATCGAAGATTAGAAAAATATGGTTTATAAAAGCTTCAGGCTAAATTTTATTTTACGAATTATAGCGCTTTCTGCGACTATCTTTCTGTTTGCTTTCGTTTTGTCAAAGAATAATTATTATACGACGGCAGGCCTTATTTTTCTCGTAATTATCTATCAGATATACGAGATGATTAAGTATGTTGAAAAAACGAATAGGCTACTTAAGAATTTCTTAGAATCAATACGTTATTCCGATTTTACTAGGAATTTCAAGGTTCAAGGTCTTGGAAGTTCTTTTGATAAATTACAAGAATCTTTCAATGCAGTTATTTCTGATTTTCAGAAAATAAGGGCAGAGAAGGAAGAGCATTATTTCTATTTGCAGACAGTAATTCAACATATTGGAATCTCATTAATTGCTTTTCATAAGGATGGTTCTGTTGAAATGATAAATAATGCATCAAAGAAACTCTTTCAAGTTAGTAACCTCACCAATATTCAAGATTTAGAAAGTTTTAGTCCTGAATTTGTTGAGGCTCTTCTTAAGCTTAAGCACGGAGAAAATACACTGATTAAGGTTAATGATAATGATGATATTCTTCAGTTGGCGATATATGCAACTGAATTTAAAATAAACGATAGGCAAGTTATATTGGTTTCGATTAAGAATATTCAGTATGAACTTGAGGAGCAGGAAATTGAATCATGGCAAAAATTGATTAGAGTTTTAACGCATGAAATCATGAATTCGATTACGCCAATTTCGTCATTGTCGAATACGCTTACCACAATTCTCGATGATTTTGGAATGAGTAATGCGAGTAAGTTTGATAAAGACGATCAGGAGACTATTTCGGAAGTTAAGGTGGCACTGTCAACTATACAAAAGCGAAGTTCAGGTTTATTGCATTTTGTTGATACCTACCGGAACTTGACTAAGATACCAAATCCTAATTTTGGTATTTTCCCGGTTAAGCAGCTTTTCGATAGTATTTACATGTTGATGAAAGAGGAGTTGAATAGGCGAGGTATTAAATGTGTTATTGATATTGAGCCTGAGTCAATAGAGCTTTCGGCTGATGAGTTGTTGATAGAACAGGTTTTGATTAATCTGATAAAGAATTCGATTCACGCTCTAGAGCATACCGAAAAACCTGAAGTGAAATTACGAGCATATTTAAACAAACGAGGTCGTATTTCTATTCAGTTAACCGATAATGGGCAAGGTATTATCAAGGAGGTTTTAGATAAAGTTTTTATCCCTTTCTTTACGACTAAACCTAAAGGGTCAGGGATTGGTTTGGCACTTTCGAAGCAGATACTTCGTTTACATGGTGGAACTATAACAGCTCATTCTTTACCAGATGAGAAAACGACATTTACTTTAACTTTTTAAGTCTTGTTAAAGTCGAATAGAGATATATAAGGGCAAGTGAAGTTAGTTTCACTTGCCCTTATTTTTTGAATTACAATTATTAACCATTAATAAATGATTCATGTGCTACAAAGATTAAGGTGCTCTGCACCAAAAATATCAATTAAAACATTTTAAATGCGGAAGCCCTGCACTTTTATTAATGGTGGTATTTTTGCAAAAGGGATAGGAGCGAGAGAGACGCAAAATCTTGCGTCTCTTTGCCTTTTTTTTCGGACAAAAAGCGAGTGCGGATAGCCCGACCCGCAGGGATTGCCCCAATAATTGATATTTTAATCTGCCTCGGGCGAATTTAAAAAGTGCGCGTTTGCCCTGAAGGAGTGGGCTTATGCAGGTTTCTTTTTTTATTTTGTACTAGCTCTGTCAGCACATTGGGTTGTTAATGACGGAGAATTTATTCCTGCCTTTGTTGCTATTGTGCTTCTGATAGTATCATATAGATATGATAAAAAAGTTTTTGTTTAAACTCATAATATTATAATAAGGTTGGCAACTTTGCCAACCTTTATTTTTTAATAGTTCGGTAAGGTTTTATAAGTGTTTGATAATAAGTATGTTTGTAATCTTATTGTGCTTGTTGCAATATTCTGACTATAAGTGGTTTGTAAATCAATCTCATGTCTTGATTCTCATATCTCACTATTTGTAATAGCGACTTTAAATTATTGAAGAACAAAATTGATAGCTGTAGAATAGGTAACTTGAACAGGAACACCTCTCTGTTTGCCTGGAGCAAAATCAGGCAGTATTTTTATGACTCTAATGGCTTCTTTATCAAGTGATGGATCTACTCCTCTAAGGATTTCAATATTTTTAACTTTCCCGTTTCTTCCAACAACAAACCTTACGAAAACACGGCCCGTAATTCCATTTTCTTGAGCTATAACAGGATAGCGAATACTCTTCTGTATATGTCTATTTAGTTCCATATTACCCTCTGTCATATTCTTGCAAATATCAGGTCGAAAAATAGGCATCTCTTCAACCACAACAAAGATTTGAGTTTCGTCAACTTCTTCTTTTTCATATTCTACTTTAGTCGGTCGAATCTCGATTTCTGAGTCCTGAGTGATCTCATCATCTTCAATTTCTAAATTAGGATCATCCTCTTCATCATTATCTACGATAGTGATTACATCTTGCAATCTGATTTTTACTGGAGGTTTTATCTTTGGTCTTTTAGGTTCTTGTCTTGTTATCGGAACAATTTCTTCTAATTCGGTAAGTTCTTGAGGATTGATTATTTCATATGTATCGTTAATAGGAACTCGCCATTTGAATGCAATTAATACTAGTAAAAGGGCTATGGCTAGTCCAATTTCGAAGAATAAACTCTTTTTCTTTTCTAGATCTGCACTTTTTCTTTTTTTAGGTAACATGGCTAGGATTTTTTAAGTTATAGTATAATCTCAAATAAATCGCAATTCAGAGGTTAAGGTCAGTTTATAAAGAACGTTTGTCTTATTATACGAAACGTTAATCTTTTAGTTACGTATCTGTATATCCCTTTATGAATGTTACTGTAAAATACGAAAAAGAGAAATAGTTTTCACTATTTCTCTTTAATTATTATAAAAATATCTTCATTTTTCTTTTTCATTAGATACTTTTCTCGAGCGAATTTTTCTAAGTTTTCACGATTAGTTTTTAGCTCATGTATACTTCTTTTATCCTTTTTAATCTCTGTCTTATAATGTGTCTTTTCTTCGTTAAGAGCTTTAATGTTACTCTCATATTCTTTACGTTCCCAAATAGAGTGTTGGTCGAAAAATAGCAGCCAAAAAAAGAAGATCAGTAAAGTAAGTACAAACTTATTGCTGATAATTTTAATTAGAAGTGATTTGATTTTCGATTTATCCATTATGCTGTTTTGTACTTTGATTCTATTTGTAAAATTAATGAAAATATCGATTCAAAAGTCGTTGGTACCTTAAAATAAAAAAGACGTTGATAAGAGAATCAACGTCTTTTCTTTTGAGCTAAATAAACTCTTATACTTTATAGATAGGAGAAAGTTTATCAGGATTACTTTCTCTCATTATATCATAAATAATTTCAAATACATCTTCTGCATTCGGATTCGAGAAATAATCACCATCCGTACCATAAGCAGGTCTATGATCTTTAGCCGTTATTGTTTTGGGCTCAGCATCCAAATGGAAATAGGCTTTTTGTTCTTCAAGAACCTTTTGCATCATAAATGCTGTTGCTCCTCCAGGTACATCTTCATCGAAGAAAATAACACGATTAGTCTTTTTTACCGATTCAACAATCATATGGTTAATATCGAAAGGAAGAAGAGTTTGTACATCGATAAGTTCAACTGAAATGTCAAACTCCTTGAGTTGTTTAACTGCATCTTCTGCAATTTTCACACAAGAACCATATGTAACTAGAGTTAGATCTGTTCCTTCTTCTAAAATTTCAGGTATACCAAGAGGCGTTTTAAACTCAGCAAGGTTATCTGGCATCTTTTCTTTAAGTCTATAACCATTTAAAGGTTCAATAACCAAAGCAGGCTCATCGGCTTCCATAAGCGTGTTATACAGGCCAGCAGCTTTAGTCATGTTACGTGGCACACAAACGTGAATGCCTCGAATTGAGTTAATCACCATACTTAGAGGAGAACCTGAATGCCAGATGCCTTCAAGACGGTGCCCTCTTGTACGAATAATAACAGGAGCTTTCTGCCCACCCTTAGTTCTGTATTGTAAGGTTGCCAAATCGTCACTCATTGTTTGTATAGCATACAACAGGTAATCGAAATATTGAATTTCGGCGATTGGACGCATACCACGCATAGCCAAACCAATTCCTTGGCCAAGAATTGTAGCCTCACGAATACCCGTGTCAGAAACTCTTAATTCACCGTATTTTTCTTGCATACCTTCCAAACTCTGGTTTACGCCACCAATAAAACCAGTGTCTTCACCAAAAGTTAAAAGAAGAGGGTATTTGCTAAATAGTTGATCAAAATTATCACGGAGGATTTCTCTACCATTTACAATTTTTGAAGTATCAGAATAAATAGGTTTAACTGCTGGTATTTTTGAAATCTGTTTATCAGTTTCGCTATATAGGTGTGAACTGTAGCGCTCGTGATTTTCTGCAATTGTATCTTTCAACCATTGTTGAAGTTGAGACTTTAGTGGTTTAAAAGTAGCACATGAACTACAGACGTGACGTAATATCTTCTTAGCAGAGCTAACGTTGTCTTTTCTAATTGGATGAATGATTTTTTTCAGATCATTTACAATTGAATTTATGCGCTCTGTTTTTTTACAGTTACATGCAGATGCTTTAACAAGTTCAACCAGTTCGTCACGTTCCTTCTTTATAGGTGTTATGAAGGTTTCCCACGCTTGTTTCTTTGCTTCTTTAACGATATTGATACATTCTTCCTCAATTGAAACTAATTGTTCTTCGGTAGCAAGTTCCATATCGAGAACCCACTCACGCATCTTTTTAATAGGATCATATTCAAGTTCCCATTTAAGACGTTCTTCAGTTTTGTAACGCTCGTGCGAACCAGAAGTTGAGTGCCCTTGTGGTTGTGTCATTTCCGTAACATGGAATAATGTTGGAATATGATTCTTGCGACATTTAGGTACACCTTCGGCATACATTTTACAAAGCTCTGGATAGTCCCATCCTTTAGCTTTATAAATATGGTAGCCATCACCGTTTTCATCGATTTCGAAGCCTTTAAGAACCTCAGAAATATTTGATTTCGTAGTTTGGTAGTTGTTAGGAACAGAAATGCCCCAACCATCGTCCCAAACACTTATTGCCATTGGAACCTTTAAAACACCAGCAGCATTTATTGTTTCCCAAAAATGACCTTCAGATGTACTTGAGTCTCCAATTGTACCAAAAGCAACCTCGTTTCCTTTGTCTGAGAACTCAGTGAAACCATGTAATTCTTTATTTTGTCTGAAAATTTTAGAAGCGTATGCCAAACCTAAAAGGCGTGGCATTTGTCCCGCAGTAGGAGAAATATCAGGAGATGAATTTTTCTGTTCGGTTAAGTTTTTCCAAGTTCCATCAGCATTTAAACTCCTCGAAGCGTAGTGGTTATTCATTAAACGACCACCATTACCTGGATTCTTATTTAATTGAGTTTCGCCGTAGAGTTGTGCAAAAAATTCTTCAGGCGTTAGCATGTCAGCTGCAAGCATAAAGGTCTGGTCACGATAGTAACCTGATCGCCAGTCACCATTTTTAAAATTTTTAGCCATGGCTATTTGAGCAAGCTCTTTACCATCACCAAAAATTCCGAATTTAGCTTTACCTGTAAGAACTTCCTTTCGACCTAATAAACTTAGTTGGCGACTTATGTTTGCAATTCGATAATCTTCTAGAACTTCATTTTTGAAATCTTCGAAAGACATCTCCTTTTTTGTATTCTCCTTATATATTTCTGACATACTCACAATTAATAATGATTAGTAACGATAAAACTTGTAAATGCTTGCATTTATCTAAGTCTTTTATCCCCCATTTTGTTAAGCCATACAAATTTAGTGAGATTTATTCTAAATAAGAAGTCTTTGTTTGGATATTTAAGACTCCTTTGTCTTAAATGATTTGGAATGTGTGAAGGAAATGGTATTTTTGCACTAAATACTAATTATTAAGAATCATGTTTGTAAAGCTTATTATTGTTAGCGTAGTTTTATTGGGGGTAGGTTTCATTGGTTTTGCAATTACGATTCTTGTCAAGAAAAACGGGCAGTTCCCTGAGACGCATATTGGAAAAACTGAATTTTTGAAGAAGGAGGGAGTGAGCTGTGCAACATCGCAAGATAAGATTGAACAAGCTAAAGCCTTTAAGAAAGGGCAGTATAGTAAAGAGACTATTTTAGAGAAGGAACTCAATAAATTGTAGCCTTTTTTTTTGATGATCCAAAGATCGCTTTTAAAAGTATAGAATGATCTCTTTCAATTTTTATTGGAAGAGATTTTTGTTTGCCTTGCATGCAAACTTTTCCGTCAGTTTGAAAGACAACTGAGTCGCCCAATCGGAGGGAAGGCAATACGAAGTCAAGTGCGCTATTCCTATATTTACCCTACTTCAGGGCAAATGCACACTTTTTAAATTCGCCCGAGGCAGATTAAAGTATCAATTATTGGGGCAATCCCTGCGGGTTGGGTTATCCGCACTCGCTTTTTGTCCGAAAAAAAAGGCAAAGAGACGCAAGATTTTGCGTCTCTCTCGCTCCTATCCCTTTTGCAAAAATACGACCATTAATAAAAGTGCAGGGCTTCCGCATTTAAAATGTTTTCATTGATATTTTTGGTGCAGAGCACCTTAATCTTTGTAGTACATGAATCATTTATTGAAAACTCCCCCGCTTGAGCAAAAAATCTTAAGATTTTTTGCTCAAGCGGGGGAGAAATGTAGGAAATTACCTATAGCTACAAATATGACGCAGCTCTGCTTACTGATTTATTGCAGTATCAGTTTTAAATGCGTTTGCCCTGAATAAAAGTGTGAGTTTGCCCTGCCCTACTTGATTATATTAGTGGAATCTTGATTTAATAGCGTACGGACTCGTTTGTTTTCCGTTCTGAGATTGCAAGATTAATTTGCCAAGAAATTTAGAAGGTCTATTCGAAACATGAGTTATCTTAATTTGGTAAAGTATGCCATGTAAGCTAACAAAGCATACTCTACAAAATAAAAACTCTCCATGTAAGCTTACAAAGCATACTTTACAAAAGAAAAGTAGCTCGTGTAAGTTAACAAAGTATACTTTACAAAAAGAAAGTTGCGTGTGTAAGCTTACAAAGCATACTTCACAAAAGAAAAGTAGCTCGTGTAAGCTAACAAAGTATACTTTACAAAAAGAAAGTTGCGTGTGTAAGCTTACAGAGCATACTCTGCAAAAGAAAAGTTACTCGTGTAAGCTAACAAAGCATACTTTACGAAATGAAACCTAGTTTTGTAAGTTTACAAAACCAGATTTATCTTCGTTATAATGATTCTGATGCAGTTTTGAGATCTGTTCTACTTCGTAATCATCATTTTAATCTTTGAGCTTGAATAGGTTTGATATTTACCATCAGTATCGGTGTAAATGAAGTAGGCTTCTAAATTGGGATCGGCTTCAACTATGAGTATACTTTTTTCCAATCCCATTACCATAAAGGCTGTAGCATAAGCATCAGCTGTCATACAATCTGGTGCAATAACTGAAGCTGAAAGCAAGCTGTGCTGTACAGGGTATCCTAATTTTGGATCTATGGTATGTGCATACTTTTTCCCATTTTTAATGTAGAATTGGCGGTAATTTCCAGATGTAGCCATTGCCCCATTTGGCAAGCTCAAAATATCTTGAATTTTTCTATTTTTCACTTCTGGATCATCGATAGGTTGATCAATACCAACTCGCCATAATCGATTCTTATTACTTAGACCTTTAACTCTTATTTCACCACCAATCTCAACCATATAGTTCGATATGCCTTTGCTTTCAAGAAATTCTGCGACAATATCAACACCATACCCTTTGGCAATGGCACTAGGATCAAACATGATTCGAGAATCATCTTTAATAATCTTGTGGTTGAGTAATTTTACTTTTTGAAAACCTACAATCTCAAGAAGGCTATCTACAGGGATGTCTTCGGGTTCTAATTTGTTTTTAAAGCCAAATCCCCATGCATTTACTAAAGGGGCAATAGTCATGTCGAAAGCACCATTTGTGATTTCCGATATTTCAAGACTTCTTTTGAATACCGTTTCAAAATAATGATCGAGTATAACAGTTGAATCGTTGTTATTTATGCGTGATATAATAGAATTGGGCTTGTATGTTGAAAGTGAATGATCAAATTCATTCATTTTGGCTTTAATCTCTTCATGTAAGTCTTTACCATTAGTATTGTCGTAGATGATATGATATATGGTTCCCCACATGAATCCCTCGTTAAACTGATATTCCTTTTGTGAAGGTTGACAGGCAACTAAAAAAAGAGAGGCTAATATGAGTAGTTTAATTTTTTGAATCATGACAATTGAAGCTCAAATAATATTTGAATAATAATAGGTCGTAAAGTTAGAGAATAAGGTTCTAATTTGTTTTAGATGGGTGGTTTATTTAATCGGTGATTGTGTATCTGAATCCTAGTGACTAAAGTACTTAGAGTATTTATGAGTGCCTAAAGTAAAACAAATATTCACGCTAGATTAAATACTGTATTTACTCTCCACCTTCGATATATAATCGAAAATAATGCTTGTAACGAAGTAATATAAAAAGCCTCAGAATATCTGAGGCTTTAAATATTTATGATCCGAAATCGTCAAACTCAACCATTTCGTCTGGCACACCTAAGTCATACAGCATGCTTGTAAGAGCTGAATTCATCATTGGAGGTCCACATAAGTAATATTCGATATCCTCTGGCTCATCGTGATTTACCAAATAGTTATCGTAAATCACTTGGTGGATAAATCCAGTTAGTCCTTTCCAGTTATCTTCTGGCTGTGGCTCAGAAAGAGCTAAATGCCATTCGAAGTTAGGGAAATTAGCTGCAATAGCATCGAACTGATCTGCATAGAATACTTCTTTCATAGAACGAGCACCATACCAGAAAGTAGCCTTACGACCAGTTTTCACCGTGTGGAACAAGTGGAAGATATGAGAACGCATTGGAGCCATACCAGCACCACCACCAATAAACATCATTTCGTTATTAGTCTCTTTAATGAAGAATTCACCATAAGGACCTGAAATAGTCACCTTATCACCTGGCTTACGCGAGAAGATAAATGATGAACAAATACCTGGGTTAACATTCATCCAGCCACCTTTTACACGATCGAATGGAGGCGTTGCAATACGGATGTTAAGCATTACAATATTTCCTTCGGCAGGGTGGTTAGCCATTGAGTATGCACGATAAGTAGGTTCTGGATTCTTCATGTTAAGATCAAACATATTGAATTTTACCCAATCTTCACGGTATTCTTCGTCGATATTCATATCCTTAAAATCAACCTCGATTTTAGGAACATCAATTTGAATGTATCCACCTGATTTGAAATCTAGAATTTCTCCTTCAGGTAATTTCACAACGAACTCCTTTATAAAGGTAGCTACGTTACCGTTTGAAACTACTTCACAATCCCATTTCTGGATACCCAAAATTTCTTGAGGTATTAACATGCTCATGTCTTCTTTTACTTTTACCTGACAAGCTAAACGCCAGTCATTTTGAGCCTCTTTACGAGTAAAAAAGCCTGTCTCGGTTGGTAAAATACTACCTGCTCCGTCAAGAACTTGACATTTACACATTGCACATGTTCCACCACCACCACAAGCTGATGGTAAGAAGATTTTATCAGCACCTAAAGTGTTTAATAGGGTATTACCTGGCTCTACAACCAATTTCTGATCACCGTCATTGATATCAATCGTTACTTCTCCTGATGGAGTTAGTTTCTTCTTTGCAAATAAAAGTATAGAAACTAGAATCAGGGTCACAAGTAAGAAGACTAATATACTAATTGCGATAATAACTGGATCACTTGTGCCTGTTACAGCACCTTGTGTAGTTAATAATATCATCTCTATTTTAATTTAGAATTATGAAAAAAGTTGAAAGTGTCTAAAGTATTTAGAGTATGTATCACTCTAATATCTTTAGAACTTTTTTTTTATTCCTAATTCGTAATTTATAATTCCTAATTAATTAAAGCTTAGAGTTTGATACCCATGAAGCTCATAAAAGCAATTCCCATTAATCCTGTTACAATAAATGTAATTCCAAGACCTCTAAGAGGAGCAGGAATGTTTGAGTAACGGATTTTTTCGCGAATAGCTGCAAT
>JADGEF010000121.1:8906-12763 GCA_016744515.1 Marinifilaceae bacterium | reverse complement strand
TTTTGTTGCTTCTTCGCTGTCTCTAAGTGTTTTAACAATAGACTTAACTTCTTCTTCCGTTAAATCCCTATCACAGAAACAACTTCCCATCCTCTTCATTTGCCTCACGAACATATTCGGATGGAAGTGATACACCTTATTATTGGTAGGGAATTGCTCAAGAGTACTGGGCGATTCGCCAGGTTGTAAGATGGGCTCAGTTTCCCACGGGTGCATTTTTCGGCACGAATTAGTATGTGGCTCGTAAGTAACACCCTCGGGCATGCTGTTGCCAGAAACCTTAACCTCTTTCCAAAAACTTAGCGCATTAACTTTGGCTTCGGTAATTTGTAAAGCTTCATTTTTACGCTCAATAAGTATGTTTTTAATACCCTCGTCCTCTTCTTTGTTAATACCCTTATCGAGAAAAGTATCAATTTCCGATTTAAGATGACTAAACTCTACGCCCCATTCGCTTTGGTGGAAACAAACCATTTTTGATAAGCGATCGCATACAAACATGTTATTTAGTCCCATACGTAGCTCCCGACTGCTAAGCGTTCTGTCGCCATCGGTATTCATTTCTTTAAAAACAGACTGTAAAAACTGAGGCGCATCACTTTGGTCGGCATCAAAAATAAAAGTATCGGGCTGATCTTTTAGTACTTTAAAGCCAAAAGCAGTCCAATCGAATTCCGATATAAGCACTGTATCCGAAGCCTTAATAATACCCTTATACGAGCCTTTGTTATCCAGCATTTTAATATCGTACCAAGTATCACCATTAGCATTAATCTTTTTTAATTCACTTTTATTAAAAAAGCAATCGCAAACAAGTTCACGCTCTGTATCCGAATCGTTAGGGAATTTATCTGCATTTAAAATTTTATAAGGTCTATCGTAAAGTAAATTGCTAAGATCCTGTTTTAGAGTAATACATTGTTTTTCGCTAACACCAGCAGGAAGATTATCCTTGCTAATCCAAAAAATTTGTTCATCATTGGGTAGCATATAGTAAACTTTTCTGTCCGTTTGCCCCTTTTTAAAACTATTGGTATCCTCGTTTAAAACAAGAATAGAATCCTTAGAAATTGTATCGCCAAAAACCGCCCTAATTTTGTCGTAGTTTTTAATCGTATAATACCATTTAAACGTGTATTTGTTCGACTCCTTACCACCATTTAAATCTGCTTTTTTTACTGTTTGTAACTGCTTGTGCAATTTAATGCGTACGAAATCACTATCGGGCTCGGCGGTTAAAATCTCAATCTCGTCGTTTGCCTTAAAAGTAGTGGGGTAAACCAAAGAGAGCTTAGAATCCTTACAAAGCTTAATGGTATTCTTGGTTTTGGTATCATCCTTATCGCCCTCTTTACCTTCGAGAAACTTAGTAGGATCGGTAGCCGTAAAAACTTCGAAGTGGGCAGATCGTTGCTCTTTATTTCCACCATGTCCCATAATACCCGTAAAACCGATAATATCGCCAGCTTTAACAGCAATATTGCAATTGTTCCCCGTAATTACTTTATCAAGATTATTCTCGTCTATATTTAAAACAAAGCCATCCTCAACACAACTTTTAGCATAAATAAAGCCCTTTTGTTCTTTTCCGTTTAAAGACTCTATTTCGTAGTATCCTCCTTTTTCGTTGCTAATAGTACATTTCGAATTATTAGGCACTTGCATAATAACGTTGTTGTCGTCTCTCCAGTTGGGTGCACTTCGTAAGTTTTCGTAATCCCAACACTTACCTCTCTCTTTGTCACCAATAATTTTATAAGTATTGTTGGGGTGTTTTTGTATTTGGTCGCTACTTAAATCGATATACAAATCAGGATATACCATACCCGAATTGGGATCGGTAAAAATCACTTTCTTAAACTCGGTGTTTTTAGCCCAGTGCTTGTCGCTACTATCAAAAACATCTGTTTTGCTATTGGGAACAAGAATAGAACCAACAGGCAGAATCATCGAAAAAGCATTAGAAATACTCTTGTAAGCAATAATCCCCTTGCCTTTGCAAGCTAGTTTCCCTTTTATTTTGTACTGTTGGGTCTTAAAAATATCAGGAACCTTTTTCATTTGTGTTAGTTCGCTATAAGGCATTAAGTGGTTGTATAGCGAGTAAAACGTAAATTCTCGTCCCTTAGGACTTTTATATAGGTGTTGAATTAAGACAAAACTATTAGAGAATTTAATACTGTTACTCTCTAAAACATCAGCCCCTATACGATAGGCAATAATTACACCATCGGCAATAGCTTTAAGCTGATTCGTTCTGGCTTCGTTAATATGTAAGCCTCCATGCCAATTTAGTTGCACACCAATGGGATAGAATCCAACATTGTTGTTAGCACCTGTTAAAAAAGAATGGTGTTCCTCTTTATCTGCAAAGTTAAATTTCATTAATAAGAATTTTAAGAAAGACTATAATTTAAATGCTAAAATCGTAAGTTGCTAAATACCCATGTTTTTTAGCAGTATCTTTAAGCTCTTGGATATTCTCTTGCGCCTCAGCAATATTTTGGTCGGCATTGTTTCCTGTAATAAGGCTCGATATGCTTGAAACAGCAACCTGTATTGCCCCAATTTCGGGAAATGGAATTTGCTCGATGGGCATTGTTGCATTAGGTGTTGGTACTTTGGAACCAATTGTAACACCTGGTATGCCTGATGATATTTGTCCTCCGTGAGCAGTCATACAACCAACAGTAGCAACAGGAACGCCATTTATTAGTACCGAAGGGTTGCCCTGTATAATTACATCTGGAGGTCCTCCAGCGCAGGTACACATATCGCCCATAACGGCTACTGCTTGCCCATTGATGGTTACACCCGGCATGCCTGGTCCAACTACTGGCCCTCCTACGTGTGGCACAAGTCCACTACACATTGGGCACATGTGCATACTGCCTACGGTTGCTATTGGTTTACCGGCCATAATTTTTATCTCCTAAAGTTAATGTTCAATATCTAAATCTTAGCGTATTTTTTAATTTCGAACACTAAAGTATACATTCTTGCTTATATGGCAATTTATTTAAAGCAATTTTTTTATTGTTCTGCAAAACAATAAATCACTATCTAATGCTTATTATATGGAGGTGGCGTTTAATATAGCTCTTGTATTCTGGTGTTTGTGTTATTTTAAGGGATGTAACAATACAAAAGCAAGACGATGGCGCGACAATAACAACACAAGGCTAATAATTTACATAAGCTTAACGGTCTTTTTTTTGTGAAAAGGATTATTTTCTTAGAAAAAGGAAGGCTATATGGTAGCTTACTTTTCTACTGTTTACTCTGGTTTTGTAATTGAAAACAAATTTAAACTCCAGATTTCGTTTCAATCCTTTTCAGGCTTCCCTTACATTCATTAAAAACGACACCTTAGGCTAGCTGTTTTCTGCTTTAAGGCTTTTTCGCCCTATTTAGTTGTTTGAGTATACATACAGCTGTTGGTGCTAGAGTGTAAGGAGATCAATCTTATAGCTCATTGAATATCTTGCTATTGTTTTGCAATACAAGGACTAAGTGTTGCTACTAGTTACCCTTATTTTATACTTTATTGCCTTTGTTTTCATTCTCCATAGTATCGTTTTGTTAATAAGTGATGCTTACTTGCTTGTTGCTGCCTAAGCCTTGCTATTTATTTTAATACAGAAGTCATTTATTAGCGGCGGAACGTAGCAACCGAGTGGCGGAATGTAGCAACGTGATGGCGGAACGTAACAACGTGATGGCGGAATGTATCAACGTGATGGCGGAACGTATCAACGTGATGGCGGAACGTATCAACGTGATGGCGGAACGTATCAACGTGATAGCGGAACGTAACAACGTGATGGCGGAACGTAACAACGTGATGGCGGAACGTA
>JADGEF010000121.1:0-8806 GCA_016744515.1 Marinifilaceae bacterium | reverse complement strand
GCGGAACGTAACAACGTGATGGCGGAACGTAACAACGTGATGGCGGAACGTATCAACGTGATGGCAGAATATATCAACTAAAAGACAAATGCACTTGTTTACATGCGTGAAGGATTGCAAGGGAAACCCCGAAGCGGTGCTTTAATGGCTTGCGAGGAATAAAAAGTGTGATAACTTGTTTTTATAGGGTTTAAGCTTGCTAAATGATTTAGCGAGGCGTTGTACTGGAAAGCCTGACCCGAAGCATGAGGGGCACGCCCAAATAGAAATGCTATTTCAGTCATTTTATTATCATATTTATGGTTCAACAAATTAAGCGTGCAGTCTTAAGTTCCACCGTCGAAAAGTAAGAGCAAGAGACTGCACTGCTTTTTTATCAAAAATAAATTTAGTAAGAATTATATAATTAACTGTATAAGTTATAGTTATTTAACATTGTTTTTATTTTAAGTGGTTTAATTGCTTTTAAACTCAATAGAGTTCTACATTCCTAATATTTATTTTCAACTTATATCTGCCATTAGGTCTAAGTCATTGTTTATCTTCATAGCTTTTCTCATTTAATTGTGTGTAACTAAGCTTAATTGAATGCATTTTTATATTTTTGTAGCCTTGTTGTTGGTTTTGTTATTAAAGCCGATATATATTATCTCATTAAGTCAGAATAAAAATGGAACAGAAAAGAATTAAGATCAAAGATCTGTTGGTTTCGAAAGAGTACGGCAGTGAAGTAAATGTTAAAGGATGGGTAAGAACCAAGCGTGGTAATAAGCAAATTAATTTTGTTGCCTTAAATGATGGTTCTACTATTAATAATATTCAGATCGTTGTTGATGTTCTTAATTTTGATGAGGACTTATTGAAGAAAATTACAACGGGTGCAGCTATTTCGGTTAATGGTAAGTTAATCGAATCAGCAGGAAGCGGACAATCTTTAGAACTTGAAGCGATAAGCATTGATGTTTTAGGTGTTGCCGATCCTGAAAAATACCCATTGCAACCTAAAAAGCACTCTTTAGAATTCTTAAGAGAAAAGGCTCACTTGCGTTTTCGTACGAATACGTTTAGTGCGATATTCCGTATTCGTCATGCCATGGCTTTTGCAGTTAATGAATTTTTCAACAAAAAAGGATTTTATTACATGCACACACCACTTATTACAGGTTCTGATGCCGAGGGTGCTGGTGAAATGTTTAGAGTATCGACTCTTGATCCTAAGAATCCACCTTTAAACGAGGATGGAACAATTAATTATAAAGAAGATTTCTTCGGAAAAGAAACTAACCTTACTGTTTCTGGTCAGCTAGAGGGTGAGCTTGGTGCTATGGCTTTAGGTGAAATTTACACCTTTGGTCCTACTTTCCGTGCTGAGAATTCAAACACGACTCGTCACCTTGCTGAGTTCTGGATGATTGAGCCTGAAATGGCATTCTACGATATTGTAGATAATATGGATTTGGCTGAGGAATTCTTAAAGTATATGATTAAATATGCTTTGGATAACTGTATGAGCGATCTTGAGTTCTTAAGTAAGCGTTTGCAGGAAGAAGAAAAGGGTAAGAAAGCTGATGAGCAATCAATGGAGCTTATCGAGAAGTTACGTTTTGTATTAGAGGACGACTTTGTTCGTTTAACTTATACAGAGGCTATCGAAATTCTACGTAACTCGAAACCTAACAAGAAGAAGAAATTCAAATATGTAATTGATGGTTGGGGGGCTGATCTTCAGTCGGAGCATGAGCGTTATTTGGTTGAGAAGAAATTCAAAAAGCCAGTCATCCTTATTGATTATCCAAAAGAAATTAAATCGTTCTATATGAAACAGAATGATGATGGAAAAACCGTAGCAGCTATGGATATTCTTTTCCCAGGTATTGGTGAAATTGTTGGAGGATCGCAGCGTGAAGAAGATTACGACAAGTTGGTGACTCGAATGAATGAAATGGGTGTTCCTGCTGATGAAATGGACTGGTATTTAGATACACGTCGTTTTGGTACGGCTACTCACTCTGGTTTTGGATTAGGTTTTGAGCGTATGATGCTGTTTGTTACTGGTATGGGTAATATACGCGACGTGATTCCTTTCCCACGTACACCAAAGAATGCTGAATATTAAAAAACAAAGCACAAACATAGATTCAAGTCGGTTCCAATGGAGTCGACTTTTTTTGTGCATAACTTTTCTGTTAAAAGTCTTTTTATTCACTCTTTCTGCTTGTATATTTACCTTTATTTAATTCTTTTATCTTTTATGGTTTGATATTTGTGCAATCAATCTATAATTGGTGATTATCATATAGTTAGACAATAGTTAAGGATATATATGCTGAAGCAGAGCCTACAACAAAGATTATTACAAAAGTTATCACCTCAACAAATACAGGTGATCAAACTTCTTGAGCTTCCTACTCTGCAACTTGAGGAAAGAATTAAAAAAGAATTAGAAGAGAATCCTGTCCTTGATGAAGGAGGTAGCGAAGAATCTACTCAGGAAGATTATCAAGAGGAAGATAAGGAAGAAAAAGATACAGATAAGGAAGAATTTTCGTTGGAAGACTATATGGACGACGACGATACACCTTCCTATAAATTAGCCGCACAAAACTATTCAAAGGACGATAAACACGAGGATATTCCTTTTTCGGGAGGAACAACTTTTCATGAACAATTAATTAGTCAATTAGGCTTAAGAATTCTTAGTCCAGAAAAGGCTGCTTTGGCAGAATATCTAATTGGAAATATCGATGAGGATGGATATTTACGTCGCGAAATCGATAGTATTGTTGATGATTTGGCTTTCTCTACAGGTATAAATACCACTTTTGAGGAGTTAGTGGAGCTACTGCATGTTATTCAAGATTTCGATCCAGCAGGTATTGGTGCCAGAGATTTACAAGAATGTTTACTATTGCAAATTAAACGTAGAGGATCTCACAACCCTGATGTTAAAAATGCGCATATCATTCTAAAGAAATATTTCAATGAATTTACGCGTAAGCATTATGAGAAAATTCAGAAGCGTTTGAATTTGGATGATGAGGATTTTAAATGTGCCGTAGATGAGATTTTAAGATTGAATCCAAAACCAGGTGGCGCTTTTGTGAATCCTATGTCCAAGCCATCACCAACCATTATTCCTGATTTTATTCTAGAAGAACAAGATGGTGAATTAAATCTAAGCTTGAATTCGCGTAATGTTCCTGATTTGCATATTAGCAGATCCTATGCCAATATGATTGAGGATTATTCTAAGAATAAGGAAAATCAATCGAAGGAGCAGAAGGATGCCGTAATGTTTGTCAAGCAAAAGTTAGATTCAGCAAAATGGTTTATTGATGCAATTCGTCAACGTCAAAATACGCTTATGCTGAGCATGCAGGCTATTATAAATTTTCAGCACGCCTACTTTTTAGAGGGGGATGAAAAGAAGTTAAAGCCAATGATTCTGAAAGATATTTCTGAGATTACTTCTCTTGATATTTCCACTATCTCGCGTGTGTCCAATTCCAAATACATTCAAACTCATTTCGGTATATTTTCACTTAAATATTTCTTTTCGGAAGGCATGCAAACCGATACAGGTGAAGAAGTATCAACTCGTGAGATTAAGAATATCTTGCAAGAGTGTGTTGATAATGAAGACAAGAAAAAACCATTTACAGATGATAAATTAGCTGCAATTTTAAAAGAGAAATCATATGTTATTGCTCGAAGAACTGTGGCTAAGTATCGTGAACAGTTAAATATTCCTGTGGCACGATTAAGAAAAGAACTCTAAAAAAAATACAATTGAATTCCATGAACTATTCTAGAATAATATCAGGGTTTGCTCATCCAATGCTTATGCCTTTATATGCCATATATCTTATTTTTCATTCCAACACCTTTCTCGATTTTACACCATTTACGCTGGTTAAGGCAATATATATGATTGTGTTTATTACAACCATATTACTACCATTGAGTTGTTTGCCTTTACTGAAATCGTATTCATTAATCAGTAGTTATAGCTTGCCCGAACGTAAGGACAGAATGATTCCTTTAGGCTTAGCTATTATTTCGTACAGTTTAGGCTTTTACTTACTAATGAAATTACCTGGAACAAATGTTTTTGTACGTTTACAGCTAGCTGGAATTATTAGTTTAACACTTCTGTTGATAACCTCTTATTGGTGGAAGATAAGCTTGCATATGGCAGGAATTGGTGGCTTATGTGCTTTAATCTTTACATTCTCTATTCGTTTCTCTACTTCATTGCGAGGCATGTTTATGATGGCGATTCTAGCCGCAGGACTTTTAGCCTTTTCCCGTTTAAAATTGGAAGTACACAAACCAACTCAAATTTATGCAGGTTTCTTGCTAGGCTTTGCTGTTGTGTGTTGTACGTTTTTATTTAAATAGAGCTTTTAAAATCCAATAGTTCGGTAAGGTTTGATAATGAGTTTGTTTTAAATTTACTGTGTTTATCGTGATCTTCTGGTTAAGAGTAGTTTGTAAATCAATCTCATATCTTGATTCTCAGATCTTACGATCTATTGAAAATCAGAATACGATAAAAAAAGAGCTCATATGAGCTCTTTTTTTTATTCTTTTAAGATCCACAAATCGGGTTTGTGATTGAATTTCTTAAGTCTTTTTAATTCTCGTACAGCTACTTTTTTGTTTGCGAAGGATTGTATAACAACTCGGTATTTACCATTGGTCTCCATAACTCTACAAGGGTAGCCTTTTTTGTAAAGTTGTTGACTTAAGGTAAGTGCTGTATTCTTTCGTTTGCTACTTCCTCCAATTATGTGATAATTAAATAAGGCTCTGTTCTCAAGAATTTGAGTTAGAGAGAACTTCTTAGATAATTGCTGACTTTCAGCTGAAGGAGCTTTTGGAATTTTTCTATTTGCCGTAAGCTCAATAGTATTAGTCCCATCAATTTTTGTCAGTTCTTTTTTACTGCAAGCTGATAGGATTAATAAAAGTGAAATTAAGCTGTATTTATACGACTTCATAGAATCAAATATAGTTAAAGCTTTATATGCAACCAAACGTCTTCTGTTCCTTGAGATGAACGAGCAAGTTTGAGTTCCTTAAATGCGACATTTCTTTTAGAAAATCCTTTATAAGAAACACGGTAAAAGTTACTCTTAGATAAAATGATTTGAGAATCGTGCCCTTCTTTTTGAAGTTTTGATTTCATCCTTTTAGCATTAGATTGGTTTTTAAAACTCGCTGCGATTAAGAAATACTTGTTGATTGTTTTTTTTACAATAGCTTTAGGAACTTCCTTCTCTATTTTTTTCTTAACAGGTTTGGCCTTTACAATTTTTTTTGTTGTTTTAGGATTCTTAAGAGTTTTCTTTTCTTCCTTACAGGCGCTCATTCCAATAGCAAAACTAAGGAATGCAATAAATAGAATCTTACATCTTGTATTCATATGCTGACAAATTTAATATAATGCGAATCAAATTACTAACAAATATAAGAGATTTCGATAAACAGTCATGGTATAATAATCTTTATTTAACTTTAGAATATCAGTTTGCATACATATTCTATTTAATTTTGAATAAAGTAAAGGCTGAAGTTTAAAAATAAGTTGCTTATTTTAAACTATGAGCTGATGTTTTAATTAATTTAACTATTCAAAAAAAACTAATAATACCAGACATGAAAAGAATTGCACTAGTTGCCCATAACGAAAAGAAAAGTGAAATGTTGGCTTGGGTAAAACGTCATAAGGATGAACTTAAAAAGCATAAACTAATTGGAACTTCGAATACATCAAAATTACTAAACTCTGTTTTAGATCTTCAAGTAGAGCCTTTTGGACACGGACCTAATGGAGGTGATATTCTGCTTGCAGCTCAAATTTTAGGAGGCAATGTTGATGAAGTTATCTTTCTTATCGATGCTGAAACACCTCATGGTCACGAACATGATATTCAAACTTTAATTAGAACAGCTGTCCTTAACAATGTACCTATTGCATTAAATCTAGCTACCGCTGATTTCCTAGTAGAACTCAATAAGTCAGAAAAAGATAAGGAAGCTTAATTTGGATCGAATATTCTTTGTATAAGTTGTTTTAAAGCTCACAATAATCAGATTTATTGTGAACTTTTTTTCGTTTATTGAGCTGTGTTTTATTTGGCCTAATGACTAAATCTATTCCCTAAATGAGTGATATCTGTAAATATGAATTCCATCCTGAATTAAATATTCTTTTCAAGAATTATTATGGACCTATTTCTATAGAAGATATCTTTTCATCGTGGGAGTATGCAATTAATAATGACATAATTATGAGTGATATAAAAGGATTTATTCTTGATTTTAGAAAAGCTACTTTTGATTTTAAAATTGAACGGTTTATTGAAATTGTAGATTTTTATAGAAGTAATCTAGATACTTTCCAGGGTAAGAAAATCGCACTAATTTCGACTAATCCGAGCGATTTGGTTGTGCCTATTCTGTTTAATGCGAAAGATAAAGGCTATGTATCTAAATCGTTCAGTACTCAAGAAGCTTCCATTGAATGGTTACTTAATACCCATTTATAAAACTTTAACCTTAAATTAACACAAAGGTAAAATTTAGGAAACACCTCTCCTTTAACCTGTTTGTAGATTTGTATTGAACTTACAAATTGAAACATGGATAATTTTTATTTAATACTTGTTGTTGTGCTTTTTGCACTAGCCATCTCCGATTTGATTGTTGGGGTGAGTAACGATGCGGTAAACTTCCTTAATTCTGCATTCGGATCTAAAGCAGCTCCACGATGGGCAATTCTGATCATTGCCAGTTTAGGTATTCTTGTTGGAGCAACCTTTTCTAGTGGTATGATGGAAGTAGCTCGAAAGGGTATTTTTCACCCCGATCAGTTCTATTTTGCTGAGATCATGATCATTTTCGTAGCAGTGATGCTAACGGATATTATTCTATTAGATTTTTATAATACGATTGGTTTACCTACATCTACAACGGTATCTATTGTATTCGAATTACTTGGTGCTGCAGTCGCAGTTGCTTTAGTTAAAATCATGAATTCTGATGATCAGACACTTATAGATTTAGGTAGTTATATAAACTCTGCAAAGGCTCTCGCCATTATAACAGGTATTCTGCTGAGTGTTGTTATTGCATTCTCAGCTGGAGCACTTGTACAATATGTAACACGTATTATTTTCACTTATAAATACGATAAGCGTTTTAGATATTTTGGAGCAATCTTTGGTGGTTTTGCCATTACAGCTATTACCTACTTTATCCTTATTAAGGGAGCAAAAGGTTCTTCTTTTATCTCTAAGGAAATGCTTGTTTGGATTAAGTCCAACACATTTACAATTCTTCTTACTTGCTTCGCAGGTTGGACCATTATTTTACAATTATTGGTTTGGTTAGTCAGATTAAATATTCTTAAAGTTATCGTTCTTGTTGGGACTTTCGCATTAGCAATGGCTTTTGCTGGTAACGACCTGGTTAACTTTATTGGAGTTCCATTGGCTGGTTATAAGTCATTCCAAGCCTATATAGCAAGTGGAGGTGGTGATCCTTACGGATTAACTATGGACATGTTAACAGGAAAGGTTCAAACAGAAACCTACCTACTTCTAATTGCTGGTATTGTAATGACTGTTACACTTTGGTTCTCTAAAAAAGCAAGAACAGTTACTGAAACTGAATTGAGTTTGAGTAATCAAAATGAAGGTGATGAACGTTTTGGTTCGTCATATTTTGGACGATTAATCGTTCGACGTTCTCTTTCTGCTAACAGTCGTTTAAGAACTATTTTGCCAGATAGAATTCAAAGAAGTATTGATAGAAGTTTTTTACAACCAGCTATTGCAACTGGAATCGATAAAAAAGATATCCCAGCATTTGATATGATTCGTGCTTCTGTAAATCTTACTGTTGCTAGTATTCTAATTGCTATAGGTACTTCACTTAAACTACCTCTTTCTACAACCTACGTCACGTTTATGGTTGCGATGGGTACGTCATTGGCCGATAGAGCATGGGGACGCGATTCTGCTGTGTATCGTATTACAGGTGTGATGACCGTAATTGGAGGATGGTTTTTCACCGCTTTTAGTGCATTTACAGCTGCATTTATCTTCGCTAACCTAATTAATTGGTTAGGTGGATATGCAATATTCGGATTACTTGTTTTGGCTATATTCTTTGTGGTGCGTTCGCATATGGCTCACAAACGTAAGAATGATACCGCTAATACAGTGGATAACGATTCATTAATTATTACTGGCGATGCAGCAGAACAATGTACATATGCTGTTTCTACTTTAACAGCTAAGATTCCGGGTATTTATGGTAAGATGATTACTGGCTTGGCTTATGAAGATAGAACAAACCTTAAGGCGTGTTCTAAGAAAGTAAATAAGCTAAATGTTGAAGTTAAGAAAATCAAAAATCAGGTGCCTGATATGGTTAAATTACTTAACGAAGACAGTGTTTATTCTGGTCCATTCTATGTTCAGCTAATCGATTATCTTCGTGAAATGGCTCATGCAACGAGTTTTATTGTGGAACCTGTTTTTGAATATATCGATAACAATCATAAAGCTTTTGAACAAGAGCAAATTGAAGAGCTAAATGTGATTCAAGCTAAGCTTTCTGAGTTTTTCACTCATATCAATGCGATTATTAATGATAGAAATTATCTGTCAGAGAATATTGACTCAGTTCTGGAAGAACAAGAAGGCTTATTGAAATCGATTAAAAAGTTTAGAAAAGAACAAATTAAGAGAATTAAGGCTGAAAAGGTAGGAACAAGAAACTCTGTTCTATTCCT
>JADGEF010000120.1 GCA_016744515.1 Marinifilaceae bacterium | reverse complement strand
GTTAATTCAAAAACTGATGGACTAGCTATTTATCTTAAACTTAATGAAGGTGTAGGAGATGTGTTTAAAGATTCGGCAGAGAAATATAACGTAACTGCTGGAAGTAAAAATGCAGGAATTGAATGGCTACATGGAGTTAGATCTGATGAACAATAATGTTAAATGATATTAGAATGAAATATATACTAAAAAGTAACATTCGAATTTGCTTACTTATTATTGCTGTTTTAGGAACATTAAGTTCATGCGATAATGATGATGATATTACGAATGATTTGGATATAAAAATATTTGTGAATACGCAAATAAGTCCCGTTAATAACACTAAATGTGCAGTTATAAATAGTTTGGTGAGTAATAAAATCACTTCATCAATAGAAACTTGTGCTTTTCTCATAAGAGCTACTCAACCCGTATCTAATGATATAACTGTTACGTTTAATGTTGATACTTCATTAGTGAGATTATATAATGAAACTAATGAAACTACTTTTAAACCATTACTTGCTAATCATTATGAATTTATAAATAAGTCAGTAGTGATATCGGATTCAAAAATGATTTCGTCCGATTCTATTAAGCTAAAGTTAGTAAACCTAAATGAGCTTAAAGAAGTAGGCGATTATATGGTACCTATTTGTATCAATTCGGTTGATGGTGCTAATGGTATCATAAGCAGTTCAAATATGAATGTGGTCTATTTACATGTAAATTACAGTGTAAAATCAATAGAAGTATCTAAAGAACCAATTGAAACAGCACCATTAGATCGTACAGACTGGACTATTGAAGGTGTTCCAATGTATGGATCAGTATTAGAAGGTGTTTTAAATGATGATGTAACTAGCGGTTGGTTTAGTTCTGCTGGAAAATCTATTACAATTGACATGAAAAGCGAAAAAGAAATAAAGGGCATTTCTATTGCTCCTTATTTCGGAATGTATGCTTCTTATGCCGAAGTGGGACAAGCCACAATTGAGCTTAGTAAGGATAATGAAAATTGGGAGATACTTGGAACGGAAGAAACTTTTAATGATAAAGGTTCTGTGGAAAGCCCTATAATTAACTATATCCGAATGAAACCAGCGAACGCTCGGTATATAAAAATTACTTGCAAGAGTGTAAATAAGGGATATTCTGGTATCTCAAGTGTAAATGTGTATGAATAACCCTAAGTAGAGAATTGATTCATATCTGTGATCTCCACAATGGAGAATACAGATATGAATTATCTCATCAAAAACACCTTAACCACCTTTCTAACAAGTCAAAGCAACAGTGTTTCACTCCGATATTAAAAGATCAAGTAGAGCTTTCGATAAGAAAAAACTGTAAGATGTCTGATAGCACAAGGACAAGCCTGTGTTTATCGTGAGTATATGTATCAACATATTTGGGCAGACCTAAAAATTGAAGGAGATCTTTATACGCAAAAGGATACCAAAAAAATTTGGCATCCTCTTATCATTATAGGTTTACAAGTGCGTAATTACGCTTGCATTTTAACATCAATTTTGATATAACCTTTAGTTCCTGCTGATGGGTTAATTTCAAGAACTCTAATCAAGCCTTTTTTATTGTAATTATTAACAAACTCAATAACATTTCCAACTTCCAAGTGCTTTATTCTTGTATCTTTAATGCTAGATGCATCAATAAAATCAAGTTCATTTGACTCCACAATTGCAGTAAATTCTGACACTGTTACTTCAGATAATTTAAACTTTACAACATTAAATACATCTCCGTCTTCAAGAACAGGAAAAACGCCTGCTGTAAACACTTCAGGGTAATCTGACACAGAGCATAAGCTAGCTTCGTAGGTTTTACCATAAAAGAAACCGAAATCCCAAAATGCAGCATACTCAGCTCCTTCACTAATTTTATAAACCTTACCATCAAATAAAGAAATAAAAGTTTTTGAAGTCGCATCAGCTAAAGGAGCTGCAAGTAATTTTGCTGTAAATGATTTCATTTGAGCAGCAGTAGTTGCATTACCATAATTCAAAGTAATCGTACTTACCTTAAGTTTTTTCCTTTTTGTATCATCTCTAAAATCACCTTTGCCACTTGTGGTCCAGAACTTATAAACAACAGTACCGTCGGTAATATTATTAGGTGCTTTAATATCGAACTCAAAATCGAATCCTTTTTTGTATTTCGATTCCAAATCAATAGATCCGTCACCCTTTAAATCAACTTTGGTTCCATCTTTTAATATAAGCTTGAAAGGAACTGCTCCTCTACCTAGAGTATCAACAGTAATGTATAAACGACGCATTGTTTCATCAGTAGATTTATATGTTACTCTAACTTTAAGATCGTGCTTATTTGTTATGTCAATAGATTCAGCTAATTTATTATCAACACCATCACTAGTAACAAGAATTTCTGCATCAAATTTAGATTTAGGATTAACTATCAATTCATCATTATTGTCACAACTAATAAATACTGTTGCAAATACCAAAAGTAAAAATAGCGTCTTCAAATTCTTCATAATTCTTTTTATTTTTTATTAAAAATTGATTGTAGGCTGCGAAAGTACAAAACTAAGTTCAATGACCATAACTTTTCCTACATCTCAATCTTATTTATATAGTTTAATTTTCAAAACAAGCTAAAAAAGAGGTATTCTGGCGTTTTTAATGAACTTAATACCTAAGTCATGTTTTTATAAACCAATCAAATACGAGTTAACTTTAAAATAATATAAATCTATACTTCAAATAGGAAAGTAATTGATCTTTCATTTATCAAGCAATAAGCTTAGGTGTATTTATTCTAAATACAAACAGCATATTCCGATGAAATTATCTTTTTATCTTTTATTACTCACAAACGACTGAACCTCAATAGTTAGAAGTTGATATATGAATTTAACATCCGTTAACACACTTTCCAAACAGAACATAATCCCACACATAGAAGCCTAGTTTTTATATATTTAGTATTCAATTGATAATAACGATTAAGCATAGATATATGAGCAAGGCTAATAAAAACGACAAGTCCAGAAGAAAATTCCTGCAAAATTTAGGTCTCGCAGGTGTAAGTGCTGTAGGCGGATCCGCATTGCTACTTCAAGGCTGTTCTGATCCAAAAGATTCAGCATCTGGCAAAAAGGTGAAAGTTCTCACACAAGACAATCAATTGGTCGAGGTTGATGTGGCTAATTTAAAACCTAGCGACAATATTAAAGATCTAGATTATCTGCAAGACAGAGGTCGTGAAGGTATCCCTGGAAAGAAGTTTGTAATGGTGGTTGATTTAGCAAAATGCAAGAATGCTCGAAAGTGTATGACTGCTTGTCAAAGTGCCCATCAATTGAAGCCTGAAATGCATCATATTAATGTACTCGAAATGAACGATCCTGTTCGCAAAACGAGTTATTATATGCCTAAAACTTGTCAGCATTGCGACAATCCTCCTTGTGTTTCAGTTTGTCCTGTTGATGCAACATTTAAACGTCAGGATGGTATCGTATTAATAGACAACGAGCGTTGTATTGGTTGTCGTTTCTGTGTAGCTGCTTGCCCATATTCTGCACGTACCTTCAATTGGACTGAACCTAAGGATGCTGAAAAATTTGCCGAAGTAACTTACAATATGGAACTGAATGTTCCTCAGAAAAAAGGAACCGTTACCAAATGTGCTTTTTCTGCAGATCGATTACGAGAAGGGAAACTACCTTATTGTGTTTCAGCTTGTCCTAATGGGGTTTATTATTTTGGTGATTCCAACGAAGATTTGGTAACCAATGGAACAACTAAAATGACCGTAAGATTAAGTAAACTTCTTCAAGAGAATGCGGCTTATACCCTAATGCCTGAACTTGGAACAAAACCTAGCGTTTACTACTTGCCTCCTCGTCAGAATAAAGGTTAAGACATAAACGGTACACTTTTCAAAAAAACTATTGACAATTTACTAGCACCTATTGACTTATGAACGATACCCTATCAAAAGAAATTCTGACTGATGAACAAATCGATCAGGATCTTTTAAAAAATATAAATTGGGGAAATAAATTTAAGCTATGGTTGGCTTTCCTAGCTGTCTCCCTAATAATATGCTTGTATTATTATTATCAACAAATTGAACATGGACTAGGTGTAACCGGTCTTAACGACTACGTTTCTTGGGGTATTTATATCTCCAACTTCGTCTTTTTTGTGGCAACCAGTTTAATTGGGATGCTCATATCATCGGTTCTTGGCCTAATGAATGTGAGTTGGGTAAAACCACTAGCTCGAATTGCCGAACTTGTAGCTGTTGCCTTTGCCATGGTAGCTGGTCTTATTATCATTACCGATATGGGTCGTCCCGATCGCCTATTAAATGTGTTTATGCACGGTAGAGTTCAGTCTCCTATTGTTTGGGATATTGCTGTTGTTGTTACCTATGTTGCCATCAGTATTCTATTACTATACATCCCCTTACTTCCGGATATTGCAATCTGTAGAGATAAGCTGAAAAATGTACCTAAGTGGCAACATAAGATGTATAAGATTCTAGCCTTGGGTTGGAAAGGAAAAGCAAAGCAGTTTAAGCTCATGCATAACTATACTCGTATTCTACTTGTTCTAATTATTCCAATTGCCCTTTCGATCCATACGGTAACATCTTGGTTATTTGCGATGACTCTTCGTTCAGGTTGGGATTCGCCTATATTCGGACCTTACTTTGTATCTGGTGCCTTTGTAGCAGGTTGTGCTGCAGTTATCATTACCATGTATTTCTTCCGAAAGAATTACAAACTAGAGAAGTATATTACGATCGATCATTTCGATAGAATGGGACGATTACTTGTTCTAGTGGCATTAGTTTACGTCTATTTCAACATTAACGAGATTATTGTACCTGCATATAAGACCAATACGGCAGATGCCAAGCACGTACAAGAAATGTTATCAGGACACGAATCTATCATGTTTTGGATGGTTCAGTTAGGTGGACTGATTATTCCATTTCTATTAATTCTTTTCAGACCAATGAGAAGCCCCTTACCACTAATGCTCATCTCTATTGTGATTTTGACAGGTGCATGGTTTAAGCGTGTTTTAATTGTAGTTCCTACTCAATTGGCTCCTTACTATCCTATTCAAAACGTACCTGAAAAATGGACACATTACATGCCAACTATTCCTGAAATAGCAATTACTGCAGGCTCATTTATTTTGGTACTGATTATTATGTCCGTATTAGCCAAACTATTCCCCGTAATTCCTATTTGGGAGATAAAAGAAGACATTCACCACAATAAGAACTAGCATGATGAACTACTATAAATACTACAAGTCGATTATTCTGATATGCCTTTGCTTTTTAGCTGTGGCAAATGCGAATGCTCAGAGCGATTGGGAGATTCCTGAGAAGGAGCAAGAAAATGTCAGTTTTATCATGTTCGACGATGACATGATTTTAGAAGGAAGTATAGCTTACGAGAATTCCTGTACATCCTGTCATGGAACTCCTGGGCAAGATGACTACATGCCGATGGCACCCTCACCAGGCGATTTGGCCTCGGATCAGTTTCAAGAGCAAAAGGATGGTACCATATTTTATAAAATTAAAAAAGGACGAGGTAGCATGCCTAAGTTCGAAGATGTATTTGCTGACGACGAAACCTGGAACATCGTTGCTTACATCCGTAGTTTTAATAAAAACTACAAACAGCCTATTCCTGATTTAGGAGGTATTATAATTCCTGAGTACAAGTTAAAGTTAGACTTTGACGAGAATGTAGACAAATTGGTTGTAAAGGTATTCTCTAAAGAGATTCCTCAAGCAGAGGTTGATGTTTCAGCTTTTGTAAAGGGCATGTTTGGAAAATTTCTATTAGGTAAAACTCAAACTAACGAATTGGGTATTGCTTATCTAGATATTGATCCTCAACTTCCTGGTGATGCAGAAGGGAAATTGCATATCATGGTAAAAGCATCTAAAGGTTATGGATTAGCAAAGCTGAATCAGAAAATGAAAATGGTACAGCCAACCATTCATAAATCTGCTATAGAAGGTCGTCATATTTGGAGTACTGATGAAATGGCGCCAATCTGGTTGAAAACGAGTTTCTTCATTACCATTTTTGGTGTATGGACCATCCTATTCTTCATTGTAATTGGCTTTTACAATATTAAAAAAGCTGGCCGCGAAGACCTGCATTGAGCGGAGTCGAAATGTGATGTGGAGATGAATATTGTGTGAAGTAAGAATACAATCACTCTAAGTTCTATCCTTTTTCACTTTAACACTTCGGCTACGCTCAGTGCGACGCCTTTATCCCTCCAGCTTTGCTGGTCCCGAGAATCGGGATTACCCTTATAATTACTTTATCCTTGAATATTTTAACCTTATATATATGAAACTAGCTAGGCGTGATTTCCTGAAGAGTTCAGCAGCCCTTGCTGCTGCTACAGCTGTTGGCGTTGCTATCCCCGAAACTTTAAAAGCAGAAGCTCGTGAAGCCGAAAAGGGATGGAAATGGGACAAGGCCGTTTGTCGTTTTTGTGGAACAGGTTGTGGTATCATGATTGCCACAAAAGATGATAAAATACTTGCCGTAAAAGGCGATCCGTTAGCTCCAGTTAATCGTGGTCTGAATTGTATTAAAGGCTACTTTAATGCTAAAATAATGTACGGCGCCGACCGTCTGAAAAAACCATTGCTAAGAGTTGATGAGAATGGGAATTTCTCTAAGCAGGGTAAATTTAAAACAGTAAGCTGGAAACGTGCTTTCGACGAAATGGAAACACGAATGAAAGCCACCATGAAGGAATTAGGACCAACAGGAATAGCGATTTTTGGTTCTGGCCAGCATACGATTATGGAAGGCTATGCTGCGACGAAGCTGATGAAGGCAGGTTTCCGTTCAAACAATATCGACCCTAATGCTCGTCACTGTATGGCTTCGGCTGTAGCCGGATTTATTCAAACCTTTGGTATTGATGAGCCTGCAGGAAACTACGACGATATGGAGATAACAGATACCGTTGTTACTTGGGGAGCAAACATGGCAGAGATGCACCCAATTCTTTGGTCTCGTATCACGGCAAATAAATTGAGCCATCCTGAAAAAACTCAGATTGTTAACCTGACAACTTATACCAATAGAACTTCTGATTTAGCTGATATCGAAATTGTGTTTAAACCCAATACCGATCTTGCTATTTGGAACTATATCGCTAATGAAATTGTTTACAACCAACCGGAATCAATCGACTGGGAGTTTGTAAAAAAATATACTGTATTTGCGACAGGTTTTGTTGATATCGGTTACGGTATGCGTAAGCCTGATCATCCAAAATTTACCGATAAGGAAAAAGAAACCGTACGTAACGAGGTAGCTAAAAAACTAACGGGTGATGAAGGAAAATCACTTGCTTATTTAGGATACAAAGAAGGTGATGTGATGGAAATGACACATCGTGCTAAAGCAAAGAACCATTGGATTATAGGTTACGAAGATTTTAAGAAAGCACTTAAACCCTATGATTTAGATTTTGTTGCCAATATAGCGAAAGGTGATCCTGATGAATCTATTGAAGATTTCAAGAAGAAGCTGAAGGCATTAGCTGATCTATATATTGAAAAGGGCAGAAAGATTTGTTCTTATTGGACCATGGGCTTTAATCAGCATACGCGTGGCACTTGGGTAAACGAACAGGCCTATATGGTGCATTTATTATTAGGCAAACAATCGAAACCTGGTAGTGGAGCTTTTAGTTTAACGGGACAACCATCGGCATGTGGAACTGCACGTGAAGTAGGAACATTTGCGCATCGTTTGCCAGCCGATTTATTGGTGGCAAATCCGAAACATCGCGATTTCTCTGAGAAAATATGGAAGATACCAGCAGGAACTTTGAATCCTAAGGTAGGAAGTCATGTGATGAAAATTCACAGAGACATAGAGGATGGGAAGATTAAATTTGCATGGATTACTGTATGTAATCCATATCAGAATTCGGCAAATGCCAATCACTGGATTAAGGCAGCTCGAACAATGGATAATTTCATCGTTTGTTCTGATGCTTACCCAGGAATTTCAGCTAAGGTTTCCGACTTGATTCTTCCTTCGTCGATGATTTACGAGAAGTGGGGAGCTTACGGTAATGCTGAGCGACGAACACAACACTGGATTCAACAAGTTACGCCTGTTGGAGATTCAATGCCTGATATCTGGCAATTTACCGAACTTGCCAAACGATTTAAGTTGAGTGAAGTTTGGGGAGAACAAAAAATACCTGGCTTGGAAGGTGGCTTACCTGATGTAATGGAAGGTGCTAAGGCAATGGGATATTCTCCAGATGATACGCTTTTCGATGTCTTATTTGCTAACGAGCATGCTAAGAAATTTGCATGGCCAGATCCTATTGGTGAAGGCAGATTAAACACAGAAGCAGAGGGTGATAAACGTAAAGTTGAAGATGGACAAGGCAAGCCTTTCGAAGGATATGGCTTTTTCCTTCAAAAATATTTCTGGGAAGAGTATCGCGAGTTTGGTTTAGGTCATGCTCACGACTTGGCTCCATTCGATGCTTACCACAAATGTCGTGGATTAAAGTGGCCAGTTGTAGATGGAAAAGAAACACTTTGGCGTTTCAATTCTGAATACGATGTTTACGCTAAAAAAGCAGATGTTGGTCCTTTCGCTTTCTACGGAAAAGCACTTAAGAACATGCCTCAAGGTTCACTATCAAAACCTGATATGTCGAAACCTAAGGTTGACCTTAAGAATAAGGCTAAAATATTCTTCCGCCCCTATATGGAAGCTCCTGAAGTTCCAAATAAAGAATATCCATTCTGGCTATGTACAGGTCGAGTACTTGAGCACTGGCATTCTGGAACTATGACAATGAGAGTTCCTGAACTTTACCGAGCTGTTCCTGAAGCTTTATGCTATATGCATCCGAAAGATGCTTCTAAACAAGGCTTTGTTGAAGGTGATCTGGTTTGGGTAGAATCACGTCGTGGACGAGTTAAAGCTCATATTGAAACAAGAGGTAGGAATCGTGTACCACAAGGCTTAGTTTATGTACCATGGTTCGACGAGAAGGTATTCATCAATAAGCTTTGCTTGGATGCTACCTGTCCTATTTCTAAAGAAACAGACTTTAAAAAGTGTGCTATTAAAATAACGAAAGCCTAAATGAATGATGAGTTAGGAATTATGAGTTATAAATTCCTTTCATTTCATAATTCTGAATTCATAATTTATAATTCAAATGAGATCTATGGCAACAAGAAGAAAGGTAATTCAAAGAATGTTTGAAGGTGCTGTCTTTTTAGGCGGAGGAGGTTTGATATGGGGAAGTTCCATAAAGGCCAACTCTAAGTCTGATTATGTACTCCGTCCTCCTGGAGCTTTGAAAGAAAAAGATTTTCTTAAAGCTTGCATCAAATGCGGACAATGTGTTGAAGCTTGTCCATACGATACGCTTAAGTTGGCGCAACCTGGAGATGGGATTGCCAATGGCACACCCTATTTTGAGCCGCGTACAATTCCGTGTTACTTGTGTACCGATATGCCTTGTACCGATTCTTGTCCATCAGGAGCTTTAGACTTAAAACTCTTGACTAAAGAAGCAGAAAAGCCTAATATTAACAATACGAAAATGGGCTTAGCAGTTATTCATCAAGAATCATGTGTAGCTTATTGGGGAATACAATGTGAGGCTTGCTACAGAGCTTGTCCGCTTATCGATAAAGCAATTACACTTAAATACGAAGAAAATACTGTTACGGGTAAACATGCTAAACTTCTACCTGTCGTTCATAGCAATTTTTGTACAGGTTGTGGTGTATGTGAACAAGTCTGTATCGTTGAAAAGGCAGCCATTTTTGTTTTACCAATCGACAAATCAACGGGTGAAGTTGGCGATCATTATATTAAGAGTTGGGATAAATCGGATGAAGATCGAATTAAGGAAAATATCAAAAGTGCAGATGATGAAAAAGATATAGAATCAGCCATTGATTATTTAAATGATGATGATTTGATAGAAGATTAAACGATCTGAGGATGTGTTGAGATGGAGATATCAGCCTTTACTAAGACTTCGTCCAGATAGAATAATGATCTGATGTGCATCGAGAGAAATTTGTGGTTAAACATTTTAAGAATACGTTTATAAGCTAATCTGAATGAGAAAATATCAATATTTAATACCGAGACGAATTGTTCAACTCAGCATCCTTTTACTTTTTGTAGGAGGGAATTACTTCGGTTGGGAAATAGTTAGAGGTAATTACAGCTCTGCAATTATAGCCGATGTTCTTAACCTGAGTGATCCATATGCTGTAATGCAAATAGTTGCAGCGGGATTTTTAGCTTCAAGTTCGGTTCTCTTTGGAGCATTAATAGTCTTTCTAATTTATGTGATTATTGGCGGACGAATGTTTTGCTCATGGGTTTGCCCAATGAATATCGTTACAGATCTAGCTTTCCGCCTTCGAAGAACATTTAAGATCGAGACTGAAAATAAAATCAATATATCTCGAAGTATCAGATTTTATATTCTCGGACTAAGTTTACTCGTTTCCGTTGTATTTGGGATGGCTGCATTTGAAGTCATTAGCCCAATTTCGATGTTACATAGAGCAATAGTCTTTGGATCAGGATCTGGTTTAGCTATTGTTGCTTTAGTATTCTTAGTAGATCTATTTATTCTGAAAGCAGGCTGGTGTGGGCATATTTGCCCTCTTGGGGCTTTTTATTCAGTCTTTGGAAAACAAGCAATTATCAAAGTAAAACACAACCATAATAACTGTACCAACTGCATGGCTTGTTTCGATGTTTGTATTGAAGAGCAAGTCTTATCGATAGTTGGTAAAGAGAGTGATTTTATTCGCTCTGGAGCGTGCACGAATTGTGGTCGTTGCATAGAAGTTTGCGATGATAATGCACTCAAATATGCCTTAAAGTTTGACTTAAAAAAGTAACCTAATAATAAAACTAAAAATGACATTTAAAATAGAACATATGAAATATTTAGCTCTGATTACTCTATTTTTTGTTGTGGCTTGCTCGCAGCCCAAAGAGACTAAAATTGATGAAGACAAACTAGGTTTTATTGATGCAGATTTGGATTCAGATGAAACCAATTTTAAAATGAAAGCTGATTTTAACGTAGATAGACCAGCAGCTGGAAATACTATAGAACGTGCTTTTGAGAATGCACCGCCTATGATTCCGCACACTACATCTGGTTTCTTCCCCATTAAAATGGATAATAATATTTGTTTAAGCTGCCATATGCCTGATAAGGTTGAAGAATCTGGAGCACGCGAGATATCAAAAACCCATTTTCAATCCTGGCGTCCTGGGCTAAAGGAAGAAAATGGAAAATATTCAACCTATAACAATTCTAAGGTCTTTGTAGAAAAGATGGATGTATTGAATAATGCTTATTTTAACTGTTCTCAATGTCACGTTCCTCAAGCTAATGTAACTATCAATATTGAGAACTTGTTTACTCGTGAATTCCGCGAAACGTTTGGAATTAAAGAATCTGATTTGAAGGAGAAAGTAAACGAAGGGATCAATTGAGGAATTAAGAATTCTTTAATTCAAAATAAAACCTGCAATTAAGAGAATTTTAAACTAAAAGTAAATGAATATTTCAAGTATAGTCGTCCGAGTTTTACCTAAATATTGCGAATCAACAGTTGAGATGCTTAAATCTTGTGAGGTTTGTGATTATTTCATGCACGACGAAACAAAGATTATAGTGACTATTGAGGGGGAAGATGTAAGTGAAGAAATTGGGAAGCTCAAAAAAATTCAAAAAATGGATCATGTGATATCTGCTGACATGATGTATTCTTATTCAGAAGATGAATTAGAGAAAGAGAAGGATAAAATCGAGAAGTCTGGAGACATTAACGAATGGCTGAATGACACCAATCAAAATGCTGGATTAATCAGTTATGCTGGTGATTTAAAAAAGAAATTCTGACCAAAGATTTAGCAACGAAAAAATCCTAGACTCTATTCATTATCTTAACGCAGAAGGCAAACTCAAAGAATTACGTTTTGTTCTTGTTCCTGATTATAACAATAGCAAAGATGAAATTAGCCAGATTGCAGATCTAATGTGTGAACTATCTCCCGATGTTACAAAGATTCTTATAAAGATGAGAAAACATGGTATTAGAGAGAAGTATGCCTCTCTAAATGAACCTACCTATGAAGAAATGCTAAAGGTTCAAAATCAAATTGAAAAAGCTGGCGTCAGTCTCTTAGTAATCTAAGATTATAGCTTAATCCTCAAAATATTCGTAACTTATAGAGTGGATTCAAAACTAAAGTTATGAATGATACTGCTGATTTTAAAGAACTCTGTATAGATGAACAATCAAAGAGCTACCTTAAGGAGATTGCTATGTGGGGGAAATTCATGTCCATTTTAGGTTTTATAAAATTTGGCTTCCTATTGCTATATACTATCGTATTTCCATTGGTTGCTCATAAAATTGAAGCGCATTTCAAGCATGATCTTCCTGTTATTGGAATTACATTCTTTTTCTTATTTATGGCAGCATTGGTTTACTTCCCATCAAATTTTCTCTATCGTTTTGCACATTGTACAAAACGAGCCTTAAAACAGAATGATCAGGACATTATGAGACATGCTTTCCAGAGCTTGAAAGCATACTATCGTTATATTGGTATTCTTATAATTATAATGCTTTGCATGTATCCAGTGGCAATTATAACAGCTATTATAATTTATTGAGCTTTGTATCCAACATCATCAGGTAGATTAAGCTTT
>JADGEF010000223.1 GCA_016744515.1 Marinifilaceae bacterium | reverse complement strand
ATGGTTAGAAAACGAATATGTGATTAAAACAGATATCACAAAACACGAATCGATAGGTATCGATACTCCTGAAGATTTGGAACGCGTAAAACAACTTGGCTTGTTATAAACAGAATTCAGAACTTACTCAATCCATTTACACACTTTTCAGGACGGGGTCTCTAATTTATAAAAAATACTTTTTTAGAGGGGCAGCATATAACCTTACTGTCTTTTTTATTTAACGGGTCCTTAATTTGAGAAAAGTTGGTCAAAATTCTTGTCAACTATTTCCGTATATTTTTTTTTTGCTTTAGCTGAAAGAAATGATTTGTTTATCATTCCTGTCATTTCATCCTTTGTCCCTTCAAATTCTACTACAATGTTCTCAAGTAATCTACTTCTTATACCAAACCTTTTACCCAATTCGATAAAATCATTGATTGTATAAGTGTATGTTTTACCTCTAGGCAAACTTGTTCTCTCAAGTTCTCTGAAAAGGTTTAATGCGATAGGAGAATCATTGACATGTATTTTCGTATTCATCAAATCATATGAAGGCGAAAGCTGCATATCACCATCAGATGTTTCTAATAATGAAAAATTCTTTAGGTGCGCATCCCCATTCCCTACTAGAAAATTAAAAATAAGAATTCTAATAAACTCAATCTTATTTAGAGGAGAAAGAATATCTCCAAAATCTTCATAAGTTTTAGCAAAATATTTATATCCCCCATTATCGTCTTTCTTCGCTTGCAGAATTGAGGCAAAATCTTCTTGACTTAGCTTTTCTTCATCTTTGTTATAGTCAAACCTTCTTGTTACGTATGCAGGAGTTCCATTGGCAAATCTCATGAAACAACATTCCGCAATCCTTATACCATATAATTGTTTCGCCATTTGCATAGTTACATGCTCATTGGCTGGTGAATCTGATGGTAAATCAAACCTTGAAAGCAGTGGCTTTATTATATATATTGAGTTTTCATCATGATTAAGGTTTGATGACAATTCGGTTCCTGTTATTTTTCCAATGAATCCCTTGGTTTGTACCCCTGATATGCTAAATCCTGCAGGGTAACCATCAATTACTTTTGAAATATCCTCCCAATTAAACTTAAATTGAGGATTTATTTTAGATCTATCAAACAATCTTTTTTCACAAGAGGAACAAAACCCCTCTACGTCATCTTTTAAACAACCAAAGCAATATTCCATTATTTATCATTTTTCTTTACTGTTATTGCTCCTATTGTATCTTCACTACACGTATACACTAATAATCCCCAATCATCACTAACATCAATCCCTAAAGCTTTACATATCTTCTTTCTATTCTCTCCTTCACTTAATATTGATTGAAAATAATGAAACAGGTCTTTAGAATGATATTTTTTTTGACTTTTAGGCATATTAACAGAAATTGGTCTAGTAGTATCGTCATTTATAAAGGCATCTTCATAAATAAAATGATACCCTTTATCATCTCTCCATAATTCACCAGCTTTCTGTTTACCTTTATATATAACCTCCAATTTCATTTGACCTGTTTTACTTCAATTTTCATTTCTAAATTAAGAAAGCTTAATATTTCACTTATTACATCCAATCTTGAATGTATTTTCCCTAGCTCAATATCCGAAATAGTTGTCCTAGACAAGCCAGTATAATCTGCTAATTGACCAATCGTTAAGTTTAAAACTTTCCTTCTTGCTCTTATTGTTTTCCCTAGTTTTTCTTTTTCCATAACCATTTATCTGGATAATATTCTACAATATAGAAAATCTCTAAGTAAATAACGAATAATAACCAGTTGTCTTTTCAGAAACAATCAAAATATTAATTTTTGACATAAACGACTAATAACAACCAGAAAACTGGATATATATCAACAAAAATAATCACAATAGCTTAACAGACCTTAGAACAACTACTAAACTGGTTATCTATACCAATGCTAATTCCAAAATTAAAAAGGAATACATCATCCAAGCAAACATCACAAAACACGAATAGATAGGTATTACACCTGAAGATTTAAAAAGAGTCAAACAACTTGGCTTGTTATAATACATTGAAGAGTCTACCTTAAAAGTAGACTCTTTTTTTATTTTGAAAAAAGTCAAAAAATATTACCTTTGCGGTCTTAAGTATAGAATTAACGACTCACTTACATCGAGTTTTTGTTTTGCAACATTTCACACCTTGAAATCCGAAACGCCAGTTTCGAAAAGAGTACAAAACAGAAGATGTAAGCCGGAGGATAAGGTCTCGTTTCACACCATTTTTTTATTAATAACATCAGTATTTCAATAATGAAATACCGCAATTTTGTGCGCACAATTGCTGCATTACATTGAGGTGCTTTATTGTGATATGGCTGTAAATTTTCAACTCATGATGAGACTTTGGGAACAACACGCAGGTGAATACAAAAAAACACTTTCACTTAGTATTCCTGTGATTATTGCACAGGCAGGACAAATTACAGTAGGATTAATTGATAATATAATGATCGGTCAATTGGGCACTGGTCCTTTGGCTGCCGCATCGTTTACAAACACCTTATTCACTCTGGTTTTAATATTCGGTATGGGTTATTCATTTGCCTTAACGCCACTAATTGGTAAAAGTTGGGGCGAAAAAGATAATGCCTCCGTGGGCTCGTAGATTAAGAATGGTATTATGGCCAATGCCTTTATGGGTATAGCTTTGGCTCTTCTTTTAATCATTCTATATGTATTTATGCCCTATATGGGACAGCCACAATCGGTACTTCAACCTTCACGAGATTATTTGGCTATACTTAGTGTCTCTAAGAAAACTAGCATTTTATATAATTTCCTTAGATTGATTCTCCATAGTTGAAGTTTTATTTTAGTAAATACCATAAAAATTTAGTCCG
>JADGEF010000119.1 GCA_016744515.1 Marinifilaceae bacterium | reverse complement strand
CTACACATAGTGTAACTGCTTTTCTTGGGGGTGGGCCCACATGGGCTTGAACCATGGACCCCCTGATTATGAGTAGGCAAAATAGAGAGCTCATACAATTCCTTACAAATTAATATGTCTATTAGTCAGCCTATTAGCGTTTCCGTAAACATTTATTGAATCAGAATAATTCATACTTTGCGTGCAAATAGCGTGCAAATTTTATTTTTCTTCATTCTGTAAACAAGACACTTATGGCAACTACGGTAAAGATCTCATTAGACAAAAGACGCTCTAAAAAGGACAAAACCTATCCTCTTGTAATGCGCATTACTCACAATAGCAGGAGCACAATCTCCATAGCATTAAGCTATTACGTTCTTGAAAATGACTGGGACAATAAGTTTTCCCGAATTAAAAACTCCTATGAAGGTACTGAAAATGTTGGTCGCCTAAATAACTACTTCCGCAAACAACAAGCCAAAGCCATTGATATTGTCACTCAATTACAAGACTCTGGTGAGATTCTAAGAATGACAGTAAAACAAATCAAAGAGCGTATCGAAAACAAGAGTAGTAAATTCACTTTCTATAAATACACAGATAAAGTCATTGAAGAATTCAAAGAGGCAAATAGAGTGAGTTACGCCAGTTCAATGACAGATATGCTACGTGCGGTGAAACGCTTCAAGAGGGGCGCTGATATCAAGTTTGAGCAAATTGATTACACCTTCTTAAAAGGCTTCGAAACCTTTCACCTTAGCAAAGGCAATTCTATCAATTCACTTGGCGTTTATATGAGAAATCTTCGAGCGATATACAATCGGGCGATTAAAGAAGGAAACGTCAAACGAGAATTCTATCCGTTCGATAATTATTCGATAAAAAGAGAGAAAACCAAAAAACGTGCTGTTAGAAAAGAAGTTATTCAGAAAATTGAAACGGTTGAACTTCCATATGGACAACGTGTTTGGCATGCTAAAAATTATTTTCTATTCTCTTTCTATGGTATGGGTATGAACTTCATTGATATGGCATTTTTGAAGATAAGCAATATTACAAATAGTCGTTTAGAATATAAGAGGAATAAGACGAAGAAAATCTACAACATGCTAATAACTGAACGTATGTGGGAGATACTCGACCAATATATCGATGATAAGGAAGATGATGATTATATCTTTCCAATCATCAAAAAAACTGGTAATCCTACTCAGCTATATAGGGAGATGGAAGACAAGAGAAGGATATATAATAAAAAACTCAAAGAAATTGCCAAACTCTGCAAGATTGAAGAAAACCTCACATCTTACGTTTCACGCCATAGTTGGGCAACCATTGGTAAAAGAGCAGGAGTGCCAATAGCAGTCATTAGTGAGGGCTTAGGACACTCCAATCTTGAAATCACGGAAGTATATCTCGACTGCTTCGACAAGGAGGTTCTGGATGATTACAACAAGTTGATTACTGGATAATAAATTAAAGATTATGGAACATTCGATACTGACAAATGAAAGTATTGAGAACTTGTTCCTTACCTTCTGCGGTTTGCAGGGAATCTGTGTAATCTCCTTGCAAAATAACTCTGTCCCAATCCCTATCAGTAAAATATCCAGCTTCTAGGTTTATAGCCTTGTTATTAGAAATATATTCATGATGTATAGGAAATCTTAAATCTTTAGCCACAGGAAGGTAATGATACATATAAGGAGGGATTCTTTTTTTGTTAAGAAATTTTATTAATTGTTTATCAAATTTTTTGCGAAAGTATATTACATCATTCATTTCCTCACATGCTCTCATTTCATGTCGCATTGAAACAAGTCCTTGTAATTCAGTTTTAAACAACTTAAGAGAATCGTAGTAATATTCTGGTAACATCTCATTCTCCATTATGATCATTTCGTTATTGTTATATAACAATCTCAGAGCATTGATTGTGACAAGAAATTTCTTTAATGCAGGTTTTGAATGACTTTGAAGTAACCAAATAAGTTCTTTTGGGAAATATATATTAAAGTAGATATAAATTATTTCTTTACTAATTCTATTTTGATCCCCATTTATATATTCCCAAAGCGCACCATTAATCTTTAATTCATCCTCATTTTCAGGGTATAAAGAAAATCGCAGTTTATTTCTATGATACCTAAGGTACTGTATTGAGTAAATTTTATCATTAAACTCTTCTGCGCTAAGCTTAGCTAGCTTATTTATTTGGTAGTTTACTATTGGAATTCTATCATATGGGGAGCTTATTACGCTTTCTTCTACCAAAGAATCTTTCTTAGTATTTGTATACATAGGGCTAAATTTTCATAATTAATCCTTAAATGTAGTTTTTATCAATCCAATAATAAACCAAAATTCCATACAAGATATCAACAATTTCGTGTTAGTAATTATTTAATCTAGAGTTAGTACAGCTTCACGAGGGTAGCTATCGCTCCGATGTTCATTGGTAGGGTTATTCATTGTGATATTGTAAACATCCCCTTTTCTTAAACATTTTCCTGTGCCAGAAATTTCATTTAAAAATACTCTTTCGAGAAGTATGAGCGAAAGGAAGATTTTTTAGTAAAATCCGTAGGCTTGTTCTTGCTCATGAAAATTTCTTGGGAATACCTTTGTTTAGAATATTCAATTAATACAGGGATTACAGCATTCAAAACATATCGTTTCACTTACAGTAAGTATTGTGTAATTGCGAGATTAGTTTCTTTGATATTACTTTGTGAAAAAAAGATATGATAACAGAATATAATTATTTTTCAAATGCTCTCGAAACTGTAAACCAAAAACTCACTGATTATACTAACGATGTAAAATTACTTCGGAAATGTAGAATTGCTGATTTTTCAAAAGAATCAATTACAAATAAGTATGATGCAATCTTTAGATCTTTCCCATATATTGTTGAATCCACATCAGATGAAATAAAAATATCAATCAATATTATTAAAATATTTGATCTTTATTATGAGGTTTCTGAACATGAAAATGAATTATATTCAAAGAAAATTGAAAAAGCTAAAGCCCAATTAAATGATCCCAAAATAAGTAATGAAAATCGATATGAAATAAGTGAATTTCTTGAAGAGTATCTTCATAATTTAACATACGAGTATGAGAGTATTCTTAAGAATACTAAAGAATATCATTTCTTTCATGGAATTGATGACGAAACCATTATTCTGAAAAACCTCCTGATACTTTATCAAAGTATTTTGAAAGATAAGACCAAGCAACTTAGTGTGCTTGAAGGTGTAGTTATGACTAAAGAAATTTCTGATTTAGTAACAAATATTCTCATTGATTTTATTGAACAACGATTATTAGTATTGAATCCTCAAATTAATACCAATACATTAACTAGCAAAATCACTTTTATAGAAAATGCTCAAAGAAGAATTGAATGGCTAGGATCTCAGCAAGAACTTTGTGAATTATTCGATACTCTTGTGAATAAAAACTGGATTCCTCAAATAAAAACAGGTGAAAGACGTGCTGTCGCAAAAGCGATTACAAATCTTTTTGATTTAGCCAATACTCAAAAGAAAAAAGAATCCGACCCAGACACATCATTTTATCAGCAATTTAAATTAGAATTATTAGACGGTGAAAGAAAATTATCATTTTTAGATTCCCCTAAATACAAGAGAAAATTTCAAGATATCATTACAAATTTTTAAGAGTATCTCACTGCTTAGATTTCAACTCCTCAAACCCGATCCCCTTTCCCCTGTTCTGTTTGATAAAGGAAAGGCATTGAGTTAGCCGATTCATATTAACTTCCTGAGTAGAGATATCATAAATACCTAAGGCAGTAGCATCTTCCATTCCAGTAGAGTTGCTGCCTTTCTGCTTAAGCATGCTGAGATCATCTTTCAACTGGTTTATGTGACCATCGGAGAGAATGGTGTCGGTAGGATAGCCAAGAGTGGAAAGGATTTTACCAGAAAACATACGTTGCCTTTTATCAGGCACTTCTCCACTAGCAAGCTTAGGACTGAACAATGATTCCATTCCTACGGAATGCAAAGCTCTGTAGCTAAAAGCGAGATTGATAGCCAACATGTTTTTTCTCCCTTGAAAAATGCGATTATCAGGCAATTTAATTTCAAAACCCTGACTATCGATCCGAATGGAACGACTGCCATCAGAGTTGAGTTTTGCCGAAAAGTCAGAACGTAGAGGGAAAGAGACTTCTTGAGGCTTTTCCTCATTCAAAAAATTAATGTCGGTTTTGATCTGCTCTAAAATTCGGCTTTTATCTGCAAGCTTATCTTCAAGCTCTTTACGCTTGGGGTCATCAGAATCCAACGCCTCAATTTGCTTTTCCAAATTTGCAATTTCGCCCTCAATTTTTTGTACTTCTTTCGTTTTGGAGCTAATAGCTATTTCAATATCCTTTTTATGAGACTCCACATTTTTCAACATAGAATCCATTTCACTCACCGTGTGTACATTTTCACCTCCGAACTTTTTCGTAATTTCTAATTTTGTATCACTGGAAATCTCCGTATTATCGGAAATCTCAGCCAATGCCATATCGAATGAATTTTCAGCAGTAAAATCAGCGTTAGAGATTATCCTCTGAATGACTTTCTTTTCAGCAGGAGATTTATCTTCAGCGAACTGGTGCAATTTCAAGAAGTTCTTCCATTGATCTACAAGCGTGCTAATGGAATCAATAGCTCCATATTTTTCAATAAGAATGTGTAATACTTGAACTGATGATTTTTCAGCTCTTATTGTTTCTGTGAAATTCTTAATTTGATCTTCAATGGTAAGTATTGATTCAATTTTTAGATTTTCATTCAAGTAATTTCCAAGTTTGTTTTCTTTTACATTCAATCCTAAAGAAGTCTGCTTCGTTAAAAACTGTTTCGACAATTCAAAAGCTTTACTATTATTTGGAAATTTCTTCGATAAAAATTCGGATACATTTTCGAAAGTAACATACTCAGGATCTAAAGAGTCTAGAGATTTTAAAAGTTCTATATCTAGATTTTCTCTCTCCCTAGTTTCAATGTTTTCATGAGCCTTTTGCTGTTCTTTTCGTCGTTTTACTTTAAAATTAAGGTGTTCCAAATTTGTATTGGCAAGGTTCTCTTCAAGAGAACCAGAAACTTTATTATCTAAAGTTTCTGGTTTCAATTCAGCTTGAGAAGATCTGTTAATTTCCTGCATCTGATGATTATATCAGAAGACTCAAAGATTTTCAATTACTGTTTAGGCTTCAAGAAATCAAAGTGCTGGATGTTCTCACAACTTTTCTTATGACCGATAACTCTTGTATCAAAAAATGAATAAGCATCCACGAATCTGTCATTTTCCTTAGTTGTAATGCCTATTTTTTTAAACTCCGCCTTAATTTCTAAGGGCTCTAGCTCTTTGAGTTGTTTGTACGTTAACTTAACAAAGTGCCAGAAAATTTTATACTCGTCGAAATTTGGCTTAAGTGTATCAGGATCAATGATGTTCGATCTCTTGGCATAGATGCAGTTTTGATAATTTTGTTTCTGTGCAGAAATTTTCATTGGCAGCATGAATACTGCGATGATTAGAATTAAGAAACTGAGTTTTTGGCGATTTTCTTGTAGTTTCATCTTACGGTTATTTACAACCTTGAGGTACTAAAGGCATGAATAAAAAGAAGGGCGTGAACCTCTGCAAATTCCAGCCTACAATAGGTATCGCCAAACACCTCGAAGAACCGAACATGCAAACAGAACACACCCTATGTAGGTGCGTCTGCAAACTAAATTCAGTCTTCTGCTTAAAATTTGGCGATTTTATTGTAGATGAACTAATTGCAACGCAATATCTAATATGTCTTTATTTCGTTTTTACTTTTTATAGGCAAATTTGTTTCGTTTGGTGTAAAGGTAAGGAAATTATATTTGTTCCTTTTTTAAAATTTCTCGTTTAAGTTCGGCTAACACTTGATCATATTGTTCTTTGATTATGCCTTATTGTTGGAGACGATTGGAAATCGTCTTGCATATCATTCCAGAATATTTTTTTAGGAATCCTTTTTATAACTTTCCAAAACCATCTAAATTGTTGATTATTGTAATTGTAATGGGATGATCTACTCCCAACGTTCGCACAGTTATATTCTTTGCTTTCTCTAATAATTCTGTAGCTTCTCGTAGGTTCTCTTTTCCTCCAAGGTCTTTAAGTACTAATGCCAAATTGGAATAACGAACTGCCGTTGTAGGATGTGCTTCTTCAAAATTGTTCTTTGCTGAATTTATTGTTTTCTCCAACAATCTTTTTGCTTCCTGTAAGTTCTTCTTCCCCCCAAGGTCTTTAAGTACTAATGCCAAATTGGAATAACGAATTGCCGTTGTAGGGTGTGTTTCCCAAAAATTGTTCTCTGGTGAATTTATTGCTTTCTCCAACAATCTTTTTGCTTCCTGTAAATTATTTTTTTCCCCAAGACCTCGAAGTACTAATGCCAAATTGGTATAACCAACTGCCGTTGTAGGGTGTGCCTCTCCAAAATTGTTCTCTAGTGAATTTATTGCTTTCTCCAACAATCTTTTCGCTTCCTGTAAATTATTTTTTCCCCTAAGGTCTCGAAGTACTAATGCCAAATTAGAATAACGAGTTGCCGTTGTAGCATGTGCTTTCCCAAAATTATTCTCATCAGAATCTATTGCCTTCTCCAATAATCTTTTCGCTTCCTGTAAATTGTTTTTTCCCCCAAGGTCTCGAAGTACTAATGCCAAATTGGAATGACGAACTGCCGTTGTAGGGTGTGCTTCTCCAAAATTGTTCTCTGGTGAATTTATTGCTTTCTCCAACAATCTTTTCGCTTCCTGTAAATTCTCTTTCCCTCCAAGAGCTTGAAGTACTAATGCCAAATTAGAATAACGAGTTGCCGTTGTAGGATGTGCTTCCCCAAAACTGTTCTCATCAGAATCTATTGCCTTCTCCAACAATCTTTTCGCTTCCTGTAAATTATTTTTTCCCCCAAGGTCTTTGAGTACTAATGCCAAATTGGAATGACGAACTGCCGTTGTAGGGTGTGCTTCTCCAAAATTGTTCTCTGGTGAATTTATTGCTTTCTCCAACAATCTTTTCGCTTCCTGTAAATTCTCTTTCCCTCCAAGAGCTTGAAGTACTAATGCCAAATTAGAATAACGAGTTGCCGTTGTAGAATCTGTTTCCCCAAAATTGTTCTCTGCTGAATCTATTGCTTTCTCTAACCATTTTTTTGCTTCCAGTAAGTTCTTTTTCCCTCCAAGGTTACGAAGTACTAATGCCAAATTATTTTGAAGTATAGCTAATGATGGAACTGTATTTGTGATAAATTGCGTTAGAACAGATTTCCCATAAGGAATCCATTTAAATTTATCTATTGGATTATCTTTAAGTTGGTAAATAGAAAGTTCAGACGTAATATTTGAAAGCAACGATTGAACAGTTTCAATTTCAATATTTAAAGATTTACTAATTACATCTATTAAAATTCGGTGTAATTTATAGCTATCATTTGTCTTATCATACAACAGCCATCCTTTACTTGTTAGATTTGATAAATGCTTTGCAAAATCAATTCCTTTCGCTTTTTCAGACTGAATAATTTCTTTCAGCACCTTATAGCTTTGAAATTCAGGCGGTAAACATGATAGATTAGCTAATAGCCATTTCTCATTTTTATTCAATTTACTTATTTTGAATATAGAACAAAGATATGATGTAATTCGTTCTATTTTTTCGGTACTATGTCTTATTGTTATATCTGCTTCTATATCATCTTCTATAGCTTTAAGAATGAATTTTAGAGACTTCCTCCTATCATTTGCTGTTTTTGCCAATATCTCAATAGTCAGAGTATGGTAATCAATCTCTTTGACAATTATTTTAACATCCTCATCGGCTATATCAGTTCTTTTATAATTTTTTTTAAACAATTTAATGGCATCTTCTTCACTGAGAAATCCCAATTCTTTTAGGTCAAAATACGGAATCTCTTCTCTTGATGTAACTAATATATGCCAATTTGGTTGGTTGGGCAAAGAGTTATAAAACTTCGCTAGTCCGGTATCAGCATTATCAATCACCATTAAACAGGGTGTATCTTCAATACTTTTTAAAGCCATTATTGTTTCATGATACAGTTGCTCTATCGTTTTATCTTCTCTAGCAATATTGAAGTTCTCCAATAAACCCGGAGTATTGATAAAATCATTTACAAAATCACCTGAAAGTTGGCTTATCCAAACAATATGCTTATACGCATCGGTATTCTCTGTTGCATATACTGCTCCAACAGTTGTCTTTCCAATACCACCCATTCCATTAACAAGGACAACTTGTTTGTTATCAAATAATCTTCTACGCAAATCCTCAATATCGGTAGTCCTTCCAATTATCTGGTCTGCCCTCAATTTTGGAAAATTAACTGTTAGTTCTTTGGGAATATTATTTGTTTTATTTTCTGAAATAGTCTCAACTTTTTTATTCAGTTCATTAATCCCCGAATCTATTTTATCTAATTTCTTTGATATGGGACTATCACGCCTCAACTCTTTTTCTCCTTCACCTCTTTCAAAGGCTATCGCATCATCTTTTTCAATCCTTTCTTTTTGCTGTTGCTCATTCCTTGATTCGCCAAGGGGTTCATTTTCTATAGGCTCTTCAAATAGTTCCTTATATTTTTTCCGTAAAATAGAACCCTCTCCTTCCCCCAAATCAACTCCAACATCATCATAATCCAGAAACCCTAAATACCATGCAATAGCACGCTTATGGTCTGGATCTAGCTGTTTTAAAGAAGAATTATACATTTTAAGAAAAGAGACACATCCTATAATTAAATTATCTAATTCGAATTTTCCTACCCTTGTCTTATATTCATTTCTTTTGTCCTGAAAATACTTTTTCCACAATCCATTCTTTTCCTTATCAATCCTTTCTCTGTAAATAACGTTGTTTTTCCCATACCCTTTAATAAGAAACTTCTCAACCTTCGCATGTAAGCTTCCTCTAAAAACAGTAAAATCACCTTCGGTCAATTCATGGCTCGTATCTAATTTAAGATGTCCTCTTTTTTTAGCTATTAGAAAGAATAGCTTAATTATATCCCCATCGTGTTTTTTTATCCCCATGTTGACTTTCGCTTTAATTATGATATAAGAGAATCAATTGTCTAAATTATAAATAATGACATTACATTCCAACACTTTCGAAGCTAAAGAAAAGACTTATACATTACTCCCTAGTAACGACACTGCGGAGTCATTATTTGACGGAACACCCTTTCCAAGTTCGTCTGTTCTTAAATTAATCGGTGAAAAAGGTGTCAAAAAAATTGATGAAATTCTAAAAGGGGCGAAGAGGGCGAAAGAGATGATTTATGGAGTAAACTCCGAAAAGGTTGCCTTCGATTCCCTACAATACTTTGCAAATGTTGAAGCTGATTTTGATCTATTGGATATTCAAAAAATATTTAAAGACAAGATTCTACTAATATGCGAGGCTACAAGTGTTCATTTTTCTGAACATGAAGGATTGAATGATGAAAAATTGGCAGAAATTCCTGAAGATCACTACTTCGAAGACGGTAGAGACTACCATATCTATACTACAAGTGATTTTAAAACTCACCAAAATGGAGTTCCCGTTTCAAGAGGGTATCGTACAGAAGAAAAACAACACTGTCTTGAAGTTGCTGATGGAAACATTGATGCAATAGCAAGAATTACTGGAACTAAATTCTTAAGTGATAGAGATGAAACATTTTATCCTGATCAAGTCGAGAAATTTAGGGATAAAAAAGATTTAGATTATTTCGATCAAATCAAAGATTCTCTATCCCCCATAAAGAAAGATCACATAGAGCCAAAATAAAACTTAGACAGAGCTTAGGAAAGACTTAGAGCAAACTTAGGATTGCACACACCTGCCTAATAACTAGCTTTGTATCAAAAGCTTTTAAACGCTGATAGCAACTATTGTGATTCGATATATCACAATATGAGGTTAGAAGAATAAAAGGTTTCATAGCTAGCAAAATTAAAAAACTCAGAGTTTCATAATTCGAACATCTAAAACAAAGAACTATGAATACAACAACTAAACAAATAGACAAACTAATTCTTAGCTTCATTTTCATTATCTGGACTGGAATAGCATTCTTAATTATCGGATTGATATTCCTAGCAGGATAAGAAGCACAAATTTAAGATTAAGGTTCGAAACTTAATCAAAGGTATTAATAAGAAAGAGCTCAATAAGGTCAGCGCTGGTTTTAATTTTTAACAAAAACAATTAAAATCATGAGAAATCTAAATCAGAATGTTGCAAAAGCAACAATGTCGGGAAATGCTTCCCTAAATGTAAGTAATGTAAAAGGACAGGCTAATATGTGTCTTCCAAGTTTTTTACCTCCTATATCAGAACCTTGTTTCTGTTTGAATACAGAAGGTGAAATAAAGAAAGGCGTATTGTTCGCTGTGGAAGAAATTAAGCCCGGAACTTTACATGGTTAATAAGTAATTTTTCAAGGGGAGAAATCCCCTTGAATTCTCTTCAAATAAATAAATTATTCGTCTTATGGCTATTTTAAATAACGCTGATTATTCAGCTAATAGGATTACTATACCCAAAAATCACGGACTCAAAGATCAAATAACATGTGATTTTCCTTCTGCTTGGGATAAGAAATTTCTACCAATACCTAAACTCAAATCTGGCACGCTTCACAGTCCTGTAGTTGGAACATACCGCACAAAAGATGGTTTAGCTTATTATAAGTTCCGCTACATAAAGATCAGAGGTTTTTGGGAAATCGATATTCTCGAACAACCAAGCTATAAAAATAAAGATTCAGGCGCACATGCCACTCATCGCTTGAATTCAAGCAGAGGAGGAAAAAAAATATGCCTCTCTTCTGGTCATGAGCCAAGAACTCTGTTACAAGCACAAGAAATATCCACTGAGTGGTCAGAACTAACTCATAGTTATATTAAAACAGGTAAAACAATAGACACACAGGTTACTGATAAAAACCGTTAATCCAAATATTATTCGATATGAAAAAAGATACGAAATCAGAAATGATTATTACAGAAGATGCTTTTAATGGGATTATCAATTTCATTGGAGCACATAAAGCAGAGAGAGGAGGCTTTCTTTTTGGAAGCGAGGAAGACCACATCATCAGGAAATTTGTTTCAGATGTGAACGCCAAAACAAGTCGCTCTACTTATACAATTGATACCGATTATATCAATCCTAAAATCAAAGAAGAATGGAATACTAATGGCTATTCGTTGTTGGGAATTATCCATTCTCACCCACATGGTTCAAAATCTCCAAGCGCTCCTGATATGAGCTATTTTTCAGATTTATTGACCTACGTAAAACGAGAGCGATTTTTTGTTCCTATCGCAAATACAGCTCCCGATGGTGGATTCAAGTTATATCCTTATGTTTTTCACGACAGCAAGCCTGAATTATTACCTGCCGAATTAAAAGTTGTAGGCAATGACTACCAGATTGAAAAATCCATCAACAAGCCCGATCACGAGAAATCTAAGAAGAAGAAAAAAGCACATAAAAAGCGAAAGAAAAGACTTAAGAAAAAAAAGCATTCTCGCTCTAAAAGAAAGGAAACTGATACACTTAAATCTCTTCTGTTGCTTCTAATTAGAACTTTTATTCTAAAGATGTTTTTTCATTTAATCATTATCACACTACCTCAGATTCCTTATAAACTTTAAAACAGAATTGATATGAAACTTACAAATTTTTCCCGTATTGAGAATGCGGTTGACATTAATCTACTTCAAAATACAAAAGTTGTAGCTGTCGGAGCTGGTGGGGCTTATTGCCTTTACGACTCTTTGGCTCGTTCCGGAATTGGAAGATTAACAGTACTTGATTTTGACGAAGTTGAAGAAGTGAACATTGTTCGTCAAGGCTACGAGACAAATCAAATTGGTATGAAAAAAGTAGATGCTCTTGGTGAGCATCTACTTAAAGTCAACTCAGGAGTGAAATACCAAGGAATAACCAAGAATTTCTTAGATATGGATCAGACTGAACTAGATAATATTTTTGGTGAAGCCGATATCTTTTTATTTCTCACAGATTCCTTCGACGCTCAGGCTTTTGGAAATAAGCTTGCCATAAAGTATCAGACACCTGCAATTTGGGCAGGTTATTATGAGAAATCTCAATGTGCCGAAATCGCCTTCTATATCCCTAACATTACCCCTGGCTGTTTCAGATGTGCAGTAAGTCCAAGATACAAAATACAAGCCGAGAGCGAGACTGAAATAAAAGCCAGTTCTAATAGTAATACTATTTTTCATAGCCAATTACTCGATTCATATATTGGTATGCTACTGATGGCTATACTTCATAATAAAACAAAAGGCTTTGAGTTCTCTAATTGGTTTGGTGATTATTGGGATAGGAGTTTCCTACAGATAAAAATTCATCCAAAATATGGCATTGAAAAAGGCAGCCTATTTCAACGAATATTTGAGCCTAGCGCACAATCTACTTTTTCTCTTAATTCTATTTGGCAAAAAGTTGAACAAGAGCTTCCGCCCAAATACGCCCCCTGCCCCGACTGTGCAACCAAAAAATAGATGCTATGGATTTAAAAATTATAACTATCGAATCAGAAGCTTTTTATGCTTTGATTGAAGAAGTTTCGCAAAAATTAAGTAAACCAAAACTTGACCGATTTATTTCAGAGTCAGAATGTATGGAAATTTTGAAAATTAGAAGTAAGTCACATTTATGGAAATTAAGAACAGAAGGAAAAATTAGTTATGTTAAGGATAATGATCACCCTAAGCTCATCCTCTATGATAGAGGAAGCCTAATTGAGTACTTAACTAAAAATTTACAGCACTCATTTTAAATATCATGAAAAAATGGATATTGTTAAATATAAAGCAGGATTCAATCCAATGTCATTAAGTTAGGCTCTAAATGACAGATACGTAGGCTCTATGCATTTTTCTTTTAGCTTTTAGAGTTTGACCTCTAGGATATATCCTGCCCAT
>JADGEF010000118.1:3183-13380 GCA_016744515.1 Marinifilaceae bacterium | reverse complement strand
AGGGCAATTTCTTGTTTTCTCTTTTGTTGGAATGAGAAAACAAGAATTACCAGCCAATACAGATGTTATTAACTTAGTAATGGAATCTGAGTCTATTGGAATGAATGAGGTTGTTGTAACAGCTATGGGTGTTACTCGTGAGAAAAAAGCTCTAGGATATGCTGCAACTTCAATTGGTGGCGATGAGATTGGGAAATCTCAAGCAATTAATCCAATGAGTGCACTTCAAGGTAAAGTTGCTGGTGTTGATATTTCTACTGCCCCAGGTCCTGGTGCAACACAAAATGTAATGATTCGTGGAGCTTCTTCTTTTGGAAATAACCAGCCTCTTTATATTGTTGATGGTGTACCTATTACGAATGATCAGAATAACTCAACTGCAGATTCAAACCCTGATTTTTTAAATTCGCAAGTTGACTTTGGTTCAGGTATTAATGCAATTAATCCTGATGATATTGAGGATATGACTGTGTTAAAGGGTGCTGCAGCTACAGCTTTATATGGTTCTCGCGCTGCCAACGGTGTTATCATGATTACTACTAAATCAGGTAAAGATACTGATGGTAAGATGAGAGTATCTTACAGCGGTTCTGTTACTCTATCTAAAGTAGGTCGCCTACCTGATGTACAAAAGCAATTTGGTCAAGGATGGAGCGGTAATAGAGCTCTTGATGAGAATGGTAACTGGGGTCCTGAATATGATGGGAAAGATCGTGTTTGGGGTAATGTTGTTGATAACAGTCAGCAAATTAAGCCATACGTATTTTTAGAAGATAGAGTACGTGATTTCTATGAAACAGGTAAGAATGTTAAAAATTCAGTTTCACTGAGTGGTGGTAATGCGACTACTAATTACTTTATGTCATTGTCTCAGAATTCGGTTGATGGTGTAATCCCAACTGATAATGATTCATATAAAAGATATACTATTGCAACTAAAGGTTCTCATAAAGCTGGTAAATTAACTGTAAGTTCTTCTATCAATTTCAGTACAGAGAAAACTAAAGCAGTTCCTTCTGGTCAAGGGACTTCTGTATTTAGATCTTTATACGAATCTGCAAATGATATTTCAATTGTAGATATGAAAGATTATGAAAACAAATATAATAATCTTGATAACTATTTCACCCCTTATGGTGTGAATCCTTATTATGCATTGAATGAGAATTCTGCAGAACAGGATAAGAAAAAAATCTTTGGAAAATTCCAATTAGATTATGACTTTACTGATGACATTAAATTGAGTTATCGTTTTGGTGGGGACTATGAAACTTCAAGGTCAGAAACTCATACTGCTATTATTGCATTTACTCCAGGGGCACATAATGACGGAGCAAGTGTCGCTAACCCAGGTGGTTATGCTGAAACTAGAAGATCAAGGATTCAAGTGAACCATGACTTGATGGCAAGTATGAAGAAAAATCTAAACGAAGATTTTACAGTGAATGCGATTGTTGGTCTGAATGTGAATGAAAGAAGATATAATTGGTTGGAAGGAAAAATTAATTCAATTGATATTCCAAAATTCTATAACCTGAATAATAGTTTAGCTCCATCTGTATCACGGCAGCATGACGAGAAGCGTCGATTAATAGGGCTTTATGCAAATGTTGACTTCAGCTTCAGAAATTATGCGTACTTAACCCTAACTGCTCGTAATGACTGGTCATCTACTTTACCTACTGGTTCGAATGATTATTTCTACCCAGGTGTAACAGGTAGTTTTCTAATTACTGATTTCTTAAAATACAACGATATTGATACTGGTATTTTGAGTTTTGCTAAGGTTAGAGCTGCTTATGGTATGACAGGTAACGATGCTGATCCGTATTCAGTTTACGATCGTTATGTTCCAGCTTTTTCTAGTCACCCAGGTTATCCTAAAATTGATGATCTTAAATTTCCTTTGGGTGGAGTGAACTCGTATATGGCGTCAAATCGTTTGGGTAATCCAGATTTAACAAATGAGTTGACTAAGGAATTTGAATTTGGTGTTGAAGCTAATTTCTTTAATAACCGTGTTGGTTTTGATTTTTCATATTACAACCGTTTAACCGAAGGCTTGATTTCAGATCTACCAAAAGACCCATCATCAGGTTATACTACTCAGAAAGCTAATTTAGGTGACGTTCGTAACCAAGGGATTGAGTTAATGGTAAATTTCACTCCGGTTAAAACTGAAAACTTTAGTTGGGATGTTTCTTACAACATTGCTTTAAACAAAAACAAGATGGAAAATCTTGATGTTGACGAAGTGTACCTAGGTGGTTTCGGTGGTGCTGGAATCTATGCTGTTGAAGGAAAAGCCATGGGGCAATTTAAGATTGCTGCGGTTAAAAAAGTTGAAGTTGACGGTGTAATGAAAACGGTAGTTGATGGTAGTGGTAACCCACAGCCAACTACTGAAACTGAATTTATTGGCAAAGATATTAACGAGAAGTATAGAATGGGGTTAACCAATACGTTCTCATATAAAGGATTTACTTTGGGAGCGACTTTAGATTTCCGTTATGGAGGTTATATGTATTCTTATACAAAAGATTACTTACATTGGACAGGAGCTTCTACTGAAACTGTCTTGAATGATAGAAAAACTTTCTTGGTTCCTAACTCTGTTGTTTCAGACGGTAGAGGTGGTTATGTTGAAAATACAACACCAGTTGACCCTACTGCTTTGCATAAATTTTATGGTGATGGTGGTGGATTCGACGGTGATGCAGATAATATCATTGATCGTTCTTACTTGAAATTAAGAAATGTAAACCTTTCTTATTCACTATCTAAAAGCTTTTGCGAAAAACTTAAAGTAAGCGCAGTGAGTTTATCATTAAGTGCTAGTAATATTCTATTATGGACACCTACTGAAAATGCTTACATCGATCCAGAAACGACAACTTTTGGTAATGATGTAAGAGCAAAGTTTGGTGAGTACGGTGCCGGACCTAGCAATGAGTTTTACACTTTTGGATTAACTTTTACTTTGTAAATTAAACACAATTATGAAACATAGAATAATAACAATATCACTTGCTTGCCTGACCTTATTTGGTTGGGGCTGTGATAGCTATTTAGATATTAATCAGGATCCTAATTTTTTAAGCGATATTCCTGATGCGAAAGTTATATTACCAGCTGCTGAAATTGGTTTAGCCAATCAGCTTATGGGGTGGGATTTCGGATTTGGTGGTGGTTTTTGGGGGCAGTATTGGACTCAAGCCTATTCTGCTTCACAATTTAAATCTTTATGCGAATACCAGGAAACAAGTTTTGGGAATGCTTATAATGAGTTAACTGCTGGGGTGTTGAATGACCTGAAAAGAATGAAAACGGTTTCAGCTGAATCTACTAATAAAGGGAATTATTTTGTAGCTGAAGCTCTATCTATTTTTTCTTGGCAGATTATGACTGACGTTTGGGGTGCTGTACCTTATTTCGAAGCTCTAAAAGGAAATGAAGGAATTGAGTCACCTAAATTTGATGAAGGTAGTGCTATTTATGCTGATTTACTTGTAAGAGTAAATGCATTGATTGCTACTGATCTTTCTGAATCAACTCTTGATAAAAATTATGATTTTATATATGCTGGAGAATTAAAGGCATGGAAAGCCTTTGCAAATTCACTTAAGCTGAAGTTGATGATGCGCCTTTCTGAAACTTCATCTTATGATAATGCGGCTGTGGTTAGTTTCATCGAAGCTTCAGATTTCATTACTTCAAGTGCAAAAATTTCAGGAGCTGTATGGACTGATAAACAAGAAGGAAAACGTCACCCTATGAGAGAATTTCAAGAAGGTGGTGCTAATAACTTGTCTACTAATGTTATTGGTTCTAAGAACTTTATTGATTATTTAAATAACAACAATGACCCTCGTCTTGATATGTTATTTAAGAAAACAGGGGATCTTCATTTAGGAGCTTTCGTAGGAGATTTTGATTCTTCTGAAGATTCTGATGGAAATGGAACAGCTGATGATGAAGAAGATTATAGTCAGCCAATTTTTAAAGCTGATATGGATCTAATGATCATGTCAACATGGGAAATAAACTTCTTTATTGCTGAAGCTTACGCACGAGCAGGTAATAATGCAAAAGCTAAAGAATATTACGATCTTGGTGTTGAAGCTTCTCTTGCACAGCATGGTAACCTAGCTAATGATATCATTACTACAGGCTATGCAACTTGGGTTGATGGAACAACTGAGGAAGGTATTAAGCAAATTGCTATGCAGAAATGGGTAGCAAATGCAAATTACCAACATATCGAGTCATTCTTAGAGCGTAACAGAACGAAATATCCAGCTATAAATCTTGTAGATATTCGTAAGGATCGTGCTGACGCTTATACTAATTTCCCTGTTGGATCTTTAACGATTTCTGTTGCAGGTAGAGCTAAAACAAATGCTAAATTGCCTTCTTCACCAATTTATCCTCAGGCTGTATTAACTCGTAATGTTAATGCACCTGCACAAAAAGTTGACCTTTTAGAGAAGGTTTGGTGGAATCAGAAAGCTGGTTTATAATTTAAATTTTAAGTAAAATAAAAAAGACATGAGAAAATATATAATGTTATTGGCTATAATTTCGTCGCTATGCTTTTTTACAGCTTGTGATGAAGTTGATACTGAGGATATCTCGGTAGAGTATAGTCTTGATTTGACAGAGGGCTCGAATTTAGTAGTTCAGTTAGGTGATCCTTATACTGATCCTGGATATAAGGCAACTTATGATGGAGCTAACGTAACCGATAAAGTTGTAGTAGAAGGAATTGTTGATCCTAATACAGTGGGATTGTATAAAGTTAAGTACACTTATACGATTCCTAATGGAGAAAGTATTCCGCTTGAGCGTGAAGTTATTGTTGCTGATATGTCGATTACTACTGATATTTCTGGAAAGTATACAGTTCAGGATGGTTCTCATAGAATCTATAAAGGTGCTACAAAAGATTATAGTAAAACTGAAGTCGTAATTAAAAAAGTTGCACCTGGATTTTTTAGTGTATCTAATTTCTTTGGAGGATATTATTCAGACTTTGTTGGTTATGGTGATAGATATGCCATGACTGGTTATGTTCAATTGAAAAAAGATAGTTCAATAGTTGTACTGTCTAGTTCTTTAACAGCATGGGGGGATTCCATGGATTTTTTGAATAATGGTGCATTTGACCCTGCTAACAATACGATTTATTGGGAAGCTGGATATGTTGGTGGAAAGATGGTTTTTTATGTAAATATGAAAATTGAGGAGGAATAATATGAAGAAATTAATATATATACTTGTAGTGAGTTTTATTGGATTAACTGCTTGTGACGATGATATTGAGAACTGGGATAGTGCAACTCTTGATTATTCAGGTAGTTACCTTTATGCGGTATCTTTAGAAGATGGTACTCTTGATCATGGTTATGACAACGAATACAAATTAGAGTTCTACAATACTTCAGCTAATGTTGAGAATGAAATATTTATTGATGATCATGATAAATATTTCGAAATGAGAAGTAAATTTTCTTTAGATGGTGACTACACAAATTTCAAGTCTAAATCTATTGTGTTTGCTGACTTAACTGATAACGAAAAAGCACTTGTTGTTCCTACTGGAAAACCTCTAAAATTAGACACTATAACAGTGCTTGATCGTTCTAATATTAGAGCTGCGATTGTTGAAGGGAAACTAATTGCAAAAGGTGCTACTACTCTTGGAGGTAATGTAACTGACAGTTTGTATGTAAAGATGGCTTTATATAGTGGAACTGTTAGTTTTAAAAGTTTTTCTGTACCAGTAGAATATAGAGCTAATCCTGATAAAGAGGAATTTGCTTGGGAATTCGAATCTGTTGTTCATGATGTAACTAAAGACGAAATTGTAATTATTGCAGGACACCGTTTCACTGGTTTTGCTGAAGATAAGTACTAGAATTTATCTAGAATACTATTAAAGCCCGCCTTGTGCGGGCTTTTTTCGTAGTGTGCCGTGTATGATAATTAGCTAGATGGTGAAAGTTTATTATGGGGTTTGTAACTACCAACCATTAGCAGATGGCAAGAGTGTCTATCGTGAGGTGGTATCAGAAAGTGTTCAGCGAAGCTCATCTGAAGGAAGCTTAATGTAAATTTCCGAACTGAGGAACACGAATATCATCAGGCATATCTGAATTGGATGAGTTTTCTACATAAAACGAAGTCCTATCGCTACACGGGGTCCAGAGTGTAAATGATGCGGTTACATGGACTAAAAGTTAATTACCTTACTGCGGAAGGTTTTATCGACGTTTATTTTTAATTGAATATGGAGTAAAGCTAGCTATGAGAAGTTCGCTGATGTCATCAATACCAGATTAAACGATGCGATCTGGGAAGATCGGAATTAGTTAATTTAAGGAGCAGTCGGAATACCCTTAATTTTATGAAGAGCCAGTAAGAAATATTTTACTAAAAGGACTTGTTTAGAGAACAAATTAAGGCGGATATTTGCCAATATGCAAGTCCAATATTACGACTTTTACTGTCTTTTACCTAGTCTATGCAAACCTTTGTATTTTTATCGAAAATTCTTTTTAATTTTCTTGCCTAGGTTCCGCTAATCATTACCTTTACCCACTGTTATAGAACATGTTTATTAAGAACTGTTCTAAAACAGAAACCCAACAAGTAGAGTTTAAAGCTTGGTTGAAAGTTTGTAAGGATTCATGATTTTTAGATAGGTTCTGTTCTTTTTGAAAGATTTTCATCCAATTCCATATACTCTTGAGCGGAATTTGATGTTTTAATAATCATAGATTATTAATATCGAATTATCGATAGTTTTTCTTGACAGATATTTATTATTTCTGATTCACCTTCCTTCTTTTCGCCAAACCTAGGCTTTATATCAATAAAACCAAACAACTTAATAAACTAAGACTTTAACTAGAGGTTAAATCAAACAGTCATGAGTCAAAAGACAAAAGTTATTGAAAGAGAAGAGGTTGTTATACGATTTTCAGGAGATTCTGGTGATGGTATGCAATTAACAGGAACACAGTTTTCTGATACTTCAGCTTTATTTGGGAATGATGTAGCAACTTTTCCTGATTATCCGGCAGAAATCCGCGCCCCACAAGGTACTGTAGGTGGTGTTTCAGGTTTTCAACTGCACTTTGGGCATCAAGAAATCTATACCCCTGGCGATTATGCAGATGTATTAGTTGCGATGAACCCTGCTGCTTTAAAGTCCAATTTAAAATGGGTAAAACCTAGTGGTACCATTATTGTAAACGAGGATAGTTTTACAGATAAAAACCTTGAAAAAGCAGGCTACGAATCAGATCCTTTATTGGATGATAAACTTGCAGACTATAATTTAATTAAAGCCAAGGTTACATCACTTACTCGGGAGTGTTTAAAAGATTCAGGACTTGATCAAAAAAGTATTCTGAGATGTAAAAACATGTTCACTCTTGGAATGGTATACTGGATGTTCGATCGTCCTTTAGCTCACTCAGAAGAGTTTATTGAGAAGAAATTTAAGAAGTACCCATTAGTTGTCGATGGCAATAAAAAAGTACTTAAAGCAGGTTATAACTTTGCTAAAACAATTGAGGCTTTGCCTTATAATTATAGCGTAGCACCTGCGAAAATCCGTAAAGGAACATATCGTAATATTACAGGTAATAAAGCAACTGCTTGGGGATTAATGGCAGCAGCAGAGAGAGCAAATCTTGAATTGTTCTGTGGATCATATCCTATTACACCAGCAACTGAAATTTTACAAGAATTAGCAGTTCGTAAAGATCTTGGTGTTAAAACATTCCAAGCAGAGGATGAGATTGCTGGTATTTGTACCGCAATTGGTGCTAGTTTTGCTGGCGACTTTGCAGTTACTACAACTTCAGGTCCTGGTTTGGCATTGAAAACTGAGGCAGCTGGTCTTGCTGTAATGACAGAATTACCTCTTGTTATTGTAAATGTTCAGCGTGGAGGTCCTTCTACAGGCCTGCCTACTAAAACTGAGCAGGCAGATTTATTACAAGCGATTCATGGTCGAAGTGGTGAGTGTCCTATGCCCGTTATTGCAGCAAGTACACCATCTGACTGTTTCCATTATGCATTTGAAGCTGGTCGTATTGCTTTAGAGCATATGACTCCGGTTATTCTTTTAACTGATGGTTTTATAGCGAATGGTGCTGAACCTTGGAGAATTCCTGCCATGTCAGATCTCCCCGAAATTATTGCACCTATTGCAAAAGAAGGTGATGATTTTATTCCTTATGCTCGTGAAGATAAACGATTGAGTCGTAGATGGGCCATTCCTGGAACAAAAGGATTAGAGCATCGTATTGGTGGGCTTGAAAAAATGGATGGTGATGGAACAGTGTCGTACGTACCCGAAAATCACCAAGTAATGAGTAATATTCGTAAGAAAAGAGTTGAACTTGTTGCTAATAATATTCCTGAACTTAAGGTTAAAGGAAATGATGAAGCTGATGTGCTTGTTGTAGGATGGGGTGGAACTTATGGTCACCTTACAACTGCGGTTAGAGAATTACAGAAAGAAGAGAAATCTATTAGTTTAGCGCATTTCAACTATATATTCCCTCTTCCTAAAAATACGACTGAAGTATTTGGACGTTATAAGAAAGTTATTGTGTGTGAATTGAACGATGGTCAGTTTGCTGAGTATTTGAGAAGTTCGTTTCAAGATATTAAGTTCGAACAGCACAATAAGTTGATGGGATTACCATTTACTGTAGTGGAATTAAAAGAAAGATTTAACCAATTATTGGAGGATAAATAAGTCATGGCTGATACAGTATTAAACGCACCTAATATTAAGAAGCTAAGTGCTAAGGATTTTAGAAGTGATCAAGAGAATCGTTGGTGCCCTGGTTGTGGTGACCATGGTATATTAAATTCTGTTCAAAAGGCAATGGCTGAAATGGAATATAAGAAAGAAGATTATGCCGTAATTTCTGGTATTGGTTGTTCTTCTCGTTTTCCATATTACATGGATACTTATGGTTTCCATACAATTCACGGACGTGCTGCTGCTATTGCATCGGGAGCTAAATGTGCTAATCCTAATCTTGAAGTGATTCAGATTTCTGGTGATGGAGATGCTTTAGCAATTGGAGGGAACCACTTTATTCATGCTGTTCGTAGAAATATTGACATGACCATTATTCTCTTTAATAATGAGATTTATGGTTTAACTAAAGGTCAATATTCTCCGACATCAAATCAGGGAATGGTGACAAAAACATCTCCTTTTGGATCAATCGAAGAGCCATTTAGGCCTGCTCAGCTTGCTCTTGGAGCACAATCAAAATTTTATGCACGCTCTATTGATACGAGTATTAAATTGACTGCAGCAGTTGTTCAGGCTGCTTCGGCGCATAAAGGAACATCTATTGTCGAAGTTCTTCAGAATTGTGTGATTTATAACGATGGGGCACATGCTTTGGTGACTGATAAAGCGACTAAAGAAGAATATCAGTTGATATTGGAACATGATAAACCAATGATCTTTGGTAAGGAGAGAAATAAGGGGCTAATCATGGGAAGTAATGGCAAACTAGTTGTAGTAACAATTAGTGAGCATGGTATTACTGAAGGTGACGTTCTTGTTCATGATGCTCATACTGAAGATCCACATATGCACTGGTTGCTATCGAGTATGTTGGCTCCGGAGTATCCTGTTGCTTTGGGTGTTATTCGTGATGTAGATTCGACTTCTTATGATGAGAAAATGGTTCAGCAGATTGAAGATATTAAAGCTATATCGTCAATTAAAAGTATGGATGATTTACTAAATAGTGGAGATACATGGGTCGTTGATTAGTTGAATTAGACAATTCACAAAATATAATCCTGTTTGGTATCGTTCCAGACAGGATTTTTTTTGTCAATTTCTCTTTGGGGATTGTTGAGAAATAACATGATATAATCAAAAGCATTATCATCTGATATTCAGAGGTGACAACTTAAAGTTGGGTCATGTTATATCGTTATAGTTCCTTTGACACCTTATTTATAAAGTAATTCTAACAAACAATTGTTAATTGTTTACTACTTTCATCCGTCAAATACAAATACAGAACAAACATGGAAGAGATTGCAATTTCTAAAATTTATAAACGAAAAAAGAACGATAGAGATATTTTCCAGGAATTAATGCCATTTAAGGTAAAGGAAATACTTCTTGTTGCGACATATTAC
>JADGEF010000118.1:0-3083 GCA_016744515.1 Marinifilaceae bacterium | reverse complement strand
ATTTCTAAAATTTATAAACGAAAAAAGAACGATAGAGATATTTTCCAGGAATTAATGCCATTTAAGGTAAAGGAAATACTTCTTGTTGCGACATATTACGATTCATATACTATTGTTAGAGAAGGACAATTCTCTGATAAAATTGTTGGTGAATACCTTCAGCTTAATTTATATACGGCACCACGATTCACCAGTGTAACCACCAATGAAGAAGCACTTCAGGCTATGGATGAGCGCAATTTCGATATTGTTATCTTAATGGCCGGACTCGATAAGGAATCACCACTTGAATTGAGTCAGGAGATAAAAAAGAAGCAGCCAGAACTTCCTGTTTTGGTTTTGGTGAATAACAATAGTGATTTGGCTTATTTCGATAAGGCGGCCGATAAAATCAAAAACAACATAGAGAGAGTATTTGTATGGAATGGATCGACAAAGATTTTTATGGCCATGACCAAATATATTGAGGATAAGATGAACTTGGCACCAGATTCTAAAGTTGGTGATGTTCGTATTATGCTTCTGGTTGAGGATTCCGTGAAGTATTATTCTCGTTATCTACCCTTGCTTTATACGTCTGTTATGACGCAAACCCAAAAGGTTATCTCTGATGAAGATGATATTGATGAAATGCATAAGATTCTAAAAATGCGTGCTCGCCCTAAGGTGATTTTGGTGAGTTCGTATGAAGATGCTGTTGATATAGTTGATAAATATCTAGAGAACCTTCTTTGCGTTATTTCTGATGTTAGATTTGCTCGTGATGGGAAGTTGAATGATGATGCTGGGGTTGATTTGATTTCATATGTGCAGGATAAAAAAATGCGAATTCCCTGTGTAATGCAATCACATGATACGGATAATGCGATGCGTGCTTTTCAGGTAAATGCTGATTTTATCAATAAAAACAGTGATACTTTAGCCTTAGATATTTTTAATTTTATTCATTTAAAACTCGGTTTTGGTGATTTCGTATTTAGAAATCAGAGTGGGACTCAGGTTGCAATGGCAAAATCTCTTGAAGATTTTGAGGAAAAATTAAGATATGTGCCAGATGAGTCATTATTGTATCACTCTAAGCGTAATGGGATTTCAACTTGGTTGATGGCTAGAGGTGAAATTAATATTGCAAAGAAACTTCGACGCTATCAGATATCTGACTTTAAAACAGTTCGTGAGTTGCGTCAGTTTTGTTTAGATGTTTTTGAAGCTTCGCGATTGAAACAATTACGAGGCCGTATCATTAAGTTCAGACCAAGTTTAGCTAACTCAAATCATTATGTGATTCGTTTGGGGAGAGGATCAGTGGGTGGTAAAGGTCGTGGCTTGGCTTTCCTGAGTAATTTTACTGAGAACATCAGTTTCCAAAAACTGATTAAAGATATTAATATTACCATTCCAAGAACAGCAATTATTGGGGTTGATGAATATGATAATTTTCTTGAAGTAAATAATTTAGTTGAGAAAATATATAATGAAAAGAACTACGATGACATTAGGAAGCAATTCATAGAGGCTCAATTACCTGAGAAACTTCGAAAGAGACTTCGTTTGTACCTAGAGAATATGACTATGCCTTTGGCTGTTCGTTCATCAGGATTATTTGAAGATTCATTGATGCAGCCTTTTGCAGGTGTATATGCAACCTATCTTCTTCCCAATAATGACGAAGATTTTGAAGTGCGTTTTGATCATTTGGTAACAGCTATTAAAATGGTTTATTCTTCAATTTTCACACCTGAAGCTAAAGCTTATTTTTCAGCCGTTGATTATAAGATTGAAGAAGAGAAAATGGCTGTAATTCTTCAAGAAGTTGTAGGGCAAGAATACAATGGTAAATATTATCCGAATATCAGTGGGGTAGCACAATCATATAATTATTATCCATTTTCGTATATGAAACCAGAGGACGGTTTTGCTGTACTTGGTATTGGTTTAGGTAAGTATGTTGTAGGTGGAGAGAAAACACATCGTTTTTGTCCTGAATACCCAAAATTACAGTTGGCTTCGATTCAAGACCAAGTTAAAGATTCACAGAGTTATTTTTATGCCATTAACATGGAATCTGAGAAGTTAAATTTGCTTGAAGATGGTGAAGATTCTGCAACTCATAAGTACGACCTTTCTGTAGCTGAGAAAGACGGTAATTTATTGCATTGTGCTTCGGTATATGACGGACGTAATGACAGAATTGATCCAGATTTGAACCTAAGAGGACCACGAGTTGTTGATTTTGCTAATATTTTAAAATACAACCAAATTCCATTAGCTGAGACTCTAAGTATTCTACTGAATATTTTTAAGCAAGCTATGGGAGCGCCTGTTGAGATCGAATTTGCAGTTGATTTATCTAAAGGAAAGAATGGCTTACCTACTTTTAATTTATTACAGATTAAACCACTAATCCGCCAGGAAATGAGTGTTGAAATCGATATGAAAAAAGTGGATAAAGATAAGTTGGTTTTATTGGCTGACAAAGGAATGGGTAATGGTAAGATTGACCATGTACGTGATGTTATTTTCATGGATCTTAGCAAATTTGATAGAACTAAAACTGAGGAAATGGCTTTGGAAATAGCTATTCTGAATCAGAAAATGAAAGAGCAAGATAGAGAATACGTTCTTATTGGCCCTGGTCGTTGGGGAACTAAAGATAGGTTTACTGGAATTCCTGTTCTTTGGTCTCAGATTTCTAACGCTAAAGTTATAGTAGAACAAGGACTTGAAGATTTCCCATTAGATGCTTCATTAGGATCACACTTTTTCCATAACGTAACATCTATGAATGTTGGTTACTTCTCTGTAAAATCAAATTTGGCAACAAGCTTTGTTAAAGAAGATATTCTAAACAAGCAAGAGCTTATTGAACACGAACATTACTTTAAACATGTACGTTTTGTTGAACCTTTGGAAATATTAATGGATGGCAAAAAACAAATATCAGTTATTAGCTTTAAGTAGTTAAGAACAGATTCGTTTATATAAAAAAAAGAGATCTCAAATAGTTGAGATCTCTTTTTTTTGACCCTAAGATCAATATTTTGGCTTATGCTTGGTATGAATCTACACCAGCAGTTTCCATT
>JADGEF010000222.1 GCA_016744515.1 Marinifilaceae bacterium | reverse complement strand
AGCTTCAACAGTTGCAAACCATTCGCTTAAAAGACTAAGGTCCATTTGAGCGAGATCGGTAATATTCTTATCGTGAATTCGGAAATACAGCGATTCTTTTTTCAGACGTTGTCCTTCACATGTAGGGCAGAGTGTGTTTTTAATAAATTGTTCAGCCCACTTCTTAGCTTTTTTTGAAGTTGTGCTGCTTTCCTGATTCGAGATGTATTTTAAGACACCATTAAAACTCAAAAAGTAGTTCGATGAATTTCCTAATGGTGTGTTTTCTAGCTTAAATGTTTCGTTTGATCCGTCAAGAATAATACTCAAAGCTTCTTCTGGAATACCTTTAATTGGTGTTTTTAAGTCGAAATCGTATTTACGTGCAATGGCTTCAATTTGCCAAAAGATTAGTCTGTTTTTATATTTTCCCAAAGGCACTATTCCTCCAGCGTGAATACTGATACTGTCATCGGGGATAATTTTTTCAATATCAATAGCACTTATTCTGCCTAAACCTTTACACTTAGGACAAGCTCCGTGTGGTGAGTTGAATGAGAAACTATGGGGTGCAGGTGTATTGTAAGAAATACCTGTACTTGGACACATCAGGAGGCGACTGTAGTATTTCACTTCGTCGCTATCTTTATCCATAATCATGGTAATTCCCTTACCATGTTTCATGGCCATCTGAATGGATTCTTTCAAACGTTTATTGCCAACTTCATCAACCACTAACTTATCAATTAAAATCTCGATGGTGTGGCTCTTGTAACGATCGACTTTAAAACCATGAAGCAATTCCACAATCTCACCATCGACACGTGCATATAAAAATCCCTTTTTCCTGATCTGTTCGAATAGATCCTTATAATGCCCTTTTCTCCCTTTTACAATAGGAGCGAGGATATAAATTCGCTTCTCATTGAATTTTTCAAAGATGAGATTGATAATTTGCTCATCGGTATATTTGACCATCTTCTCACCCGTTTCGTAGGAGTAAGCTATACTTGCCCTTGCGAAAAGTAGTCGAAGGAAATCGTATAGTTCGGTGATAGTCCCAACGGTTGAACGCGGGTTTTTATTGGTGGTTTTTTGCTCTATGGCAATTACGGGACTCAGGCCTGTTATCTTATCTACATCAGGACGTTCCATACCGCCAAGGAATTGACGGGCATAGGCCGAGAATGTTTCGATATAGCGACGCTGACCTTCAGCATAAATTGTATCGAAAGCCAATGAAGATTTACCACTACCACTTAATCCAGTGATAACCGAAAGTTGGTTGCGGGGAATACTTACATCAATATCTTTTAGGTTGTGAACTCTTGCACCAAGAACATCGATATTCTCAGTTTCTAATAGTTCATTTTCTATGGTTTGTTCAGCTTTGTCTTTCAATCTACAATCTCCTTATGATTTTAATCCTCACTTCTACTGATGTTTTACTTACAGATAAGCTCTAATAAGTTAACATCTATTTTTTCTCTACCTGAGGTTTTTTGTATTCAGAAAACGCAAAATTAATATATCCTTTGGCAGGAAGTGTAATTTCGTACTCTTTTTTATACTTATTTGTTAGATATGGCTTTCTTAACCAAGGATTAAAGAGTTTTAGTATTTTATAATTCACCCCATTCTGTTGGGCAAAATCAGCAAAATTCTTTACTCCACCTTTAATTTTAATCTTACGAGTTGGAATGTTGGGATATAAATCGGAGTCACGGAATCTAAACCCAAAATCTTGAGGATTCTCCATTATAAGTTTGGTCGCAATAATTCTGAACAGATAACGAGCTGTTTCATCACCCAACAAAAGGTCATAATACGATCCTGCATTTTGAAGTTTCATTTGAGAATGAATGTGTGTTCTGCCTGCATTATATGAGGCCGCAACCAATGCCCAGCTTCCAAATTTCTTATAGGAATCTTTCAAATACTTACAGGCTGCTCGGGTCGATTTTTCAATATTGTAACGTTCATCAACTTCTTTGTTGATTTCAAGCTTATAGTCGCGGGCAGTTGGTGGCATAAATTGCCAAAACCCGACAGCACCTGCTGGTGAAACAATTGTTGTTATTAAGCCACTTTCAATTAAAGCTAAATATTTAAAATCATCGGGGACACCTTCCTCTTTTAAGATAGGTACGATGATAGGGAAATAACGATTAGCTCGTTTAAGAAACAATAAGGTTTGAGATTGCCAATAGGTATTTACAAGCAGTTCTCTGTCCAATGATTCTTTTATATCCCATCGATCCAAAGGAACTTTTTCATCGGCAAATAAAAATTTATCAGGTATTTTTAATGCGTAAACAGTATACTTATTCATATACTCTGTTCCCCGATGTTCATTGTCAAGATCGGATAGTTTTGAGTAGTTAAAAAGTTGGGCAATGAAATAACCACAGGTTAATAAAACCAGTGTGAGTGATATGTTTTTGAATGTTTTATTTTTTAACATGTGTTGAATTTTAAAAGCTATACTAAGGCTGTGTTTGTTTGAAGTTGATCTAGAATTTATCGAAATAAGTCTCGAATTTTTCAGGAGATACTGAAACACATAGACGTGAATACTGTGTAGCTTCCTCTTTTTTAGTTTTGGTAAAGTAGCTTAAAGAAACTGAACCAATTCTTTTTTCAAGTAGCTCTTTTTCTGATTTATTCACAATAACAAAAATACCGATGGCTTTGCTATCTGTGTAGAATCTAGTCGCAAGCAGTTGCTTCTTTTCAAGGAATTTAATGTTCTTTCGGATTCCTTCGACTGTTGTCTTTTTAAAGTTTTTCCTTACAATTTCACCTTGTTCTGAATCTAATAGTTTAGCAACCAATATTTGTGAAAAAGCATTAATACCATTGGTTGCATACATCAGTCGAATGCCCAATTCTGTATTGAAATCTGTATCTGCAGTATGAATAAATCCTAGGCGTTGCCCACTTAAACCTATCGACTTACTAAAACTTTCTACAATAATAATATT
>JADGEF010000008.1:39449-62565 GCA_016744515.1 Marinifilaceae bacterium | reverse complement strand
TATCATAAATAATTCCGGTAACTACATACTTCTTTACGCTGTGATTTGCTTACAGTAACATGTTTCATGATTCCTTATTTTTAAATTATAATATCATGCATGTATCTTTGATGTGTAAAATCACAAACAAAGTGAACGCTAAGACACAAAGCCGCTAGTTGTGATCTGCTTACAGTAACATGTTTCATGATTCCTTATTTTTAAATTATAATATCATGCTTGTATCTTTGATGTGTAAAATCACAAGATCTATTTCATGTGGTTGTACGGTACTATAGTTGTGATTTGCTTACAGAATGTATCTTTGATGTGTGGAATCACAAGGTATCTCTCTTATGAAAGTACGCAAAATCAGTTGTGATTTGCTTACAGAATGTATCTTTGATGTGTGGAATCACAAGGCAAGCCTCATAAAGCCTCAGACCTGTTCGTTGTGATTTGCTTACAGAATGTATCTTTGATGTGTGGAATCACAAGCCTCAGATTGCAAAACGATTATCTCTAACAGTTGTGATTTGCTTACAGAATGTATCTTTGATGTGTGGAATCACAAGGGAGTTGAACACGCTATCGATCTTTATATTGTTGTGATTTGCTTACAGAATGTATCTTTGATGTGTGGAATCACAAGGCACCACTTAAAAACTTTGGAATCAAGCTAGTTGTGATTTGCTTACAGAATGTATCTTTGATGTGTGGAATCACAAGTAGAACCTCCTATGGATTCCAAACCACTACGTTGTGATTTGCTTACAGAATGTATCTTTGATGTGTGGAATCACAAGAGTTCTTGATGCTGTTTAATCATATTTTAAGTTGTGATTTGCTTACAGAATGTATCTTTGATGTGTGGAATCACAAGCGTAAAGCATATCATATGCTAATAAAGCTCGTTGTGATTTGCTTACAGAATGTATCTTTGATGTGTGGAATCACAAGCTAACGGTTAGAAACTTCGAATATGAAGGAGTTGTGATTTGCTTACAGAATGTATCTTTGATGTGTGGAATCACAAGAACGTGAAGCTAATCCCGATCAGAAAGATTGTTGTGATTTGCTTACAGAATGTATCTTTGATGTGTGGAATCACAAGAGCGAATTTTCGAGCATGGCTTCGTATTTAGTTGTGATTTGCTTACAGAATGTATCTTTGATGTGTGGAATCACAAGTTAAAAACAACGTTATGAATCACACAACAGGTTGTGATTTGCTTACAGAATGTATCTTTGATGTGTGGAATCACAAGGTGTCGGCTACTACAGACTAGTAACCAACAACTTGTACTAAGCATCAGAAATGAAAAAACCGAAGCTTTTTAGCCTCGGTTTTTCTTTTTGTATTCATTTTTCATATTCTAATCTACATCGGGTTCTCTCCTAAACCTAAACAGCTCCTGTAAATTTGCAATTTACAGGTAAGGGGTTTTGGATTTGTAATCCAATTGGTAACAAATGAAATTAAAAATTTCAAACTCCAATCCCTCAGATTTAAAATCTGAGGAGCTAATGGCTACTCCCTCGCAAGCATTTCTTTTATATTAAAATCAAGTCATACCCTGACATGAATGGCTTGTTTATAGTCAGAACATGACCGGCATGCTTTTTTTAAGCAAAAATTAAAACAACTGCAATTGTTGAACCACATCGGGTTTGTCGGCAGCCTCTTGGCTATAAAACAATTCCATCATAGCAAACTGCTTATCTGTAATTTTAAGTATACCCACATGACCATGTTCGGGCAATAGGTATTTAACTCGTTTGGTATGCACTTCGGCATTTTCGCGACTGGGGCAAGTTCGCATGTATATAGAGAATTGAAACATAGTAAAACCATCTTTCATCAGTTCTTTTCGAAAGCGCGAAGCTTCCTTCCGTTCCTTTTTGGTTTCGGTGGGTAAATCGAAAAAGACCAAGACCCACATATTACGGTATTGACTGAGTGCATACTGTGTCATAAAACTCGGGATAAATAATTTTTCTCCTCTCACCTGCAAAGCATTCGTAAAGCGAACTAGTGGTTCGGCTTATGCCTACCATTAAAGGACTCTTTTTACCTGCAAACACCACATCGGTGGTTAATATCGATAAAATTTTAGCTTTCTGATCTTTCGTCAACTTTTCATCTTCCAACTCGCCATCGTAAAACATTTGCATCACCACCTCGTCGCAATAGGGGCGGTAGGGTTCCATAATATCATCAGCAAGGCAATAGGCATTGTACTTATTTCTGTGAAAAATACCCAGAGTAGGCAACATGCCCGAGCTAACCAATGCTCTAGCTACACAGGCTCGCATAATGGCATAAGCATAGTTAAGTTGCGGATTAGGCACATCGCCAAATCGCTCACGCACAAAATCGTGATTCTCGAACAAGGCACCCCAATATATTTTGGCAGCTCGTGCTTCCACATTATCGCTATCGCCCGATTTTATTTGAGGAATAAGCGCATGCAAGCGTTTGGCATCTATATCGAACCGCCCCAAAAGGCGAGCCTGATTTTCGATCTTAGCACCTACAGTTTGTGCCCATAATTGTTTTTTAAGCGGTTCACTGGCATCCAACTGCACTTTAAAACGTTCACTTTGTACCGAATTACCATCTAGCGGTAAAAACAAACCTACCGGATGGTGCTTTTCGTTACAAGAGATTAAGGCCACATTGCTCTCTATTAAGTAAGACAACAACGCCTGGCTCAGTGTTACCTGCGGGTGATCGAGAACCATTACGCCAATATCCTCTATGGGTATACTGGCTAGTTCTGTTTTTTCCTTAGGTTTTAAAACCTTTAATTGACCATCTTGCCGACGCAAATAGGCTGGATTACCGAAATACAGTGTGCGTTTAATCATGATATAAGTTTTGGTTTATACTTCCTGTAATATTGCAGATACATGTTTCTTCACTTCTATTACATTTCCTAAGCGATCCAATTTCAACTTCCAACAACGTTCTTTTATCATTACAGGTTCACCCCCTTGGTCCAATACATCATTCGAATTAAAATATTTGAGTATTCGTTCAGTTTTATTTCCACTACCATTTTCTTTTTCAATTATAGAACTTGCATAATGAACTGGTTGGCATTGCAATTTATTCTGAGTTGTGCTAACCATTTTATAAATCCTCTCCAACTGCTCTTTACCCAGATTATTAAAATCGACTAAACTCACGTCTTCCAATTCCTCATCGGTAGGCACATAAACCAAATCGTTGGGCGATAAGGTGAAGAGGAATTGCCCTTTTTCATGATTTATAGGAATTTCACTTTCTTCTTTTCTTTCATCTTTAGATAAAGTTGTCAACCAACTTCGATACTGAATCATACTAATAAGGGGAATGGTTTCAAACACTCTTTTTCTATCTTGATCATTCCAATATATTGAAAAGAATAAATTATTCCCCTCAGCTGCTTCAACATATTTTGCTTCGCTACCAAGTCTAAATCGTGTATCTCCTGTTTCAACTATTCTAAGTTTAAAAACTGGAGTTAACGATCTACTTTTACGAGATATATTAAATTTATCAATTCCTTCAGGAGAAAAAGCATTCTGCGGGAATGATATATACTGTTCTAAATGATCAATTAAATCATATTGTATACTCAAATCCCCAACTTTATAAATTTTCTTCAAAATTTTCACATAACTATTCTCATTTAAAATCGAAATTGATTGCCGTTTCCCATACTTCAAAACATTAATTTTATAATGTGTCTTTGTAATAGGGTGTTCACAAGAACTTATTATAGGATTCTTTTTTAGAAATTTCTGCGTTTTACCTATTAGACAATCATTAGCCTCAAAAATTGCATCAACCTTTGCTCTTATATTTTTATCTATAATAAGGTCTCTTATTCCTACATTCTTATCTACATCCAGCACATCAAATGACATACTCAACTTACCATAAGGCATTGGATCATGAAAAGCTCTTCTTACTGCTCGAATATTTCCTTTTACTTGTTTGGTGAGTTCCTTTTTAGGCTTACCATCTTTACCCAATCGCATTTTTCCTTCCTCATCTTTATAAGAAAGATATTTGTTATTGGTCTTATTAATGACTCTTGTATTTTGCTTAAAACTAATAAGTATGTTTTCAATCGCATTTTTTGCATCGCTTGTAAAACCAGCCCAAGGTTGATGGTAGGCTTTTGCTACCTCTATTGTTTTTGGCTTTTTTGTGAGCTTATCGGTTATTTGTATTTTCTCAGTTTGCCTCAGTTTTGCAACCAAGCTATGATTCTTCCTTTCGGTGTTTAAAGAGGTAATGTAATTCGTATGATCTTTTGTTACACAAGCAACAATTAGTGCATCGAGGGCATGGTGTCGATGATCGATACGTTTTTTACTGAATCCCTTAGCAATGTCGTCGGGCACTTGTGTTCTAAACATATTTTTATCCTTATCCCAATACCCAAAATCATTGGAATTCGTCATTTCGTTCAGTCGTTTAAATCGAGGCGTAATCAATTCGTTCCATTTATCGTTCAAACCCCAATCTTGTTTCAGTTTCGAAGTAATAGAACCCGTTACAGGCACCAAGCGTTTGGCGGTAGCCTCCTTTTCGCCCTCTTCTCTCACAACATTACTCAACAAAGCTTTCACTATTTTACTGATATAACGACTATCGTTTAATTGTCTATTAATAAAACCTTCAGGAATATCCTCGCTTAACAAGTATTTGAGTTTAGTTCTCGATTTTTTAAAACATCTGTTACAATGGTCTTCGTAAGCTTTAAGGGTAAACAGAGTAATAGAACCTTTAAATTTTTTACCTCTATTTGCTTTAATATACTCGTAAGCTGTTTGATTGCTTTTATCCTCATTCACTTCGCTTTCGCAAATTACTTTATTACTTAAGGAATTATCGAAATAGCGCGACTGTGGTATAATGTGTTCAATTTGATATTTTTCAGAAAAAAGACCACTTAAAGGAATTGGATTCCCCGTATAAGGTGAAATGTAATCTTGCTCTAGCCATATTTTATAGCGTTCGATATCCTTTTTACTTGGCGATGCGTTTTTCCTAATCTTTAAAATATCATCATCTGCTTCGAATTGATTAAAAATACCCTCCTCGTAAATTTTTAAAATCTCCTGGTGCGATGGAGAGTAAGGTCGAACATCACCTTCTACAGCACTATCATCTTTTAGTTCTTGCAATAAAGCTTTTATACGTTGGTTGGTATTCTCATTTTCTGTTTGTTTGGCAGACATTGATTTTCTTTTATCGCTAGAGCTTTTCATATCTCGCCCAAGCTCTACATGTATCTCATCAAAAAAATCGACTTTTCCACTTCCGTGATATTGCCAAATGTCTCTTACAACACGAAGAGTTTCTGTAACCACCTGTTCTACAATTGGGTTTCGTAAACTATGTTGTTTAAACTCGTGCAAATAAACATCTATATCCTTCGGATTTTTCCAACAAAGAATATCGCCCACCTCCGAGTGGCGCTGGTAAACTGCATAGCATGCCTGATAAGTATTTAAACCCTTTAGTTGCGTATTTTTAGGGTAATCCAAAAAACTTTTTAATAACTGCTTAGGAATATCATCATCTACAATAGTTTGCAATCTATTATTCTTATCCTTTTTAAATACCTCTTCGTCGTAATCGATACTTTCCAATCGCTCCTGAATACTTAAAATTCGATCTTTAACCTCGCCGTTTATTAAGCTCTCGTTCCAATACCTTCCTTTGCGCATAAGCGGCAATAGTTTTTTTATTGCTTTTTCGGAATAGGCTCCGTAGTCGGCCGAAAAGGGCGGAAACTTAATAAAGTTATCTATAAAAGATTGCTGATTAAGTTCTTTTCTATTGGCAAATGTTACCAAAGCCTTAGCATACTCTAACTTGTCTTTTACCGAATAAATTAAATGCCAAAGTTCTTGTTCGTTCTCTGCACTTAAAAATTCTTCATGCTTTAAATCTGCAACTTTCTTTAATCGCGATATAAATTGCCCTCTTGTTTCGTTACATGGGTATTTTCTATCCTCTACATAGTTCCACCTGTGTGTCTTCTCGTTTATGTTGTATTTTTTTAAAAAGGCTTTTTGATCAATTTCTTTTCTGTTGTTTAAGAAATCGAACAATTCAACCCAAGCTTCTTCGTTCTGTATAAACTCGCGTGTTACATCAACATCAATTTCAGGCTTATTAATTAAAGTCGCTTCGCGCTGATAAATTCTTATATTTTTAAGAAACTGCCACAAGCGAAACTCCTGAAATAATGGGTTCGATTTAGGAATACATTTTAAAGCGACCTCTTGTCTAACACCATCTTTTATAAAAACTTTTTTCTCGTAGGGACAGTTAGCAATACTCGATTTTTTACTTTTTAATGGTCGCTGATAAAAAAGAATATCCTCTACAAACAGGTATTCAAATTCTTTGTCCTTAATACTATTTCTGTGCGATTCGTTTATAGGGTAAAGCTCTTCAACACATGCCCTATACAAGTCTTTATCTTGTAATTCGGCATGAAACTCTATTTGCTTACCTAATATCAATTTAAGCTCTGCCTTATAAAACTTTCGCTCAATGGTTTTAACCAACTTCCCCCTTAATTTTTGAGAAGGATTCTCCAATAAGGTGTCAAAAATGTATTCGCCAACCGTTTTATTCGATCTCTCAATGTCTTGTTCCGTTTTTGTTTTTATCGCAATCCAGTCTTTTTCCGAATCAACAGCTTTAAATGAATATTTTAAATCTCCATTTTTAGTTGTAGTTGTTGTTACAATAAACTCCTTTGTTTTTCCTATCCAGTTTTCTGTTTTTGTTATCTGTCTATCATACGCCCAACCATTTTCAAAAACAACATCATAAAGCTTATCTCCTGTCTTTTTGATCACCTCACCAGAATCAATAACTTCCTTTACTTTTAAAGAAACAAATTCTTTAGTCTTTCCTTCAGACACCTCTTCTTCCTCGCCTCTTAACTGATAGTAGCCTCGTTTTTGGTTAAAGTTTAAAAGCAGCCAAGCCATTTCTTCTTTCGATATCTTTTCACTTAAAGCCTTTTTTCTAAGATAATATAGAGTCCAGTCCAGGGGAACTTTCACCTCTTGGTTTCTTGCACTAAACTCATTAATCATCTCTTTAAAAGAATCCATAAACAAAAACTCGTGCTTTCCCTCTTTATTTTTTCGGTAATTTAATTTTACTTCTATTCCATTTTTAAACTGCCCCAAACGTTTATCAAAATCAATGGCATTGGCATAATGCTCTGGCAAAAATTTTAATCTGTTTAAGACACGATGCAAACGTTCTCTTCTCAATAAACCACGTTCAACCAAACGTCGCACACCTCTGTAGCTTGTCCTATTAGCAGTTTGCGATACCGATTGCCCAGAACCAAACTTATCCATCACATCTTGAGACATAGGAATAATACGAGATCCCATTCCCAATATTTCGCCCTCTTTTTTTTCAAAATTACTCTTTACCAAAGCCCAACCAATGGAATTAGTTCCTAAGTCAAGCCCTAAAATTGTTTTCTGTTCTTTTGCATCGAGTCCTAAAATCTTTTTCATGGCTATTGTATATTTAATTTATTGTTTCTATTTTTGAATCACATTCAGTAAGCAAATCACAATAAGGATTATTCCGTTGTGAAAACATTTAAGCCGCCTCGACTTTCAATTCGGGGCTTTTTTTATGCTTAAATATTTCACAAGCTCTTCTCATTTAAGATTACACTTCGAGCCTAAAGCATATTTAGAATACGCCATTGGCAAATCGATCACAGTCAGCTCTTAACTCACATATCAAAGGCTAAGTTATGAAAACTAAGCTATATGCAGTTTTTAATTCTTAGGTAAAACAAACAGTCTTTATTATCTGAATTTAATCTAAATAGAATTCAATCTCACTTTCTGCCTAAAACCCAAGTGCCTTAGCTGCCTTACGGTTAAAACCAACAGCCCGAAAGCACATACTCTTAATTAAGAGAAAGATTATTGCCTTTGTTATAGAACTTTACGCCTGCGTATTTATAATAATCAGTTTACAATCTCTTTAAATTGGCTTTAACCTATCCAAACCCATCGGGTTTGAGCGTGTTAAAGGCGAGAAAGAGCATGTTAAGGGTGGGTTTATGATGGTTAAAGGCGGGTAAGAGCATGTTAAGGGCGGGTTTATGATGGTTAAAGGCGGGTAAGAGCATGTTAAGGGTGGGGTTGTGATAGTTAAAGGTGGGTAAGAGCATGTTAAGGTCGGGTTTGTGATGGTTAAAGGTTGGCAAGGGCATGTTAAAGGTGAAATTGTGAAAGTTAAAGGCACAATTAACAACACATAGAATAAAACGCCTTTTAGATTATTAAATAAACGATACGAAAACAGAAAATAAATAACAAACAAATACTCACCAACCCCTTACAGACACTGTACCGAACAATACAAAACACATATGTAAACATATTAATTTAGAATAGCTGTTGTTTTAATCAAATTAGTTTTCTAATTTTATTCTCGATTTAGTAAACATAGTATAAATTAGAAAATCAATAATAATGAAACAAACTAGAAAATTTGCCATGTCGTATTCCGAATTGGCACAACGCGGCGATCGTATGGTATCACTAATAAGTAGAGACATAAATAAGTTCTCGAAATATGGCTACACTGCCGATTTACCTACCACACTAGGTGGCTTGACAAACACATTTAAAGATATAGAGCCTGATATGTATTGGGAGGGCCACCAAACGCTTGTAACCAATGCTAAAAATAAGAACCGTGAGAAAACAACGGCTCTTTTAGGCGAAATTGGTTTTAAAGCAAAATTAGCCTTAGGCGAAAATAGCAAAGAGTACAGAATGTTTCGCATTAGTGGTATGAAAAAGCTTAAAGATAGTCAACTGGTTACTTACGCAAAGCATGTGTGCGCTACGGCCAAATACTTTATTGAACAATTAGCAAGCAGAAATGTAGACGATGCCTTACTTGCCGAATGTTTAGTGGTTATTACAGCATTGGACGACTCTATTGATGATCAGATCGAAGCCATTAGCCTGCGCGAACAAAAGAGTGTGGAGCGCCTTGATTTGGGGAATGAGTTATACGAGATGATTTCGGAAACGAGTGAGGTTGGCAAGCGTATTTGGGAAAATAAGAATCAGGCTTTTTACGACGATTACGTTCTTTATGGTTCAACAAGATCTTCGGCTACTGAAGATAACGAGGAAGAAGTAGAACTAAGCGAAACCTCCTCATAATTCTCTCAGCAATCATTTTTCTTTAGACGCTGATTAAATATGATTTTTTTTGATTTTTAAAATATCGATTTCAGTCTTGCACATAGATCATATCGAATCATTAAAATCAGTGTCTAATTCTTCTTCAACTTTATAGACGCTGATTAAATAGATTTTTTTCTGATTTAAAAAATACCCATTTCAGTCTTACACATAAATCATATCGAATCATTAAAATCAGCGTCTAATTCTTCTTCATCTTTATAGACGCTGATTAAGTATGATTTTTTCTGATTAAAAAAATATCTATTTCAGTCTTGCACATAGATCATATCGAATCATTAAAATCAGCGTCTAATTCTTCTTCAACTTTATAGACGCTGATTAAATAGATTTTTTTCTGATTTAAAAAATATCGATTTCAGTCTTGCACATAGATCATATCGAGTCGTTTAAATCAGCGTCTAATTCTTCTTCATCTTTATAGACGCTGATTAAATAGGTTTTTTTCTGGTTTTAAAAATATCTATTTCAGTCTTGCACATAGATCATATCGAATCATTAAAATCAGCGTCTAATTCTGCTTCAACTTTATAAACGCTGATTAAATATGATTTTTAAAATATCGATTTCAGTCTTGCACATAGATCATATCGAATCATTAAAATCAGTGTCTAATTCTTCTTCAACTTTATAGACGCTGATTAAATAGATTTTTTTCTGATTTAAAAAATACCCATTTCAGTCTTACACATAAATCATATCGAATCATTAAAATCAGCGTCTAATTCTTCTTCATCTTTATAGACGCTGATTAAGTATGATTTTTTCTGATTAAAAAAATATCTATTTCAGTCTTGCACATAGATCATATCGAATCATTAAAATCAGCGTCTAATTCTTCTTCAACTTTATAGACGCTGATTAAATAGATTTTTTTCTGATTTAAAAAATATCGATTTCAGTCTTGCACATAGATCATATCGAGTCGTTTAAATCAGCGTCTAATTCTTCTTCATCTTTATAGACGCTGATTAAATAGGTTTTTTTCTGGTTTTAAAAATATCTATTTCAGTCTTGCACATAGATCATATCGAATCATTAAAATCAGCGTCTAATTCTGCTTCAACTTTATAAACGCTGATTAAATAGGTTTTTTCCTAGTTTTAAAAATATCGATTTCAGTCTTGCACATAAATCATATCGAATCATTTAAATCAGCGTCTAATTCTTCTTCATCTTTATAGACGCTGATTAAATATGATTTTTTCTGATTAAGAAAATACCCATTTCAGTCTTGCACATAAATCATATCGAATCATTAAAATCAGCGTCTAATTCTTCTTCAACTTTATAGACGCTGATTAAATATGATTTTTTCTAATTAAAAAAATATCAGTCTTGCACATAAATCATATCGGATCATTTAAATCTGCGTCTAATTCTTCTTCAACTTTATAGACGCTGATTAAATAGATTTTTTTCTGATTTAAAAAATATCGATTTCAGTCTTGCACATAGATCATATCGAATCATTAAAATCAGCGTCTAATTCTTCTTCAATTTTATAGACGCTGATTAAATAGGTTTTTTTTCTGATTAAAAAAATATCAGTCTTGCACATAAATCATATCGGATCATTTAAATCAGCGTCTAATTCTTCTTCAACTTTATAAACGCTGATTAAATATGATTTTTTCTAATTAAGAAAATACCCATTTCAGTCTTGCACATAGATCATATCGAATCATTTAAATCAGCGTCGGAATACAGGCCTGTAGTATCTAATGTTTGACTCGTGATAAACACTAATAATCTGACGGAATTTTCTTGGCTTTTCTCAGAATGAATTCTTTTACATCAGCTTTTGAAGCTATTAAATCGTAAAATTCAGAAATATATGAAAGTAGTTTGAGACGATTTTCCTTATCTAAAATAGTAAAATCCGAAATTAGATTTGCTAAATCATTTCGGTGCTCATGAAAAGTAGCAAAAGCCGTTTCAAACTCCTCCTTGGTCCATCTAAAACTTTTATACCTACGCTTATATTTAGCCTCAAGGTCGATTTGAGGATCAGGCACAAAGTAATCATAAGAAATAATTGCAGACCAATCAAAATCATAGGGTACAGCAACAGGCAAGCTATACTCACTTACCGACATTAGATCCACATTATGAAGACGAGATATATCCCAATCACAATTCCCTATCATACATTGGAACAAAGAAAGGATAAGCATATTTGAGCGCAAGACTTGATATTGTTTGATATTTCTGAATTTTAGAGCTTGGCGTCCCAGCCTTTCAGCCATATGAGATTTATCTTCAATAAAAAAGCCGTAACGCTGAATTGTATCCTTACCATTAATATCTATAAAATTAACATTAGCCAATCTTACCTGATAACTATAATCTGTAAATACGTTATACATCTTATATATAAGATATTCCTCAAGTGTATGCTGCTCATAATGCGCTTTAAAATTTTGACAATGGCTTACATACTTCAACTTCTTCTGTCCTTGAAAAACAGTTCCTTTTGCATCATCGTTCTCAAACTGAAATTTTAATGGCGGAAAATTACAGGTTTGTTTACGCAAACGAAAATGGCCTCTTGTTCTAAGCTTTATCGGCATTTCATCAAAAGCACACGAAGAATTCCTTACGGAAAATTTAGCATCATGATAGGTTCTTTTATCTGAAACATCATCAAAAAGACTGACATAATCAGCATGAAGATCGATCTGAAGTGGCGTGTCTTCTGCAAATAAATCTACAAAAGCAATACTTTCTTTAGTTTGAAAATAGGCTAGCGTTTGAAAATTAATTCCAATAACAAAAAATAATAGTAGAAATATAAATGGTTTAATATTTTTCATCTTATGATTATGGTTTTCCGAAGAGAAAAAACACATAATTACTTAATGTATTCTTTTTCCCCATTCAACAAACAGCGATAAAATTTATCGTCGACAATTAGTAATATCTGTGGTCGAAATTGCACATATCCCATTGGAACATTTAGTGCGCATAATTTCTTCTGATACAAAAAACTGATCTCTTCGAGCTCGGTATGTCCAAACATGATCTGCTTTGCTTTGAAAAATTTTAAAACCTCATCAACTTCAGGTTCTGTAATTTTCGAATAATATCTCGATTCCATCATATACCCCCTATACCACAAAGGGTTTCCAGGGTAATAGATCTTTTTCTTCAATTCCTTTGCCGACATCGTTTTTGCATTACATAAACTGTATCGAATATCTTCGTTTATCTTATCGATAGATAAGTTTTTTTTAACGATATCGTGAGATAATCCTCCATGCACAAAAAGCTTATCGTTTATCTTAAGAACAGCATTCAGTGTTCTCAACCATCTTCCTAAATCTGTATTATCAGCAAAAAAATTATAATAATTAGTTAGTAGACGTTTACTTAAGTTTTTATATTTTGCCGATACATACCTCGAATCATTCATCAGAACCATAACTTCATGGTTTCCTAAGATCAAATGAACTTTTCCTCCTTTTTCATTTGCCTTTTGTGATATACGCCTTATAAAATATAGCGCCTCGGTAACCTTATTACCTCTATCAAAAATATCGCCTACAAAAACCAAGTGATTCTTTCCAAACAGCCAATCTTCCTTAGGGCTAATCACCTTGTTTGCAATTAAAAGCTTCTTCATGGTATCAAATTCACCATGAACATCACCTACAACCATTATAGAATCGACATCTGAGAATTCCGATTTACCAGGCTTTGGATTCTGCTTTTTTAACCAATATCGATTTTTATCGCCATACAAGCCTTTAAACAAAATAGAATCCTTCTTTACTTTTATAATCTTCTCTTTTACTTCAATAGTATTTCCCGAATGCTCATGAGATACATACCAAACTTTAACCTTACCATCTTCTTTCCAAAAGAAATGAGGTCCTTCTATATAATCTGGAGGATTAACCTTACTAACATCACCCGAAAAGATTTTATCGTAGGAGGAAAATGATCCAGAACTTAGCCGTTTATTTTTTTGAGCCTGAGCACAAAATACTATCATAAATAAACAGAAAAGTAGAACACCCCTTTTCTCTACAGAAAAGGATTTCCTCAAACAGTCTATATTTATCAATCTCAATACCAAAACAAATAATCGTCTATATATCAGTTAAATAATTAATTTTCTCACATCGAAAAGTGTTCACTATAGTTACAACGAGTGTTCATTAACGCACAAGCCTGCAAATACAGAATATTTCTCGGAATTTTAAAGTGAAACTGTTTTTTGCAAGATACTTGCACCCAAATTAAGATGTCCTTTACTTTGAATAACATCCCAACCACGCTTTTTAAGCTCTTTTGTAATAGATGCATTTATCATACCATGCCCTACCAATATAGCAGTTCCTTCCTGACTAGCAAGCTTCTCAAGATTATCGGCCGATAAAACAACACGTTTCATAGCCTCTTTACGGCTTTCAATACCTTCATGATTAAACCCTAACAACCAAGCTGCACGACTTATTCCTTTCCACAAATCTAGAGGCAATTTTACAATAAAATCAGCTTGAACAATCTTCAATTCAAATTCTCTGAAAATACTATCAGACACTATAAGATACGAATCTTTAAACAAAGCAAGGGCTGTTTCTTGAGAGCGAGGTAAACTAGAGCAATAAATCTGATGTGGCTTTTTCAAGCTTACAACAACTTGATTAGTATCTATTTCATGAATAGATACTTTATTGTAATTCTCAATATACTCTTGAGCCTCGCCAGCAGAGCTTAAAAAACTTTTTTGAAGATTGGGCTTTGCGTGACGAATTAGGTAGATCTGAATTTTTCGTTCTCCTTTTGCCAACAATTTATTCTGAACATTTTCTGAAATTTCTTCTATTGAGGTTAGAACTATGTCACCGCCTTGTTTCTGTGCAACAGATACAACAATAGACATATAAAAGATAACTACAAGAAGGCATATAGGTTTCAACATGTACGAAAATAAGAAATCTAACTGATATTACGATGATATTCTTATACTACACATTCTCGGGGAAATTGATATTATACTTTAGAAGTCTTCTATGCAAAGCATTCCGGTTTAAATTGAGAAGTTTAGAGCCTGTGCCTTGTTATAATTACACTCTTTTAAGGCACAAATTCACATGTTTATAGAGTAAGGATATTTAAACAAAAAATAGGACTCCTAGGGAGTCCAACTAAAAGACAATGTTTATGCACATACTAAATATTGTTTTCGCAATTTATCTGATGAATAATATAGAAGCCGAAAAATCATCAGATAATTTCGTACGGCCACTTTCACTCTACTTAACAAAGAACCTGCGACAATTAGATTTCCTCTTAAAATCCAAAGGATGGGTATTGAACAAAGTAGTAAACTATTTAGATTCGATCTTCGGTTAAACCCAGAAATTATACGTGATCCCAAATAATAAGGTTACGCTCAAATAAAAAAGGGATACAAAAAAAGCCGATCTAGAAGATCGACTTTTTGGGTGGTGCCACCTGGAATCGAACCAGGGACACATGGATTTTCAGTCCATTGCTCTACCAACTGAGCTATGGCACCCAATGGAATTCAAAAAATAATAGTGGTGCCACCTGGAATCGAACCAGGGACACATGGATTTTCAGTCCATTGCTCTACCAACTGAGCTATGGCACCTTATTATAATTTGTTTGTCAAGTTTAAAGTGTGGTGCCACCTGGAATCGAACCAGGGACACATGGATTTTCAGTCCATTGCTCTACCAACTGAGCTATGGCACCGCTTTACTTGAGCGAGACAAAAGTAAGCAAAAAATTATCGCCTCCAAATAAAAAGTGTGAAAATCAGCAGCTATTTAAATCGATATATAAAGTTCTTATTACCTTTGCTGCCTAATAAAACTATTTATGCTTTTCGAAACTCACACATTATCAAACGGTATCCGTTTAATCCATCGTCAGGTGGATCAAAAAGTAGCGCACTGTGGAATTATTATAAATACTGGATCCCGTGACGAAAGTGAGCCCGAATGGGGCATTGCACACTTTATTGAACATGTAATTTTCAAAGGAACAAGCAAACGTAAAGCTTATCACATCTTAAACAGAATGGAAGATGTTGGTGGTGAACTCAATGCTTACACCACTAAAGAAGAAACATGTATCTACGCAACTTTTTTAGATAAGGATTACAAGCGTGCATTAGAATTGATAAGCGATATCAGTTTTAACTCAATTTTTCCGGAAAAAGAATTAAAAAAAGAAAAGGAAATTATTCTTGATGAAATCAATTCATATAAAGACAGTCCTTCGGAATTGATTTTTGATGATTTTGAAGATCTGATTTTCAAAGATGATCCTATTGGTCGAAATATTCTTGGAACTCCTGAGAACATTAAAAAATTTACAAAAGAGAACATCCAAAATTTCATAAAGAACAACTTCCACACTGATCATATGGTCATTTCATCTGTAGGGAATATCTCTTTTAAGAAGTTGGTAAAAATGGTTGAATCTTTTTTTGCTGTAGTTCCTCAGAATTTGAGAACTAACAAGAGAGTTAAGCCTCAAATATACAAGCCAAGAACTCTAACCTTAGAGAAAAACACGCATCAGCGACACTGCATTTTAGGCAATGTGGCTTATGATTTAAATGATGATAAACGAATTCCATTATCACTACTAACCAATTTACTTGGCGGACCTGGTATGAACTCCCGTTTGAATCTCACTCTACGAGAGAAACATGGTTTGGCATACAATATAGAAGCTGGCTATTCTCCATATGTAGATACTGGCGTGGTGAGTATTTATTTTGGAACAGACAAGGGTTACCTTGATAAATGTCTATCGCTGATTTATAAAGAAATGGATTTGCTTTGTACAAAAAAAATGGGCGCTATGCAGTTAAAACGTGCAAAGAATCAAATTCTCGGACAAATAGCCATTTCTTGTGAAAACAATGAAAACTTGATGTTGAGCGTGGGGAAAAGCTATTTACTATACGACAAAATTGACTCACAACAAGATATTTACGACAAGATAGAAAGCATAACTGCTGAAGAACTCCTTGAAGTTTCAAATGAGATTTTAAACAAAGACAATTTGACCACTTTGATGTATAAATAAAGCTTTGAGTATTTATGAGTTAAGAGTACTTAGAGTTAATGAGTATTTGATACTTTCGTCTTAATACTCTTTACTTGATACTTATTTTATAAATTATGATAAAAGTAAACAAAGCATTAGAAGATTATATACTCGGGCATTCTGAAAATGAAGATCAGGTCCTAAAAGATTTAAATAGAGAAACGCATGTTAAAATGTTGCGTCCTAGAATGCTTTCGGGGCATTTGCAAGGAAAATTCTTGAAGATGATTTGCCAAATGCAAAAGCCTAATCGAGTTCTAGAAATTGGGACTTACACCGGATACTCAGCCATATCAATGGCAATGGGAACTTCTTCTGATTGTGAAATTCATACTATTGATTGTAATGATGAACTGGAAGGGTTTACCAGGAGATTCTTTAAACAATCGGGCTGCGAAGAGCGTATAAAATTCCATGTTGGAGATGCCTTAGAAATTATTCCTCAACTAGAAGGAGAATTCGACTTGGTATTTATTGATGCTGACAAACGCCAATACATTGAATACTATAATGCAATAATGCCTTTGTTAAAACAAGGTGGTTTTATTCTTGCTGACGATGTTCTTTGGGATGGGAAAGTGATTGAAGATATCGATCCCAACGATAAACAAACTCAAGGAATTATGGAATTCAACAAATATGTACATAATGACGATCGAGTAGAAAATCTAATGCTACCTATCCGTCATGGCTTAATGATGATTCGGAAGAAATAAGCCCTAAAAATATTTAGAAAGGTTTCATTAGTGAGGATATCTCATTTTGAAACCTTTTTTTGTTGCAATACACTTTACTGAGTTACAACAACCAACCTCTTTTTCCCATCCATTTTTACAGTAATTGACTTTTTAAATCTCACATGCTTAACCGCTCCATCAACTTCGATCAGCTCTTGAGAACCCAATACGCCATAATCGATATGCGATTCTGTTGAATGATGATAGATAGAACAATATCCAATATTCATAGAAGTTACATTATGGAAGAAGTGTGAACCAGAGGAGGCTTCCAATGGATAATCCTTATAACTCGTTTCCACTATCAATTTAGATCTTGAGATATCTTTCCATTTTACTGGTATTCCAATCCATCTATCACGAGTTCCCCAACGTCCAGGTCCGATAAGGATATAGCTCCTATCTTCATTTTCCATTTTTTGATTAATCTCTGCTATCTTATTTGCGATATCAAGTGTCATATCCTTTTCAAACAAATTTGGATCAATAAATACGACATCAATAATCCCTTCAACTAAACCATTTCCCATTCCTTTTTCAGAAAATATCAAACTTTCTGCTGGGTTAACTGTATTAAGGTCGATATTATAATCGTCGGCTCCAGCTACCAAAGGTTTTATCTGCAAAATATAAAAGGACGACTTACCTTCTTCATCTTTATTTAAATCAACCGAAAATTCTATTTCAACAGCAGATCCCATAGCCTCCTCAATAATCTCAAGAACTGTTCGGATTGTTTTAGCCAAAGGGATATAGTCAAACTTTAGGATATTGGCAAAATTAACTATCCTCGGTCCATATTTATCTAGTCCTGGACTGATTATATCATTCTCAGCATCGTAAACAGATGCGCAATGCGTTAATGTTCCGTGGTCTTCAGCCTCATCAATATCCAAACGAATCAATCCAGCAGTATCTCCTTCAAGAAGATTTAACACCTCTTTTTTAAGGTTAATCGCATAAAATTCAATTTGAGAATTCTTGAATTGATCTTTGGGCGTATTATTCTCGCTCGATGGAAATGCTGGAGAAAATCGATAAGCTTTTTCTCCATCAACCACATATTTCCCTAGTCCAATGCCTAAAACGGCAAATCCTTCTTCTGGTTTCATATGTCCATAAGGATAATAGTTGTAAGACTGAGCTACGCCACTAATATGTGGATAGAAATAATCGTCATACACATTACCAACAACTTCTTGAATCACTATCCCCATTCTTTCCTCATCAACCGAATAGTTATTCCCATGAATACTGGTCTGAGATTCATTCGAAAAAACAGATGCATATACGAGTTTAATTGCATCTAAAGCTTGGTTCAGCCTAACATTCAAATCGGTGTTACTATTAGGTAACAAATAGGTTTGAAATATCCCTGCTACTGGCTGCTGTAGTGAATCCTCAAACAAACCAGAGGAGCGAATCGCCAATGGTTTATCAAAATTGGACAATATATGCTTGATTCGATTTTTTAATCTCGACCTTAAATTTCCTTTTAAGAATAACTGCTGAATTTCTTCATAGTTCGAAGCTTGTTTTATTTTATCAAGCAAGCTATTTCGTTCCATAAAATCCATATACTCATCAACTCCAACAACAGCAGTCATGGGTGCTTTAATCTTAATACCAGGAACATAACTACTCAAGTTCAAATTATAAAGCATCGAATTTATAAAAGCAAGCCCCCTACCTTTTCCTCCTAAAGATCCTGAAGACAAAGACACGATATTCTCTGCACTAAAGCTAGGTTGAGTTTTAAAAGCAACGATTTTCCCTTTACGCTTTTCATTCCGAAATTCATGAATCATACTTATCAGATATGCTCGAATATCTTCAGCCGATTTAAAATCAGTCGTTCTGTAGCGAGCAATCATCTTAGCAATCTTAACCTCTCCACGAGCCATTAGCCACAATGAGAAGTTATTTCTATTAGCATGAAAAATTATAGACTCTGCTGGTATTTTGTACAAATGCTCTTCAAATTCTCTAAGCGATTTTGCGGTTTCGATAGCATCTCCATGAATATTTTTATAAACAAAATCACCAAACCCGAGATATTCTTCAATAAATGTACGAATATCTTGACGTAAACTATCTGAATTTTTCTCAATAAAACTACAGTTTAAGCCTTTAGCATAAGCTGAATTACTAACTTCTGAAGATTGCAAGATTGCTGGAAGATTAGGCAGTTCGCTCCTTATTTGCTCGACCAGCTTAATACCAGCCTTTTCATCCATAACATCGTCCATCTTATATTTCACGTCTGAAATAAGACAAAGAAGATAATCCTTATAACGGCTATAGATCGTTAAAGCTTCCTCATAATTCGAAGCCAAAAGAATTTTAGGGCGAGCTCGCATTCTCAATATCTTGTATTGAGGATCTGTAGAGACATCATCAATTATGCGCTGAGTTTGAGCCATAACACTTTGATACAACATAGGCAGGTATCGAGAATAATATTTAGCTGAATCCTCAACAAGCAAAATAACTCTAACCAAACCAACATCGGTATCATTTTCAGCATTCACTCTATCTTCCAAGCTCTTAATCATGGCAATAAACACCTGAGATTCGCCATTCCAAACAAACATCTTGTCTATACAATGAAGACTTTCTCGCTGATCTTCATAAAAACCAATATCAGCATCATTATTCAATAAGAGGAAAATGGAGATGTATGAAAAATCTTTCTTAACTCTCTCACTCAGTTCAATCGGCGTTTTTTTATCCACACCAACCATCACAATAATCATATCGAAATGCTTCGATCTTAGTTGTTTCATTGCCTCATCATAACAGGAAACGCCCGTTACTCTTGGCATAGACGATAAGTTCAACTGATGATACTCATCATATATCTGCTCTGTAAAGCGTCCTTCCCTCTCAATATTGTAAGCATCGTAAAGATTAGCTACCAATAATATTTCTTTAACCTTAAAAGGCATCAGGTCGTGGTAAACATCACGATCAGCATTATTTCGATTCAGATAATCATTTAGAAGGTTTCGATTTTCAACTCGAACGAAAGGACCTTCTATATATTCTTCGTCAGAATATCTCTCTACCGTTTCTGTTATTAAAGATTTTGCTGCTTCAGTATTAATATACCCCGAAATCATATTCGATATATTATCGATTAAATCTCGTTCTTCCTTTAGAAATGGTCCCTCATATAGATCGGGAAATTCTTTTGTATAGAAGATTTCTAATAGACCTGTGCGCTTATCGATACAATCAAAAGCTTGATTTAAAACCCATTCGGATTCTTTAAAATTGGGACTTAAATAATATTTCCCATCGAAAGTAATCCGCGCAGAAGTATAAGGAGGATATTGCATAGCCTCCTTCAAAATAAAGCTGATATGCTGCAACGTATCGGGAATAGACTTTGCCTCTTTTATAACCGAAGTTGTCTTATTAATAGCAGCCAATTCCTTTAATCTCTCAATATTCTCTTTAGCTAATCGAGAAACATTTCTTTTATCAGATTGTGATGTCATAAGCCCATTTTTTGCACACTCTTAAATCTAATAAAAAATCAGGTCATATAAAATCTTGACTATCAAGTATTTCTTTTTTATCTTTAATAAGGAGTCTAATCTACAAGACTCTTCTTATTCGTCGAAATTCAATATCGCTGATTAGATAACAAGTTCGATTTTCCAACCTAACACATTTTGATATGACAAGTATTGACAACTCAAGTTTCGGAAAAGAATTCATGAATAACTTAATTAATCGTAACCCAGGCGAAGTAGAATTCCACCAAGCGGTACATGAAGTCACTGAATCTCTACTCGATTTTATCGAAGATAATCCTAAGTATAAAAACGCTAAGATTCTTGAACGCATGTCAGAAGCTGAACGTATCATTATTTTTAGGGTACCATGGCAAGATGACAAAGGAGAGGTTCAGATCAATAGAGGTTATCGAATTGAAATGAATTCAGCAATCGGCCCCTACAAAGGTGGGCTACGCTTTCACCCAACTGTAAATCTTGGTATATTAAAATTTTTAGCTTTCGAGCAAGTATTCAAAAATAGTCTCACAACCCTACCAATGGGAGGCGGGAAAGGTGGATCTGATTTTGATCCAAAGCAGAAGACTGATGGCGAAGTAATGAGATTTTGCCAGAGCTTTATGACAGAACTTTCAAGACATATTGGATCTAACACAGATGTTCCAGCTGGCGATATTGGTGTAGGTGGTCGCGAAATTGGCTTTCTATTTGGTCAGTACAAAAGAATTAGAAATGAATTTACGGGTGTGCTTACGGGTAAAGGACGTGAATGGGGAGGAAGTTTAATTAGACCTGAAGCTACTGGATATGGCAATGTTTACTTCGCTGACGAAATGCTAAAAACTAGAAACGATAGCTTCAAAGATAAAACAGTTACAATCTCTGGTTCTGGGAATGTGGCCCAATTCACCACCGAAAAAGTAACTGAACTTGGAGGTAAGGTCGTCACACTTTCCGATTCATCAGGCTTTATTTATGACGCCGACGGTATTGATGCTGAGAAATTAAAGTTTGTGATGCGTTTGAAAAATATTAAACGAGGTCGGATTGAAGAGTATGCTAAAAAGTTTGGAGCAGAATATCATCCAAACAAAAGACCTTGGAGAATAAAATGTGATGTTGCACTTCCAAGTGCAACCCAAAACGAAATAAATAAAGAAGAGGCTGAATTGCTAATCAACAATGGCTGTATATGTGTCTCTGAAGGTGCCAACATGCCTTCTACGCCAGATGCTGTTGAGGTTTATCTTAAAAACAAGATACTTTATGGACCTGGCAAGGCTGCTAATGCTGGTGGTGTTTCTGTCTCAGGACTCGAAATGTCACAAAATTCACTTCGCATGAGTTGGACACGAGAAGAGGTTGATGGTCACTTAAAGAGAATTATGCAAGACATTCATTCAACTTGTGTAAAATATGGCAAAACTAAAGATGGTTTTATCAATTATGTGGATGGAGCCAATATTGGAGGTTTCGTAAAAGTAGCAGAAGCCATGCTCGCACAAGGTTTAGTATAATACCAAATTAACATCAAAACCTATCTTATAAAATGTTTCTTTTCAACTAGATATGCGTTAAAAAAGATGCAAGGTAACTTGGCTATCTTTTACTTTTTCGCCTTGATCTAGCTAAAAATCATTCTATTTTATTTAAAGATGATTTTGAAATTAAATTGATACAATAGAAAGAGGCGCCATTGGCGCCTCTTTTCATTTTTATCAATCTGATTATTTATTATAGCTCAATTGATCCTGCTAATCGAAATCCACCTCTGTCTTGCACAAAACTTAAATCACCTAATCTAAAATAAACGCCTCCTCGGTGTGAAACACGTTCACATGCATCAGGAATCTCATCGAAACAAACCGACTCTGGAGCATTAACCATTACGTAACCAACTTCAGGGTAATGCTGGTAATATCGACCGCTAGAGTAATAGTAATCACCATCACAATGATTTATAATCGTCGGTCTTGTTGAAAATCTCACAACCACATTTCCGAATCTTGAATGTGAATAACATCTATGACCATGACGCTTATAATAAGAACGAACACCATGCTTATGGTGGTTATGTCCACGATGTGCATATCTATTATAACGATGCTTATTGCGATGTTTTACGATTCGATCATTATAGTAACGATCTCCACCATAATGTCTTGTTCTTACTTTTGAATACCTATTATGCTGTCTATGCTTTTTATGGCTTTTCGCATGATAATCTCTTTTCTTGTTGTTCTTATATCCTTTTGTTCGCTTAGTATATTTTCTTTTCTCATTTCTATTTCTCTCATCTTTGTAAGATCTATGCTGTGCAAAAGTAGGTAGTCCGGAAAATATAATTGCTGATACCAATACTATACTGGCAACCAACTTCTTTATTATCGATCTTCTCATGGCAACTGTATTTAAGTTTCGAAAAATAATTATCCTTTGGTAGGGACAAATCTTAAACTGATATATCACTCTTCTTATTATTCTACAACGCAAAGC
>JADGEF010000008.1:2848-39349 GCA_016744515.1 Marinifilaceae bacterium | reverse complement strand
CATGGCAACTGTATTTAAGTTTCGAAAAATAATTATCCTTTGGTAGGGACAAATCTTAAACTGATATATCACTCTTCTTATTATTCTACAACGCAAAGCGTGTGCCAAAAAAGATAAAGCACTAAGCAAACAAATGCTCAGCACTTCTAACAGTTTAAATATCAAGAATTTTAAGCTATTCTATTTATGCTTTTATGAAGTTCGATCCGTAAAACTTCTTCTCTTAGGTCTGATAAAACTCGCAAAAATTGGTCAGAAATCACTAGCATCCGAAAGTCGGATGCTAGTGTCATTATATCAATAGATTGTGAGATATGAGAATCAAGACGTGAGATTGATTTACAAACCACTTATAATCAGAATATTGCAACAAGCACAACAAATAACAAACATGCTTATTATCAAACACTTATAAAACCTTACCTAACTATTGTATATATTATCTTACTTATTTACAATAAGAAAACATAATTAAACAACGATCTACTCCATTCACTCTTTAAATAATTTTTATGTACATTATCAATAAATTGAAAATGGGCACCCCTTTTAAAAGGGTACCCATCTTACGAACCAACTAACTATTACTAACTATGTATCAATTCATCCACTTACCTTTGAAAGATAAGGTTTAACGAATAAATTTATTAACAACAACTTTTATTTTAGTTTGAGTATTACCGCTCTCAATTACGACAATATAAACTCCTGATTTATTGTACGAAAAATTCATATCAGTAGTCTGATAAACTAATCTACCATTAAGATCATACATCTTTATTAATGCTGAGTCTACACCTTCAATATTAAAATTACCTTCAGAAGGGTTTGGATAAATAGATATCGTAGGCTTTTCGACCTCCACAATACCAGTAGCTACATCAGGATCATTAATGACACCTGTAAACTTAAGATTATCATCAGACCACAAACTCTTTCTTGCTGGCTGGTTAACCCAATACAACATCAACTCTTTTTGTCCTAAGGTAAACATCGAAGTGCAACCAGAATAATCCATATAATTTTCAGTATTTACATTACCATCTTGACATAGATCACCTATTTTACACTCCCAGGTATAACAACGTGTTATAGGTGTATCATCAATTCCATCATCTCCGCAACTATTATACGAAGGACCGAATGTATGACTTAACCCGAAATAATGCCCAATTTCATGAGTGAGAATATCATCGTTTGAAGAACTACCATCTCCCATAAATTTATAGTTGTAAGTCGGACCAGCCCACTTACCACCTTCATCATAAGAAGGTAAATAACACCAACCTGAGCCATAATCATCGCTATTCACATTATAGGTAAGCCAAACCTGTAAATACCTTTGTGTACCTCCTATATTCCTCCCAGTATTCCAGTTTACTTGCTTTTTCATCGTCAGGTTTGCACCCGAATTATCTCCTTTACAATTCTGTCTATGATAAGTAATACCGTTAATCGAATTTCCATAAGGATCTTTTCGTGCAAGCACAAACTCAAAACCAACATCAGCTACAACATCTCTAAATTCATTCTGTACATTATCTATATTCCGACTTTTCCCATTGAAATTGGCATTTAACAAATCAATAGCTTTTTGAGCCTTTTCGACACTCAACTTTGATTCTGGATTAGAGGGATCGAAAACATGAAAAACAACAGGTATTCTGTAAATTCTCGATTCTAATGATTTTAATTTTGATAGAAGACTGTCAACGATATAAACCTCATTTGAACTACAAACTTTGCAGGGTGCAATATCTTGACACATGACTTTAACACTAAAAAATAAGAATATTAACAGATGAAATTGCTTCATAGGTCTTTTAGATTAACAACTAATCATACTAATAACAAATATTTATTCTATTTGCTAGCAGTTACCAAGCATAAAAACAAGGCTGCCGAAGCAGCCTTATTTAGTTCATTACTTTTGTCCTGCTTTAATAACCTTACCATTAACTTCATATGCCCATTCAGTTACGGTAGCACTTAAGCCATCAGCACCAACAGTCATCTTAACCCAACCGTAAACATTCTTTCCACCTACAGACAATTCTAAACCGACATAACCCGTTTTACCATTCCAAACTGTATATGTCGAATTTGAAAGTGTAGAAATTCTCTTCCAATTACTATTCCATCCATAGTCACGTAAAAATTGAGAGTCTGGACCAATTTCATCACCTTCGGCAAGCATAGTTACTTGAAGAACTCCATTTACTTCTTGTCCAACAATAGGGCGTCCCTCACGTTCAATGTGAACAGTGTTCTCTCCATTTAACATATCAGAAAACCACATTTTAAATATTGTTCCTTGTTTTTCTACTAAATCTATAGCATCAATCCAAGAATTTGTCTGATCACATGTATAAGATCCTTCAAAAGATTCAATCAAGAAACTAGGAGTCACTTTTACCATAACATTATTTTGCTTCGCAATAGAAGTTGAAAAAGAAGGGTCTGAAATTTCTGTAATCTTTATTTCTATCGATTTTTTTCCAACAAAATAAGTATCAAGTCCTTTAAGAACAATTGTATCAGAATATTCTCCAGGTTCAAAAATAACTATTTTGTGGTTTTCACCAGTATAGTCGACATCTTCTTTCAAATCACTTATTACTTCTAAGCTAACAGTAACAGATTCCTTAAGTGGTAAAGTATTTAAACTTATCGGAATTCTTAATTCACCATCAATTGACATTTGATATTCAGATTGCTCAAAACTAGCAAACCAAGGTCCGTCAAATATAATTTTATCATCATCACATCCAAAAAGAAGAACTAAGGACGTGAATATTAATACAATTTTTTTCATCTTAATAATTTTAGTATAGATTTTGTTCACAATTTGGGTTTCCATTCAATTCTGATTCAGGAATTGGAAGTGCAAATAATTTACTTGGATATGAAATATTTTTTCTTTCATTATCCATGAAGTCAACACGAACAAGATCTCTATTTGTTCTTACTAAGTCACAAATCTCATGTCCCTCGCCACATAATTCAATTCGTCTTTCCTTATATATTGCGTTTAACAAGTCTAAACCTGAAAGAGATAGTGCATTAAGTCCACGTTTTGCTCTAAAATTATTCAATGTTGTTAACGCTGCACTTTGATCAGAATTATACTCTGCTTCAGCTTTATTCAAATAAATTTCAGAAATACGAATAACTGGAATATTACTTTCTTCAGATGTATATTTTGCAGTACGAATAACTGATACATCTCTACTATCAAGATAATATAAGTCTTTTCTAGCATCCCCATCTTCAATAATAGAGTACAAATCATTACTAACACTTAAATCTCCATAAGTCCCCGTTTCAGCTAAAAGATCAAATAGCGTTTCTCCATTACTAGGAAAATCAGGGTGAGATTTATATTGATGAGCTGTAAATATTGATTCGGAGGAATATTCTTCGGACCAAGATGCCTTATAGGCTACTGCATCAAGTAAAACTCTATTATTAGAATTCCCTATCACTTTATCACTATAAATAAGTGAATTAGAAAAATCGCCTTTATATAGATAAACTCTTGATAATAACGCCTGAGCAGCCAGCTGAGATGGCATAAAAACATCAAATTTATTCTTGGACATTAACTTCTCAGCCTCAATAAGATCACTAATTATCTGCTGATAACACTCCTTGAGGGTTGATCTTTTAGGTTTGTCTTCATTTAAATTTTCATTACTAATAATAACCCCTAAATGACCACCATCACCATTTGCTCCAGTTGCAATGCTATTATCATTCAAAGTATAAGGTTGCGCAAAAACTTTACATAAATCAAAATGAGCTAAAGCTCGTGCAAAATAAGCTTGTCCTTTAACATGATTTTTCTCATCAAGAGTCATATCACCAATCGCATCAATCTTTGTAATAACTTTATTAGCCATTGAACATGCACTATAAGCATTCGACCATAATTCTGAATTTGTCCAAGAAGGAGTAAAATTAAAAACTAGCTCAGACTGCCATCTATTAGTTGCAGCATTTGTCGCAAACTTATAATTTCCTCCTAATACATCGCCCTGAAGAGTTAATTCATAACGATACCATCCCCCGTTATCTATGAGCTCACCCATAATACCATTGAGTGCTCCTGTAATTCCTTTTTTACTCCCAAAAACTATTGATTCAGAAACCTGATTGTTTGGTTCTAAATCGATAAAATCCTCAGAGCAAGACATCACAACAGTTGCTAAAACAGCAACAAAACTGAATAATCTTAAATATTTAATCATTTCTTATATTTTAAAAGTTCAAATTAATACCTGCCGAAAAAGATCTTGGATTTGGATACTTAAACCCACCACTTGAAGGTCTATCTGGGTCAAAATTCTCTACAGAATGCCATGTATAAAGATTACTTCCTTGTACATAAACTTTTACTCCTGTAAGGTGTAATTTCTGACAGATATTCTCTTTTAAATTGTAACTCAGCGATACATTACGCAACCTTAAATAATCACCATTGTATACATGACGATCATCCCATACGTATTGCATTGGATTGTTATGAATAAATTTAGGAACATCAGTACGATCACCTGGTTTCTGCCATCTATTTAAAGCAGGGCTCGCTAATGCTCCTTTTGATCTGCCATTATGCATTACAAAAAAGTTATCAGCGGCATATACTTTATTACCTGCAACAAAGCTAAACATTACGTTTAATTGAAAGCCTTTGTAAATAAATGTGTTATCGACACTACCCATATATTTAGGTTCCAATTGTCCGGCTAAATGTCGAGAAGCCTGTTCGGGTTTATAAGTAATTTCTCGGGAGATCTCTTTCATGTAGTTGGAATTACCATTCAAATCCTTATCATATTCAATATGCCACCACATAGGTTTCCCATTAGTAGGATCTACACCTGCATAAGCATAAGGGAAAAAACTGCTCATATTTTCACCTAAAATCTTTGAATAAGTCCCGTCCATAATATTTCCTTTTGGCAGTTTTGTGATTTCATTATGAACATAAGCAAACATTAAGTTAGTTTCCCACGTAAATTCCCCTTTTAAATTTATTGTTCGAATCTCAATATCAATTCCTTTATTTTCCATTTCAGCAACATTACGTAATGCCTTATTAAATCCAGAAGTATACGACAAAGGAACTTCAAGTAACATATCTGTAGACTTTCGTTTGTACACATCTATGGATCCCACAACTCTATTGAATATACTGAAATCAAGACCTAAATCTATCTGTGCATTTTTCTCCCACGTAAGATCATCATTACTAATTTTTGAAGGCATTAATCCTCCACTAAAATGATAAGCCGTTGAATAATAAGTCCCCCTAGATTTATATTCCGAGATTCCTGAATTACCAGAAGTACCATAACTTGCCCGTAATTTTAAATCATCAAGCCAATTAATTTTCTTTGCAAACTCTTCTGCTGTAATTCTCCATGAACCACTAACAGAACCAAAATTTGCAAAACGCTTATTTTTCCCGAATTTGCTAGATCCATCGCGCCTAAAACTTGTAGAAAAATAATATTTATTATCAAAATTATAAGATAGCTTTCCTAAAGCACCAATATAAGCATACTCATTATCATTACTAAAGACTTCATAACCAGAAAGACCCGACACGAAATAAGGAATGTTTTCATCTATCTTCAGTCCTTTAGCATTTAAGTAGTTATACTTATACTTCTCTGCCTCATATCCAACAAGAGCACTTACATTATGCTTTTCTTTAAATGTTTTATTATAAGTTAACAGGTTCTTAAAAGTCCAACTAGTTGACAAGCCTTTTGATTCATATCGGGAGCCACCTGTATCCCAACTTGTCGGATCCTTATAGACCTTAATATCATCAGAGTTATAAATATCATACGAGAAATCAGTCTTAAAATTAAAACCATTTAAGAAACTAAAACTAAAATAGGCATTATTTTTTAAGCTTATTGTCTCTGCCGATCTTGTGTTATTTTCAAGCATTGCCAGTGGATTCATTTTATTACCAACTGATGGTAAATCTGTTACATTCCACGACCCATCTTCATTCTTAGGATACTTTAAACTAGACAATTGCATTGCGGCAGCAAATGGATTTTCATAAGCATAACCACTCATTTCAACATTTGAAGATTTGGATTTAGCCAAAGCACTCTTAAATCCAAAAGACACAAAATCACTTGCTTTATGATCAAGATTTAATCGAGCTGAAACTCTCTCCAAATCAGATCCCCGAACAACTCCTTCTTGATCTAAGTATGATAAAGAAGCATAAAATGAAGTTTTTTCATTTCCCCCTCTAGCACTAAATGAATGCTCTTGGGTTATGGCTTCTCTCATAATTAAATCCTCCCAATCAGTTCCTCCCCGATCTAATAAACTCATAGGGTAAACGTCATCTGGATTTCCTCCTATGTTCACAACACCTTCTCTCTTTAAGGTAAGTTCTTCCTGTGGGCTTAATTTTTTCCAGTTACTATTCGTTGGAATAATATCAAGCCCAAAACGTGAACTCAATTGATAAGAAGTTTCCCCACTACCACCTGTCTTAGTTGTAATAAGAATTACACCATTAGCAGCACGTGAACCATAGATTGCCATCGCAGCTGCATCTTTCAAAACAGAAACACTTTCAATATCAGATGCTGGAATAGTACTCAAAGGACTAAGAGCAACAGAAGAAGTCGATCCTGTCGAAGAAAATGCACTTTTACTATCCATGTTTTGAGGCACTCCATCTACTACATAAAGAGGAGAATTGCTTGCAGTTAGAGAACTATTTCCACGGATACGAATACGTGCTGCCGAACCAGGACTACCAGAACTACTCTGTACAAATACCCCCGAAACTCTTCCCTGTAATGCCTTATCAACAGATGATACAGGTATCTCAGCAATTTTATCTGCAGAAACAGTTGAAATAGACCCCGTTATTTCAGATTTCTTCTGAACGCCATATGCTACAACTACAACCTCATCAACCTGAAGAGCATCAGATCTTAAGCTGATTTCAATTGGCTTATTATCAACAACTGTAAATTCTTGAGTTACCATTCCCATAAAAGAAAAAACCAAGATATCACCTTCATTAGCCTTAATAGTAAAAGCACCTTCAATATCAGTAGATATACCCGTAGTTGTACCTTTAATTACAACTGAAACACCAGGCAATCCTAAACCATCCTCAGCACTTAAAACAGTTCCCTTACGAATAGACATATCTTGCTGAGCTACAGGCGACAAAACAATTTGTCTGTCGCTAATATTGCGTTGAACCTTATCAGCGAACAGTAAATCAAGAACCTTCGTTATTGATTTGTTTTTCACTTCAACATCTACAACTCGATCAACATCAATCAATTTATTATTATACAAAAAGAAGAATTCACTTTTTTCTTCAATTTCTCTAAGCACATCAGACACAGCCGCATCTTTTACGTTTAAGCTGATACGTGCCTCTTGAGAATACGTATTAGCTGCTGTAACCTGCAGAACTCCGAGTAAACAAAACAGTACGGTAATTCGCATAACGGTTAGCATTTTACGGATATAGGCATTGTTAAAGCCTAAGTCCATGAGAATTAATTTTTTTTTCATAACTTTGATTTGGGTTATTAATTATTAGATAATACAAGCCTGATACCTTGATCGATCGACCAAAATTTCACAAGTTATCTGGCTAATAACTCATCGAAAGGAGTTTGTTTTCAACATTCTCCTTTTTTATTTTCTAATTAGTTTACGGGAATGGGGAATTAATGGTTTTCATAGGGGTAATTTTTAGTTAGTTTATTTTTTTTTCTTATTGTAGATTACAACTTTCTTCCCATTAATTTGATATCCAATAGGAGAAGATATTCGTAAAAGATTTAATACTTCAGACAAACTTTTATCTTTCAAGCTTGCCGTAAAACTATATTGGTATATTGCTTTATCTCTAACAGTAATTTCAACACCATACCAGCGCTCCAGACTTACAATCACATCAGCCATAGGCGTATCGCAAAGCAAAATATTACCATCTTTCCAAGCTGTAATATACTTCGCATTTACTTTACCTACTGGAATAGCTCCTGTTTTATCATTATATACAGCTCTATATCCAGGCTTTAACAATACGGCATCATTCATATCATCAACACTTGCCAACTGCACACTTCCTTTCACAAGTGTTGTTTCAATCTTATTAGGATCATAAGTATTCACATTAAATACTGTTCCAAGAACTTTGACTTTCAAACCGCGAACAGATAGGATAAATGGATGGTCTTTATCATGAGCAACATCAAAGTACGCCTCTCCTTCTAACTCAACATTTCGAAATCCATCTTCCAATCCATCAGAATATTTTATAGTACTATTCGAATTTAAGCAAACCTCTGTACCGTCACCTAATTTTAATCTTGCTCTTACGCCTTTGGGTGTAAATAATACTTTACGAACAACATTTGCTTTCTCAACTTGAGCTATCTTCGGTAAAGCTTCTTCATGCTTTAGAAAAATTAATAGACCCGCAATAAAAATGGGTAGTATTAAGACTGCAGCTATGCGTTGCCAAATTAGTATTACCTTTTTCACGCCTCCCATCTTAATCGACAAATCTTGGGGCTTAATTTTAGATTGCAAGAACAAATACTCCTCTTCAATATCGACATCAATCTCTTCATTCATGTTTAAGGCAACCCACACATTTTTATAATCGCTAAAATAACTCTCGTTATCAGAGTTCAATTTCACCCAAGCAAACAATGCTTCCAATTCTTCCTCGGAAATATTCCCAGAAAGATATTTACCTATTTTTTTATCTATATCGTCCATTTATTCTTCGTACTATATATTAATAACAACTACACAATAAAATACCCCTAGTCAAAAAGTGTCTTTTTTTCCACATCACCTCAACAATATGCGAAATCACATAAGTATCAAGCAAATACACATTAATATTTTTTTGTATTATAAATAGATAAACTTACTAAGAGTCCTTTTGATATCTTATATCATAAGTCCTTTCTGTCTTAATATATTTTAATTGGATTATTCTATAAACAAGATTAGCGGCTAACTGGCAAGGTCTTTTAATCTGTTTCGTAAATATTTTAAAGCTTTGGTCATTTGAGATTCAACCGTTTTTATAGAAATCGACAACTCTTCGGCTATTTCTCTATTTTTCATTTCTTTTTTTCTACTTAGCTCTAAAATCTGTTTGCATCTAGCTGGAAGTTCATTAATTGCAGATTCTATACAATCATTCAATTCATCTGCAATTAAAAAATCACTTCCATCGTATTCAATAGCTGTTAGGTTCAACTCAGCATTCAAATAATCTCTCCTATAGTCAGATGCATACTTAAGCTCAATCTTAAGATGCTTAAGATAGTTTATAGATTTATTTCGGACTATGGTAAACAAAATATATTTCACATTTGAATTAGAACACCAAATTTTTCTTTTTTCCCATAAAGTCTTGAAACTATCTTGAACAAGATCTTTTGCAACAAATTCATCTTTAACATATGAATTACAATACCCCAACAACGAGACATAATACTCTTTAAATAAATCTTTAAAGATTATATCTAAATCATCTTGTGCAATTTTCGTTAACGAATTTGGCATGTTTATAAAAAACAATTTCACATATAAAAATAAGTCTTTAAAGGTAAAAATTAACTCGCTTAAAACAAATCAACACAAGCAGTTTAACACATACCTGTACAGTACAGACTGGCTTATACACCTTATGTTTTTTATCAGAGAATCACCTATTATTACATTTAATGCGATTAAAAGAACATTCATCTACAAAAAATAAACATTTGGCATTTATCGAAAACATTTCTTTTCGCAAGCTATTCTAATAAAACCTAATAGTATTATCGAAATTCTACTCTGTGCAATTGAGTTACCACACAACAAAAACCAAGACTGTTTTCAGAAGAGTCAATAATATTATTCACATGAACTGTAATGCGATAATGGTTACAGATAAGAATTACGACAAAGAAGAACCCCTTTTTCGTCAACATTCAATCTATATCATCAACTTTAGTCCAATCAGATTTATCCCTATGATTCGGCTCATTTGATAAAACACACAAACTTCTTGCAGAAACAAAAGAAAGTCGTCTTTTTCATTTCTTCGGAACCTTTCTGTAATCAATGTTCATCATACTTTCCTTCAACCGCTTGCTAGGTCGAAAGGCGATATTGCTCTTTTTAATACGGTATCGTGTTACCAATTCTTCCGAATCGACCCCTTCAGCCGAGATATGAAGCGAAAATGTTCCTAACTCTCCCAGTTCCACACTGGTATTATCTTTTAACAACTGAGGAATTAATTGCGTAAAAGCTTCTAAAACACCAACCACATCCGACCGGCTAAAGGTAGACATCTCCGAAATTCGTTCGGCTATACCCCTTAAGTCTTCCTTTTTTCGATTAACCGCCCGTGGGTAGTACTTCTCTTTTTTACCGTCTTTACTTAATGGTGTTTTAATTTTCACAGGTTTGTAATAGACTGCCATATATCGATGATTTGAATTATTTATATCTACAAGTTGATTTTATTGTCATTACGATTTGATCTCTTCACCTACATGTTAATTATTTTTGATGTACATCAAAAATAAGTTTTATATACATCAAAGTTTAGTTTCATGTACATTAAACTATCAAGTTGTAGTTAGAAGATGATCGGCTTAACGGGAGAAGATTGTCAAACATACGATAGAAGATGATCTAAATACACCAATCTAATTTCAAAAGTATCCTTAAATAGAACAATTTCTAACTACTAGTATTTGAATTTATCGGATAAATATTCGTGATGTAAATAACTTATCCGACAAGCCTATTTTAGATCAATTCAATTTTAAAAATACCACCTCTCTTTGGAGGTGATGCCTTTAAATCTGTAGTTTTTCATATTTTATTTCATGTTCCACATTCCAATTGATCCAAAAACTCTAGCAGATTTTCAGGTGAAAATAAATACTGCTTACCAGATTTTAGCCTAACAAAAACTAAGTGTTCTTTTAAGCTCCCAGTATAGACATGAATATCGCCATGCTTTCTGGTATTAAAAAGACCAAAATATCCAAATAAACCACCAGAGGCAGCTTTTCGGTAAGCTCCTGTCAGGTCTTTCGAAGATAAGCTTTCAATGTGCTTTATTTCGTCCTTTTCTATTCTTATTTTTCCAATTGTTCGATGGATATACAAGCAAGTGGAATCAGTTAAATATCTTTTAGGGTAATATACATAAGTGATAATCATAGGAACGATACATGTTATCAGAGTAAGAACAACAATCCCAATGGATTTTTTCCATAAAACAATTGTAATCAATGTGGATAATCCCAGAACTAAGGCAAGCACTCCGATGGTAGTCAAAATAAATTTCGTGTGTCAACATAATATCAAATTTAAATTAACCATAAATCAATCATTTTTGAGTAATTGGTTTTCTCAACAAGTTTTTTAACTCTTCTGTTTTAAGTTTGTACTGAATTTAAAATCACTTTAAACTACAAATAATATTGCTAGCTAATTTCCCGCTTTAAAAAAAAATCATAACTATTAGGTAGTTCCTCTTAGTAAAGCTACAACTCATTCGTTATCAATGCCTTATTGTTGATAACTTTCAGGAATCTCTTTAGTTTCTTCTTTGTATTTTCGCTTAAAATGCCGAGATTCAGTGTGTTAAGTAATTTAGATTCGCATATTTTCTTTTTATTAATTTGATAGATTCAGATATGAGAAAGAGATTCGTACAACAATTAAGCATTGGTCAAATACCAATTGAATTAACTCCGATTTCTTTAAAGCAAAAGAATTCACTTCATGAACTATTGGCGGCATTAAAAGAAATATTCTGCAACTCAGAATATAGTGAGAAAATTTTCTCAATAATGGATAGGCATATAAACGGTTCTAAGAATAATACGGGTCGACCAGGTCTTGATTTATGGGAGATTTTTGTTTTGTCTCAGGTTCGTTTATGTCTGAATGCAAGCTACGGTGTTATTCATGATCTTGCAAACAACCATCATGTAATGCGTTGTGTGATGGGCATTGCTCATGAGTTTAGTTATCCTCGTATAGAACTTGAATATCAGAATATTTATGACAATGTTTCTAAGATTAATGATCCAATCATTAGAGAAATCAACGAAGTGATTGTTGAATTTGGTCACAAAGAAGTGTTTAAAAAAAAAGAAACGGCAGCATTGCGCTTAAAGTCAGATAGCTTTGTTGTTGAAAGCAATGTTCATTTCCCAACAGATTATAATTTACTTTTTGATTGTGTGAGAAAATGTGTTTCTACTGTGGAAAAGTTTTTGACTAAACATGATCAGATTGCAGGCTGGCGCAAGATAAAAGATTGGCAATCTCAGCTTAAAGGTTTAATGCGAGAGTTAGGGAGAACATCTTCTTCAGGTGGTAAAGGGAAAGAATTACGATTGAAAACAGCAGCTAGAAAATATCTTACGAAAGCAAATACATTTTGTTCAAAGCTAGAATCAGATCTGCCATTATTTCCTATAAATGATAATACAGATTTAGGTTTAATAATAACAATGGAACATTTCATTGTGCTATTAAAAAAACATATTGATTTGGTTAATCGTCGTTTGTTAAAAGGAGAGAAAATACCACATGATGAAAAACTATTTTCAATATTTGAAACATATACAGAATGGGTAAACAAAGGAAAATCTCGCCCCAACGTAGAGTTAGGCAAGAAACTCTGTATCACAACAGATCAATATAATCTTATTGTTGATTATCAACTAATGAATCATGAGCAAGATAGAGATATTGTGATTGAAATTGCAGATCGAATTCTAAGAAAATACAATATATTATCATGGAGTTTGGATAAAGGATTTTGGAGGAAAGAAAATAAAGAATTATTACAGTTAGAGGTACCACAGGTGATTATGCCAAAATTAGGCAAGCGGAATAAAACAGAACTAGAAGAGGAACGAACAAAAGCATTTAAAAAACTTAAGAATAAACATAGCACTGTCGAATCAAATATAAACGAACTTGAAAACAGAGGACTGGATCGTTGTCCAGACAAAGGAATTATTCATTTCACAAGATATATCGGCTTAGGTGTATGTGCTTATAATTTAAAGAAAATCGGAAGGAAGATCATTGAATTAAAACGTATCGAGCTCAAAAGAGCGAGTTAACAATAACGTACATGTAATGAAATCAGTGTGAGTATTATGGGATCCTTATGCTCTATAATCAAGAGAAACCCTGAACTTGAGAGGTTTGAATCGAGTCAAATGTCTTTTTTACAAGTATGACTGAATTGTCTGTATAAAACAAAACATAATTATGAATAAATAGAAATACCTCTAAGAAAAACACTAGTTTTCTTAGAGGCACTAGGTATTAAAACCGAAACTTTCACACACAAGCATCACAACTACTAGGTATTAGAAAACCAATACACTCTACACAAGCGCCTTAAGGGATTACTATTTTAAAGAGGAAAATACTTAACAAGAAAAAAGAAAGCTTAGATAAATAAAAACATTACAATTTGGCAGCTTATTTCAGATTGAACAACTACAACTTTTTACCTAATGCTTTTATACAATAATCACAAAACTACATTTAATGTTTGAGAGCATTTAGCGCATAAAAAAATACCGCTCCAAACAATTGGAACGGCATTTATATATTAAGAGTTAATCACTTCTTATTTCATACTAGCAATGCGATCTTCTAAAACTTTAATTTTAGCTTCAGCATCAGCCATTTTCTTTTTCTCAATCTCGATTACTTTTGCAGGTGCGTTATTTACAAAACGCTCGTTGCTCATTTTCTTCTGAACCGACATTAAGAAACCTTTCGTATATTTCAACTCTTCTGACATCTTCTTCAATTCTTCTTCAACATCAACAAGATCGCCAAGAGGAATAAAATACTCAATCGCATTTACAATGAAAGACATTGCTCCAGTCATATCACCATTTGCTGTTGTAATTTCTTTCAGGTTACACATTTTAGCTACTACACAGTCGAAAGATGCGTCATAACTATCTCCTTTTGCTTTGTAGTTCATTTCTAAAACTTCCTTAAAGGCAATATTCTTTTGCTTACGAATGTTACGAACCCCTACAATCACTTCCTTCACCTGCTCAAATTTTGCTAACAAATTAGCATCATATTTCTCTGGCTTAGGCATAACTGAAACCATGATACTTTCCTCTTCAGAACGATCAGCAAATAATTGCCAGATTTCCTCTGTTAAGAAAGGCATGAATGGGTGCAACAACTGTATCAATTTCTCGAAAAGAGCAACCGTTGAATCAAAAGTTTTCTTATCGATTGGCTGCTGGTAAACTGGCTTCACCATTTCTAAATACCATGATGAGAATTCATCGCGGAATAAAGTATAAACAGTCATTAAAGCTTCGCTGATACGATATTGCTTAAACTGCTCATCCAATTGCTCCATTGTGTTGTTCAAACGAGCATGAAAAACCTCTGTTGCAATACGAGCATATTCTGGTTGCTCAATATCTGCAACTTCCCATCCTTTAACCAAACGGAATGCGTTCCAAATCTTAGTTGTAAAATTACGTCCCTGCTCTGGTAAGTTTTCATTGAAAAGCAAATCTCCTCCGGCAGGAGAACACAATAGCATTCCTACACGAACCCCATCAGCACCATACTTAGCGATTAAATCTAATGGATCTGGAGAGTTTCCCAAGGATTTAGACATTTTACGCCCTTGCTCATCGCGAACAATACCTGTTAAATAAACGTTGCTAAATGGCTTTGCATCTTTATATTCATATCCTGCAATAACCATACGTGCGATCCAGAAGAATAGAATGTCTGGTCCCGACACAAGGTCGTTAGTTGGATAATAGTATTTGATTTCTTCGTTCTCCGGATTACGAATACCATCGAATACAGAAAGAGGCCACAACCATGAAGAGAACCATGTATCTAGTACATCCTCATCCTGACGTAAATCTTCAGCCTGATATGTTTTTCCTGTTTTAGCTGTTGCCTCAACAAGTGCTTCTTCAATTGTTCTAGCTACTACGTAACCGCCTTCAGGCAAATAGTAAACCGGTATGCGCTGTCCCCACCATAACTGACGAGAAATACACCAGTCCTTCACATTCTCCATCCAATGACGATAAGTGTTTTTGAACTTAGCTGGGTGCAATTGAATATCGTCATTCATGACATGCTCTAAAGCTGGCTGCGCCAATTCCTTCATATTAAGGAACCACTGCATACTCAACTTTGGCTCGATAACCGCATCGGTACGCTCCGAGAAACCTACTTTGTTTACGTAGTCTTCAATCTTAACTAGGTTACCAGCTTTCTCCAAATCTGGAAGAATTAAGTCACGAACTTCGAAACGATCTTTTCCAACGTAAAGCTGTGCAGCTTCGCTCATGGTACCATTATCGTTGAAAATATCGATCGATTCTAAATTATGACGATCTCCAATTTCGTAGTCATGAATATCGTGAGCAGGTGTTATTTTTAATGCACCTGTACCAAATTCCACATCTACATATTCATCCTCGATAATAGGAATAGAACGATTTACCAGTGGTACGATACAACGCTTACCTCTTAAATGAGCAAAACGTTCGTCGTTGGGATTGATACAAACCGCGGTATCACCTAGAATAGTTTCAGGACGAGTGGTTGCAATAGTAATATACTCATCGCTACCTTCAACCTGATATCTTAAATAGTATAGTTTCGATTGTAATTCTTTATGGATTACCTCTTCATCAGAAACAGCTGTTTGCGCAGATGGATCCCAATTCACCATACGAACACCACGATAAATCTTATCTTTTTTATGTAGATCAATAAACGTATCGATTACCGATTCGTAAAGACCTTCGTCCATCGTAAAAGCAGTACGATCCCAATCACAAGATGCGCCTAGTTTCTTAAGCTGCTCCAAAATGATACCACCGTGCTTCTCTTTCCACTGCCAAGCATGTTCCATAAACTCGTCGCGAGTAATGTCTTCCTTAGAAATGCCTTCCTGCTTCAATTTATTCACAACTTTTGCTTCGGTCGCAATAGATGCGTGATCAGTTCCAGGTACCCAACAAGCATTTTTTCCCTGTAATCTAGCTCTACGGACCAATACATCTTGAATAGTATTGTTTAGCATATGCCCCATATGTAACACACCAGTGACGTTTGGTGGCGGAATTACAATTGTATACGCCTCTCTCTCGTCGGGTACAGAGTGGAAGAATCCTTTATCCATCCAATACTTATACCACTTGTCCTCCGATTCTGCAGGATTGTACTTTGTTGGGATTTCCATTATTTATTGATTTACTGAGTTTTTAAATCCTTAAACAGTTAATTTATAATCAACTGTCTTTCAATCCAAGCAACTCATATTTAGATAATAATTATTTGCAAAAATTTTGGGTCAAAATTAAGAAATTCTAAGTTAAAACCCCTTCATCAATCATAGATTTTAAATAAAGTCGACAGAAAATTGATTTGAATAATTATCTAAATGAGAAATCTTAGAGTTTTAGAGTTAAAAAACGAATAATCAGTTCAATTAAACAAGCTATCGTAGTCTCAATAAAATGATAAATAAACACCTTATCACATTTTGAAATCGATAAGAATCCCCTTAATGTTCGATCTTTTAACCAACTAAATTTTTGGTCTTACCAATCTATTACTCGGCTGTCCTTCCCTATTGAACCTTATATCAAATTTATTCACAGCATTAACTAAATTGGAGTTCATAAGTTCACTTCGCTCAATGCTGTGCATTAAAACATCTACTTTACTGATGGCTACCTTCATATTGCCAATTGCTAACTTACCTATCAACTCGGCATGTACAAAGACTTGCACCTTGCGAGCTTATTACTATTCCCACACATACAAATTAAGGCAATCTCTTTAAAAGAAACTGCCTTAATTTTAAGTTGAAATCAGAAAGAAACTATTACAATATTACTTTAGCTTCTTCAAGATAATTTTCTCTCTGATGTATTTCTATTCTCCAATATTTTCAATATTAATAAAACGCATGTGATTTTTAGGATACTCCCCGTAACCTTTTCTTCTCAAAAGTGAGAACCAACAGTAATGTAATAAATATTATTGTAGTGATAAGCATCTCAAGCCAATATCTAGATGGCTCTACCCATATTTCTTTAAAAATATCCCATCGCCCTAATATCTCAACAAAATTCCAAAATATTATTACTGCAGGTATAGCATATCTGATAGCATAAGCCATTTTTGAAATCCGAATAAGTTTAACAAATAAATACAAGGACCAAAACAATGAACCAAAAGCAACAATATAAGTTACTATATGTTTGTCGCCAATAAAATTGTTATCGTAAACAAAAAGTAATACTAAATAAAAGGTCCACAGCAGTGCAATTAATTCCATCAGAGTGGTCATTGCAATATTTTTTTTTATTGGTTTAAAATCCACACGACTCGTTAGTTTTAATTTCTTTTGAAACCAGTTAAAAAAATGACAACCCGTTTTAGTACCAAAAAAATAATAGATCATCAATATTGCCCAAAAACCAATTGAAGAAGGCATTATTAAATACTCAGGTTTTGTAACGATCTCACCATTCACTAATAATGGCTCTACACCACATCTGTTTGCGTAATAAACAAAAGCAAACTCTATCCAACCGGTCCAGATAAACAAGCCTCCAAAAAGCCCCAAAAAAGTAGCTTTATTCTCATCTACAGAAACCACTCCCCAAACTAATAATAAAAGTCCAACAAAACCAATAAGTATTGCTGCCTGATAAACATATTCATGCCCAAATCCTTTTTCCATTAGTATCATTGCCGCATGCCCTAAAGGCATTGTTAATAATACAATTAGAAATGCTAAAATCCCTGTAAATGGTTTTGTTATTCTCATCTTCTATATTTTTATGTCGAATTTACTTAATCTTTACTTATGAGGCTTTTATCAAAATTTAAACTGCATATTCCCCAAATATTGTGCAGTATAATTTCCAATAATATGAGTTGCATTCCTCTCCTTTTAAATTCTGTTATTATACTATTTTAGACCAATTTGACTTTAGCTTAATCTATAAAACTTAATGGTATTAAGTTTAACGATCCCAATAGGATACATACTAAAATTCTATAAAAACGAACCAACTATTATATGTAAGTCTGGGATACAATTAGATGTTTTTAATTAGACAAACTTAAGTATAAAGGAAACATCAGTCAATCACTATAAATTATGAGATTACACAAGGTTTTTTTCATAAAAGATGTATAAAGCAATCATTCTCTAGCAGCCTGTCAGGCTTAATTTAAATAAATGGGAAAATAGGAACTATTTGTGATATATCGTCTTTACGCTTGCCATTGAAAATACGCCTCGTTCTTAATTTTTTGGCGTTTTAGCCAATGTGCTGTTTTAGCTAAATTGACAGCCGTTAATGATGTATTAAAATGGTAATGCAATTTATTTTCACTTCTGGACTGACAACCTTTCAATTCTGTATGCTGTTTTCCATCCCGATATATAAATTCAATTTGAAACCTTAATCGATAATATTTTAAAACCTAATGCCCTGTTAGTTTCAAATCAGTAGAAAAATACAATTTCGAACAAAACACTCAACACAAACGTTTTCGATTTTCAGACAAAAACATCTTTTACTTCTTAAAAACTCAACTTTTTTCATATATTTAGGTTTTACTGTTGAAGAGCAGGTAAATAAGGCTTTATATTTATGCCAATCTGAATATATTTGCTGCAAATAAAGAATTATTTCTTCAATAAGAAACATCAAATTATTACTTATATACACTGTCGTTTTAACTTTATTATCTGGCATCTCCGACTTATGCTTTATATAGTTAAATAAACCCTTAGGTTAACGACAAGAATAAAAATTTACAAATATGAAAATAACTGTTGTAGGCGCAGGTAATGTTGGCGCAACTTGTGCAAATTGCATCGCTCAAAAGGAATTAGCAAACGAAGTAGTTTTATTGGATATCAAGGAAGGTGTTGCCGAAGGTAAAGCTCTTGACATGTGGCAAACTGCTCCTATCAATTATTACAATACTAAAGTATCAGGTGTAACTAACGATTATGCAGCTACTGCAGGTTCTGAAGTTGTTGTTATTACATCAGGACTTCCACGTAAACCAGGTATGAGTCGTGATGACTTAATTTCTATAAATGCTGGAATAGTAAAATCGGTTACAGAAAACGTTGTGAAGCATTCTCCTGACGCAATTATCATTATCGTATCTAATCCTTTAGATGTGATGTGCTATGCAGCTTATTTAGCAGCAAAAAAACCATCGACTAAGGTGTTTGGTATGGCTGGTGTACTTGATACCGCTCGTTACCGCGCATTTATTGCTAACGAATTACACGTTTCACCAAAAGATATTCAAGCTCTTTTAATGGGTGGACACGGTGATACTATGGTTCCACTTCCTCGTTATACTACTGTTGCTGGTATTCCTGTAACTGAGTTAATCGACGCTGATAAGTTAGACGCAATTATCGAAAGAACTAAAAAAGGTGGTGGTGAGTTAGTGAACCTAATGGGTACTTCTGCATGGTATGCTCCAGGTGCTGCAGCTGCTCAAATGGTTGAAGCGATTGTTCGTGACCAAAAAAGAATCTTCCCAGTTTGTACGCTTCTTAACGGAGAATATGGCATGGAAGGCATCTATTTAGGCGTACCTGTTGTTCTTGGAAAAAATGGTATCGAAAAAGTGATAGAAGTTAAATTAAACGATGCTGAAATGGAATTATTAAAAGGTTCTGCTACCGCTGTAAAATCGGTAATGAATGTTTTAGATAAAATGGATATCATCTAATCGTTATTCAAACTACATATAATTTAAAAGGCCTGACATTCGTGTCAGACCTTTTTTTTATAAAGCCAACAGCCTACTTTCATCGTAGAAATCACCCCACTTATCGAAATACTATGATATCTGAGTGTATTTTAACATGTATTAACCAGATCAACAAACAATCTAACACTCTATACATTTAGATTAGCAACTTATTAATTCTGCTTGTATGACTCGTTATATATTTCTCCTATTATTATCTACAATTTCCTTTATCAGCTCTGCTCAAAAAAACACACCAGTTAAAGGTCGTGTATTCGATGCAGATACGCAGCACACCGTACCAGGTGCAACTATAGTAATGATAAACCAAAAAGATTCTTTAGACAGACGAGGAACTATTACTGATGACAAAGGAGATTTCCTTATAAAAGTTAAACCAGGAGATTATCAACTTTCCATTTCATTTATTGGCTATAAGAAGATTCAAAAAACAATTCATATCGACAAAGATGCATTGGATATAGGTCTATTTAAACTTATCGAAAACAAGAAAATGCTAGGAGAAGTTAATATTGTCGAAACCCTACCTCCTACAAAACAAAAAGGTGACACAACCCTATTCAATCCTGATGCTTTTAAAGTAAACCCTGATGCTACAGCCGAAGAATTAATTTCAAAAATGCCAGGCTTTTATAGCATAAATGGTAAACTTACTGCACAAGGTCAATCAGTAAAAGAGGTTTTGGTTGACGGTAAAAAATTCTTTGGGAAAGATGTAAACAAAGCTCTTGAAACTCTCCCAAGTGATATCATTAAAAATATTGAAGTGTATGAACACAAAAGCAATGAATCTAAATTCTCAGGATTTGAGGATAAGGAGAAAAGTAAAACCATAAATATTGTTACAAAAAACGCAAGTAAGAATATACGATTTGGTAGCATTGCTGGTGGTATAGGAAAAGATGAGAAATATGCTGTACGAGCAAATGTCAGTCAGTTCTCAGAAAAGACTCGTTATACTCTAACAGGTAACTCGAAAAATGTAAATGCACCACTTCATTTAAGTCGTAGGAGAGCTTTCCGTAGGTCGATTAGTGGCAATGAATTGCAAGCAAATAACTTAGGCTTAAACTTTAACACCAAGGGCAAGAAAGAAAACGAATTATCAGCCAATTACCAATATTCCAAGAATGATACTAAAAGCGAAAACAGAAGTCTTAGAACTTACACCTCACTTCCTCTCGAAAAACAAGAACTATCAAACAAAAGTATATCTGATAACAATCAGGCAAATCATAACTTCGATATAAATTGGGATATTAAATCAAACCCAAAGAATCAAATCATGCTTAACTCAAACTTGTCATCATCAGATTCTAAGGCTAAAATCTCTTCCTTTTCAGAAACCAAATTATTAGATGAATTCATAAATTCAAACAATAATTTAACCTCTTCAAATAACAGCTCAACTAACTTCAATCAGAATTTCATGTTCTCAAGAAGATTGAATAAGAAAGGGCGTACCATTTCTGTACAAGCTTCGTATAGCAGAGATGATCGAAGAAATAACGGCGATCAAAAATCTGAGATAAAAGGACAATCTGCGAAAGGAAATCAAAATATTAATCAAATTTCTAATCAAAAAACAAACTCAAACAACTTAAGAACAGGTTTATCTTTCAATGAAAAACTAGGTGAAAACAGCCGATTATCATTGGCTTACAACTATTCATTAAACACTGAAAAAACAAAAAAAACAAGTTTCAATTACGATACAGAAACAGAGAGCTATTCAAAGCTTGACACCTTGACATCAAACAAGTTTAAAAACTCGACCATAAACAATAGCTCAAGAATTTCGTACAACTATCGAGATAAAAAAATCGGTTTCATGTTAGGGAGTGATTTTGAATTCACAAACCTTAAAAATGATGAAACATTTCCAAATAAAAGGGATCTAAAAAAAGATTACTTTTCCATTCTACCATCAGCTAGTTTTTCATACAATATTAATAAGAGTTCGATGTTCAATATTTATTATAGAATGGGGACTTCGAATCCAAGTGTTCAGCAATTACAAGAAATTATTAATGTCTCAAATCCCTTATTTTTATCGATGGGGAATTCCAATTTGAAACAGACACAGAATCACAACATAATACTGTTCTACACATCATCAAACATGAAAAATGGTCGATTTACCTCAATAAATATGAGTGTAAATAAAGCTAACAACACTGTAAGTCAAAGAACAATTGTAGCACAAAGCGATACGCTTATAAATGAGAAATACGTTCTTCCAAAAGGCGGACAATTTTCACAACCTACAAATCTTAATGGGCAATATAATATTAGCGGGAGAATTACATACGGTATCCCTATAAAGAAATTGAAATCCAAACTGAATATCAATACTTCTGCTAATTATTCTCACAACCCTACGTTGGTAAATAACAAAAAATCCTTTTCAAACTCGTTGAGTTTAAATCAAGGTTTAAAATTAAGTTCCAATATCAGCGAAAAGCTTGACTTTACAATTTCAAGTCGAACTCAATATTCAGTTTCAAGAAATACCAACTTAAAATCATCTAGCTCTAGATATTTCTCTCAGACTAATAGTCTAAGTATGTATTGGAATTTTGTAAAAAACTTTATTATCAAAACCAACACAAACTTTGTTAACAAGAATAATATCAGTACAAATGATATTGAAAACAGTTGGTTGCTAGACATTGGTATATCAAGCAAAATATTCAAGAACAAAAGAGGAGAAATCTCATTGGTTGCCTACGATATTTTCAATCAAACTAGCGAAAGGCATCATCGAGTAAGCGATTTATATACAACAGATAGCTATTCAAAAAAGCTAAATAAATTCTACATGCTTAGCTTTACCTATAAAATTAGAAACTCCAAGAAAACTTCTCGAAGACCTCGTCATGGTATGAGCATGGGCAATTCTTATCACATGATGAATTAATTCGAATTCTAATCAAGTTAAATTAATAAGCCCTTTTTATCGCAATTCCATTTTAAATAAGAGGTAAAAGAGAGATATTCTTTCAATCCATTCCGTATCTTTGGTTTTCATTTTAGAAAATTGAAAATTAGAATGCATATGAATAACACACTCATCCATATCCCCATCGAAATAATTGAGCTCGAAACTCAAAGTTTTCACTTGCTTGTAAGATGCACTCTAAATGGCGAGCAAAATGGTGAAATGGTGATAGATACTGGGGCATCTAAAACCGTATTCGATCAAAATTTTGTTCTAGATTATCAACAAAAAGATCAAGATAAAGATGATTTGCAATCCTGCGGGCTTGGTGGTAGCAAAATAGAGTCCGATTTAGTCGAAATTAAAAGCCTTAGTTTTGGCGATTTCATTACCGAAGAGCTAAATGTTGTGCTTATTGATCTAAGTCAAATCAACAATATGTACGAGAAACACTGCCAAAGACAAATTTGTGGTCTTCTAGGTAGTGATTTCTTACTTCGTCATCAAGCCATAATCGATTATCAAAAAAGCAGCCTCATTTTAAACAGAAACCCATAAAAATCGTCTAAAGCAATAAGACTGAGCACAAAAATATAGTTCCCAAAAAGTCAAAAAAAAATAATATATTTGTGCGTTAATTTGAGGTGAAAAATAAAAATATCACATAATAAGAATTTATTAAACCTAAACACATGCGAAATAAAGGAGCGATTAGACTTCTCGCTATTGTATTTGCCCTAGTGAGTTTGTATCAATTGACTTTTACTTATGTAACTAAGAAAGTTGAAAAAGATGCTCATCTGTTTGGAGCAGGCGATATCAAGAAAGAACAAACTTACTTGGATTCAATTCGAGGAGAAAAAGTGTATAGTTTCTTAGGACTTAAGGGCTATACCTACAAAGAGTGTAAAGAGCTTGAGATGAACTTAGGGCTTGACCTTAAGGGTGGGATGAACGTAACAATGGAAGTTTCTGTTGTAGATATCATCAAAGCAATGGCTAACAATAGCAAGGACGAGACTTTCGTTGCCGCTATTGCAAAAGCTAAGCAGATGCAAGCTAACTCTCAGGATGACTTCGTAACGCTTTTCGGAAAAGCATTCAGCGAAATCAACCCAAGCGCTCAATTATCTTCTCCAGATATTCTCGGAACTCTTGAGTTAAAAGATAAAATTGCTTTTGGAGCTACGAACGATGAAGTTCTTAAGGTTCTAAAGACCGAAACAGACGCTGCTATTGACAATACGTTCAATATCTTACGTTCTCGTATCGACCGTTTTGGTGTGGCACAACCTAACATTCAAAAAGCTGATATTTCAGGTCGTATCATTATTGAACTTCCAGGTATTAAGGATGCAGCTCGTGTTCGTAAGCTACTTCAGGGAACTGCAAGTCTTGAATTTTGGGAAACTTACACGTTCAGCGAAATTGGTGGTTATTTAAATGCAGTTAACACAAAATTAGCTGAAATTAATGCTGCTAGCGAAGTAATCGAAGCTACTCCTGAAGTTAAGGACGAGGCTAAAGCTGACGAAGATGTTGCTCTTCTAAACAAAATTGAAGGTGAATCTCAGGATTCATTGAGCAATGCAAAAGATTTAGCTGAAAAATACCCGTTATTCTCTGTTCTTAATCCTAACCAAGGTAAAGGCGGATCCTCTTTAGCTGTTGTGGGTTACTCACACATTAAAGATACGGCACGTGTAAATAAGATTTTCGCAATGCCAGCTGTAAAGTCTCTTCTTCCTCGTAACTTGAAATTCTTCTGGGGCGTTAAGGCTATGGACGATGGTGGAAATATCTTCGAGCTTTATGCAATTAAAGTAACAAGTCGTGATGGCAAGGCTCCACTTACTGGTGATGTTGTAACATCAGCTCGTGATGAAGTTGATCAGCGAACTGCAAGTGCTCAAGTATCAATGAGTATGAATGGCGAAGGTTCTAAAGTTTGGGCACGTTTAACTAAAGACAACTTACAGAGATCAATTGCTATTGTTCTTGACGGTTACGTTTATTCTGCTCCAACTGTACAATCCGAAATTAAGGGCGGTTCTTCTCAAATTAGTGGTAACTTCACTATTGCTGAAGCGAAAGACCTTGCAAATATTCTTAAGTCGGGTAAGCTTCCTGCTCCTGCACATATTATTGCTGACGAAGTTGTTGGACCATCATTGGGACAAGAATCTGTTCAAAAAGGGATGTGGTCATTCATTATCGCCTTCTCATTGATCTTACTTTATATGTTCTTCTTCTATAGCAAAGGTGCTGGTCTTACTGCAAACATTGCTTTAATTACCAACTTATTCTTCATCTTCGGAGTTCTAGCTTCGTTAGGTGCGGTGTTAACATTACCTGGTATTGCGGGTATTGTCTTAACAATTGGTATGTCTGTCGATGCGAACGTTCTAATTTTCGAGCGTATTCAGGAAGAGATGAAAGCAGGTAAAGGTTTAGGTTTAGCTATCTCTGATGGATATAAAAATGCTTATTCTGCAATTATCGATGGTAACTTAACAACTCTTTTAACGGGTATCATTCTTTACATTTTTGGTGAAGGTCCAATTAAAGGTTTTGCTACGACTCTTGTAATAGGTATTATCTCTTCATTATTCGCTGCGATTTTCATTACTCGTTTGTTTTTTGAAGGACGTCTTGAGCGCAAGAAAAACATTACATTTACTACAAAACTTACTGATAACTGGTTGCGTAATGCACACATTACTTTCATCCAGAAAAGAAAAGTATTCTATGTGATTTCTGCTATTGCTATTTTAGCTTCAGTTGTATCTTTATCCACTCGTGGATTAAATCAAGGTATCGACTTTACTGGAGGTAGAACTTACGTTGTAGCTTTCGATCAGCCCGTAGCTGTTGGTGATATTTCTAAATCTCTTGATGCTGTTTACGGCCATGCTCCTGAAGTGAAAACATTTGGTGGTAATAGCCAAGTTAAAATCTCTACTAAGTACAAGATCGACGAGGACGGAACAGAAATTGATGATGAAGTTGAAGCTAAGTTATTCGAAGGATTGAAAAAGTATCTTCCAGCAGGAACGACTCTTGAATCATTCCTTGAGAATAACCGAAAGATGTCACAAAAAGTTGGTCCTACTATTGCCGATGATATTCGTCAGTCAGCAGTTTGGTCTATCTTATTTGCACTGATCGTAATCTTCCTTTATATCATGGTTCGTTTCTCTAACTGGCAATATGGTTTAGGTGCTGTTGCAGCACTTGCACACGATACCATTATTGTATTGGGTATCTTCTCAATATTCAAAGGTATATTACCATTCTCTTTAGAGATCGATCAAGCCTTTATTGCAGCGATTTTAACTGTAGTAGGTTATTCTATTAATGATACCGTGGTTGTATTTGACCGTATTCGTGAGTACTTGGGATTACATCCTAAGCGCGATCCAGAAGAGGTTATCAACAGTGCATTGAATAGTACATTGCGTCGTACATTTAGTACTTCTCTTTCTACTTTAGTTGTATTGTTAGCGATCTTCTTCTTCGGTGGAACATCAATCCAAGGCTTTACATTTGCACTAATTGTCGGAGTTGTAGTAGGTACATACTCTTCACTATTTATTGCTACTCCTATTGCTTACGACACAAAATTACGTGTACAGAAAGTGATTGCTAAAAAGAAATAATTCATATCATTCTTGATATATTTCATGCCCCAAGGTTTGCCTTGGGGCTTTTTTTATGCAAGCTTTTTAAAAAAATCAAGTATATTCAGACTCTCCCATTCTTAATTAGTTAATGGCTATACAAGAATCAATCACTTTTGGTATCTTTGGACAAACATTAAATTGAAACATCATGTTATTATTTATAAGTGGACCTGAAATCATTATCGTTATTCTCGTCGTAGTCATGCTTTTTGGTGCAAAAAAGATTCCAGAACTGGCACAAGGACTAGGAAAAGGTATGAAAGAATTCAAAAAAGCTACTGAGGATATAAAAAAAGAAATTAAAGATGAAACTGAAATCATCGATAATCTAAAAGATTTCAAAGACGATATATCAAAGAAATTATAAACCTGAATTAGTCATAAACAAAAGCTTAAACCTCATATTTGAAATGGGAAAGGCAGAGGGTTCTTATTCTACTGCCTATTTTTATACTCAAACATCCCGCATCAATCTTTCAATTACATATGGATTATCTATATCTCATTATAGGCTTTGTCATTCTTTTATCGAGTGGTGATTTATTGGTAAAAGGCGGTGTTGCACTATCCTCTCATTTTAAAATATCGACACTTGTTGTTGGGGTAACCGTTATCTCTTTTGGAACATCAGCTCCAGAATTATTTGTGAGTTTAGGTGCTGCACTATCAGGTAGTCCTGATATTGCCATTGGTAATGTGGTAGGATCAAATGTTTCTAATATTGCTTTGGTTCTAGGTTTCACAGCCATTCTTTTACCCTTACCTGTTAAGAGTAATTCAATCAAATTCGATTGGCCCGTTATGATGGGAGCTTCTCTCCTATTCTTCGCCTTTGCACAAAATAACCTTATCGAAACTTGGGAAGGCATTTGCTTCCTCGTTTTGCTTATTGGATTCATGGTTTTCACAATAATAAAATCACGTGGCAATAATAACGAAGAATTCAAAAAACCAAAACATTCCATTCCAGCAGCATTGGGTTTAATTGTTTTAGCCTCAATTGGACTTTATTTTGGTGCAGACCTACTAGTTGGTGCAGCAAAGAATATTGCTTTAGGATATGGCGTTAGCGAGCGTGTTATTGGGCTAACACTTGTTGCTTTTGGAACTTCAGTACCTGAACTGGCAACCTCTGCCATTGCAGCATTAAAAAAGGAAATGGATATCTCAGTCGGAAATATCATCGGATCAAACATCTTCAATATATTCGGTGTCTTGGGAGTTACTTCAATCGTTAAAAATATTTTTGTTAGCAATGATACTCTTAATTTCGACCTGATTTGGATGCTTGCTATCTCTTTTCTTTTATTTTTGTTGATGTTACCATTAAAGAAAGCAAAGCTACACCGTTGGAAAGGCTTAATTCTGATTCTAATTTATTCAGCCTACGTCTTTTTTATTTTTAACAAATAACAAAAACTAGAGCTTTAAATATCCCATTTCTATGATTACAGCAAAACAATTAAAAAAGAGTTTTGGACAGGTTCATGTCCTAAAAGGTTTAGACTTTAATGTAGAAAAAGGAGAAATTGTTCTTGTTGTAGGCGCAAGTGGAGCAGGAAAAACGACTCTTCTTCAAATTCTAGGAACATTAGATCGTCCAGACTCAGGGCAATTACATTTTGATGGGATAGACATTTCGAGCTTGAATGAAAAAGAGCTTGCCGCATTTAGAAATAAAAACATTGGTTTTGTATTTCAATTTCATCACCTCTTGCCAGAGTTTACAGCTTTAGAAAATGTTTGTATTCCTGCTTACATAGCTAAAAAGTCAAGGTCTGAAGCAACATCAAAAGCAAAAAAACTATTGAGTATGCTAGGACTAGACCATCGTCTAGATCATAAACCATCAGAACTATCTGGTGGAGAAAAGCAGCGTGTTGCTATAGCAAGAGCTCTTATTAACGATCCAATGGTTGTCTTTGCCGATGAACCATCAGGCAACCTAGATTCCGTTAATCGTCAAGAACTTCACGAGATAATCGTTGATTTGAGAAAGAAATTGAACCAGACCTTTGTAATCGTAACTCACGATTTAGAAATGGAACATATGGCCGATAGAAAGATTGTAATGACTGATGGTATGATTGATATTAGTAACTAAAGTTCAAAGTGCCTTGAGTACTTATAAGTTAAGAACACAACTCATTACTCTAAGTACTTCTAAACTCTAAATACTCACCCCGTATACAATGAAACTTTCTAGCTCTGAACTCAAATCTTTTCTCGACGAGAAGTACGATCTCTATAATCGGGAGACTTTTATTGAGACCGATCCGATTCAAATCCCCAAAGCTTTTTCAAAAAAAGAAGATATTGAAATTGCAGCTTTTCTTGCTGCAACCATAGCCTGGGGGCAGCGCCCCACCATCATAAAGAATGCAAAGAAACTCATGCAATGGATGGATGAAGCACCTCATGATTTTATCATGAATGCCGAAAATTCAGATCTTGATATATTCGCTGAATTCAAACACCGAACTTTTAATGGTGAAGATGCCATCTTCTTTATTCAAGCCTTGCAAAATATTTATAAGAACCATGGCGGACTAGAATCCGTTTTCTCTAAACCTGCTCTAATAGGTGGTGATGCAAAAGATGCGATCAAAAACTTTAGAGAAACTTTCTTTTCCATTGATCATCCTCAAAGAACAGAGAAACACGTTTCAAATGTTCTAAAAAAATCATCAGCCAAACGTATGAATATGTTTCTGCGTTGGATGGTTCGTAATGATAAACGATCTGTCGATTTTGGCATTTGGAAAAGTATCTCGCCTACCGACTTATATTTACCTCTCGATGTTCACACAGGACGTGTTGGTCGCAAATTAGGCCTCCTAAATCGCAAACAAAACGATTGGCCAGCAGTAAATGAAATCACCAGATCGTTACGCCAACTAGATCCAAATGATCCTGTCAAATATGACTTTGCCCTTTTCGGATTAGGTATCTTCGAGAAATTTTAAACTTACAAGTTCTAGGCTCATGGCTAACACATATTTTCAATTCAAACAATTCAAAATCAACCAAGAAAGCTCTGCCATGAAAGTGGGAACTGATGGTGTTTTATTGGGAGCATGGGCAGACACCAATGGAGCTAAATCCTTTTTAGATATTGGAACAGGAACTGGTCTTATCGCCATCATGTTAGCCCAAAGAACAAATTATAACTCCAAAATTGAGGCAGTCGAGATAGACAGCTCATCTTATCAACAAGCTGTTGATAACATTGAAAATTGTCCTTGGTCTGATCGAATTGAAGCCTACCATGCTTCCTTTCAAGATTTTGTCAGCAAAACAACGACTAAATACGATGTAATTGTCAGCAACCCACCTTACTTTATCAATTCGCTAAAAGCCAGTAATGAAGCAAGGTCTGCCGCACGCCATACAGATGCCCTTCCTTTTGAAGATTTAGTTGAAGGAGCTAAAAATCTTTTGAATCCTAATGGTAAATTTTCTGTTATTCTTCCAGTTACTGAGGGTGGTTACTTTATTCGACTAGCACGCATTGCTGGTTTCAGCCTGAGTAAAAGAGTAGAAGTTTTACCAAATCTGGGTAAACCAGCCAAGCGCTTACTAATCGAATTATCACTCAACATTACAAAAACAATTGAAGGTCAACTTTGTGTTGAAAATGGTCAGCGACATGTTTACAGTCCAGAATATATCAAACTGTGCAAAGATTTCTATTTGAAGATGTAATTTACTGCCTGAATGAAACCACCGATTTCGCAAATTAACACAGATAAAGATGATGACAATATTTAAGTTCTGATTTTTCCGTAATTCGTAATTGATAATTCGTAATTATTTACTCTCAGTAGCTAAGCTAAAATTAGTCCATTGCTCAACCAATTCTTGTCGGTTAGGATCATCACCAGCTTTCAGTCGATTTAGTCGTTGATTAATAACTTCTTTACTAGAAAGTGATGAACGATAAGCCTCTGTTGCCAAGGAAGTGCTAAAAATACTAACACCAATCTTTTCTTTGCCTGTTAACTTAAATTCAGATCCCATAAGCTTCTTTAGGCTGACTCTAATATGACAAGACAAAAGAATTTGATTGTTAGAACTCAACCTAACTTGGCAAGCCTCATCCTGATCTAAAGTTGAGACACTTATATTTTCTTTAAGGCGAATGTCCTCGTATTCATATTTCTGAAAACGATCGAAAAACTCTTCCTGTAGCTCATTTGTTTCAAACTGACTGATATAGTTTCTAAAAGCAGTTGATGAATATGGCTTTTCAATAGGTAATGGAAAATTAACTCCAAATATTTGTTTATTCTTTCCCTGCGGATCCAACCAAATACTTAATCCTAGGTTGTAAATCTTATTCAAAGTTATTGGCGAATTGGTTGAAACAATAATATCAAGGTAGTTCGCATCATTAGATAATTTCAAGGTCAATTCATCCTCAGAGAAAAAAACATTGGCTTCCAAATCTTCCAAAGTATTTTGTAAAGATGAAGAACGATTCCATGTTGACTGTAAAGCAGGCAAACTACTGCATGAAGATGCAAGAACTAAAAGGCCTAATAGGGAAAATAAAATTATCTTTCTCATGAAGTATTTATAGCTGATTGATGTACAAACTTAAGAAAATGAACTTAAGATTACTCACAATCTTCTTCATGCTCGGTGAAATAAACACCTAATTCTTCCAACTCTTTTAAAACTGGCTCATAAATTTGAGCATCAATGGGTATTTGCACACCCGTCAAATTTATTTTCGATTGGAGAATTAATTTAGCAACAATAGCCATAGGTAAACCTACCGTGTAGGCCATAGCTGTATGCTCTTGATCTTTCCCTTCATAACTCATAGAAGAGGTAATTTTCTTTTCCTGACCATCTTGCTTATAAACAAACTGGTGCTGCATAACTAAAAGATCCTTATCGTCAGGATCAAGAGTCCATTTTCCCTCTAGAATTCTTTGAAGCATTAGAGCAGGTGTACCTTCTTTTAAGCCAACTTTCTTATCCGAGAACAAATCCAGCCACCTGAATTTCTCCATAATAGGATCATCAACACCAATATTTATGCAATCTGCAAATCGTTCTTCTACCGACCTTTCGTCGTAAGGCAAAAAACTCTCGATATATGCTCGATAAGTTAGGTTCTCAGAATCATGCATCACACAAGATTCATCGGTACAACCAAGGAGAACGAATACATTCCAAGCCCGACAAAACCCTGGGCGGCGCATAGTTCCACGCAGAATACTAGGAATATCTTTTATATCATATAAACTTCGATACGACAGTGAATCTCTATTAGGATAAACTTCAAAATCGCCATACTTAGGCATACTTGTTTCGATAGGGTGAGCAAAAACTTGTTGATATGGCAAATACTTGTACTGTCCATTATCCTTATAAGTTGCGACACCCTGTCCCGCTGTCACAACATTTCGTGGATTCCATGTGAATTTATATTGCCAAATATTAGTCGAACATGACGGTGCTAATAAACCCCCACAATATGATTTAAAACTCAATAATTCTCCACCCTTGGCTTTAATCTTATCGATAATCTTCATAGCTGACATATGATCGATACCCGGATCAACTCCCAACTCATTCATTAGAAGAACACCTCTCTCCTTTGCTTTTTTATCTAAGATTTGCATCTCAGGAGAAACATAGGATGGGCTCAGAAAATGTTTACGCTGTTTCACACATTCCTTAGCCAGCATAGTATGCATTGTAGGAGGTAACATCGAAATTACCAAATCTGCTTTTTCAACTTCCTTTGCACGATCTTCCTTATCAAACACATCAAATTTAATGGCTCGCCCCCGCACATGCTTCTTAATCTTACTCTCTGCAAGCTCTAAGGACATATCCGCCAAGCGAACCTGCCAATGGTTTTCGTCTGAATGTTTCAAGAGATATTCTATCAGGCTTGTGGAAGAAAGGCCTGCGCCAACTATCAGAATGTTCTTCATAGTATATAGAATTGAGTTAAGATTTTGTTCATTAAATATTGCAAGAAAAGATCAATATAAAAAGACTATGAGGTGTTATTTTAAAACTAGATATAAAAATCAAATCACAATTTCACGCAAAACACGCGAAGTAATATTTTAAGAGCGCAAAAATTCTACAATCAATTCTCATGGCTTAGCGCTAATCTCTACGTCCTTTGCGAGAATATTTTCATTTATATTCAAAGAGCCCAAAAACCAATTCAAACAATTAAAATCAAAAAATAAGGAAGCCCTTTTAATATGTCTTGCTCAAAGCTTATATTTGTTCTAAAATTATTTTACCTTCCCTGATTCATTTTTCAGGACGAGAAATAGCTTGCCTAAACAAAGCTAATCGGTCAATTTTAATCGATAGAAAAAGACTTAGCAAGCATATAGTTAATTAAAGCAATACACTAGCCAGCAAAACTGTGATAGATTTCCCAGCAAAGCAGGCCCTTTAAAAATATCATCCCTTGGCAAAGCAAAGAAAAGCAGTTGAAACCCCTTTGATGAAACAATATTATGAGATAAAAGACAAGCATCCCGATGCTATCTTATTGTTTCGTGTGGGTGATTTCTATGAAACATTTTCGGATGATGCCATTCGCACTTCTGAGATATGTGGAATTACTTTAACCAAAAGAGCTAACGGTTCTGCAAGCTATGTGGAACTGGCTGGATTCCCTCATCATGCTATCGATACGTATCTACCAAAATTGGTTAGAGCAGGTATGCGTGTGGCTATTTGCGAGCAATTGGAAGATCCTAAAAAGACCAAGAATCTGGTTAAGCGTGGCATTGTGGAGTTGGTTACACCTGGCGTATCTTATAACGATAATGTACTCGAACATAAGGAAAATAACTTTTTAGCCTGTGTTCATTTAGAGAAAAAATCAGCAGGTATTGCCTTTATTGATGTTTCAACTGGAGAGTTCCTAACAGCCGAAGGTAGTTTTGAGTATATCGATAAACTGATGGGTAACTTCCAACCTAAAGAGGTGCTTTATCAGAAAGGCAAAGAGAAAATCTTCCACGAATTGTTCGGTGGTAAATTCTACACCTTTACGATGGACGATTGGGTATTTACCGAATCAGCAGCTCAAGATAAATTATTACGACATTTCGAAACCAATTCCCTAAAAGGATTTGGAGTTCAGAACCTACGTGAAGGGATTATCGCCTCTGGTGCTATCCTGCAATATTTAGATTTCACCAAACACTCAAAAGCCGGTCACGTAACACAAATTTCGCGAATTGAAGAAGACCGCTACGTTTGGTTAGATAAATTCACACTTCGCAACCTAGAGCTCTTTGGGGCATTAAACGATGGGGCTCAAACCCTATCTCAGGTGATGGACAAAACCCTTTCGCCTATGGGATCTCGTCTATTAAAACGATGGATAGCCCTTCCGCTTAAAGATCCTGCTCGTATCAACAACCGATTGGATGTGGTGAAATATTTTCATTCCAATGAAGAAAACTCTTGGAATGTAGAAGATGAGATCAAACAAATTGGTGACTTAGAGCGTATTATCTCTAAGGTTGCCGTAGGAAGAATTTCACCTCGTGAGGTTGTTCAACTTAAAAATGCACTTCTCGCCATCGAACCTATTCAAACAACTTGTTTGCAATCGAGTAACAAAAATTTGGTAAAAATTGGTGAGCAATTAAATCCTTGTCAAAGCATTCGAGAAAAAATTGAGAATGAGATTAAAGCCGACCCTCCAGCTATGGTTAGCAAAGGTGGCGTAATGGCTGATGGGATCTCTGCCGATTTGGACGAACTAAGAAAAATTGCTTTCTCAGGTAAAGATTACCTTTTACAAATGCAAGTTCGCGAAAGTGAAAGTACAGGTATTCCTTCGCTTAAAATTGGTTTTAATAATGTATTTGGATACTATATCGAAATTCGAAACACACATAAAGATAAAGTTCCTGAAGAATGGATACGCAAACAAACACTTGTGAGTGCTGAGCGTTACATCACACAAGAATTAAAAGATTACGAAGAGAAAATTTTAGGTGCGGAAGAAAAAATTCTAGCACTTGAAACTCGATTATACAACGATTTGGTAATCAGTATCACTGATTATATCAGCTCAATTCAGCTGAATGCAGCCATGATTGCTCAACTCGACTGTCTGCTTTCTTTTGCCAAACTGGCCAAAGAGAACCATTACAATTGTCCTGTGATTAACGATACACAAGTGATCGATATCAAACAAGGGCGTCATCCTGTAATTGAAAAGCAACTGCCTCTTGGCGAAAGCTATATTGCCAACGATGTGTACTTGGACAACGACAAGCAGCAGGTTATTATTATTACGGGTCCAAATATGGCGGGTAAGTCTGCCCTACTGCGACAAACAGCTCTTATTGTGCTGATGGCTCAGATAGGTAGTTTTGTACCTGCTGAGGAGGCTAATATTGGTTACGTCGATAAAATCTTTACACGTGTAGGTGCATCCGATAATATCTCCCTTGGCGAATCAACCTTTATGGTTGAAATGAACGAGGCAGCAAGTATTCTGAACAATCTTTCTTCTCGCTCTCTCATTCTTTTAGACGAGCTTGGACGTGGAACCAGTACTTACGATGGTATTTCCATAGCATGGTCTATTGTAGAATACATTCATGAGCATCCTAAGTTTAAAGGCAAAACACTGTTTGCAACCCATTATCATGAGCTAAACGAAATGGAACATTCTTTCAATAGAGTTAAAAATTTCAATGTCTCAGTTAAGGAAGTCAACAATAAGGTGATTTTCCTACGTAAATTGGTTCCAGGAGGCTCAAATCATAGTTTTGGTATACATGTAGCCAGAATGGCTGGAATGCCTAAATCAGTGGTTAAACGTGCCGATGACATTCTATTACAACTTGAGGGAAATAAGAATGGAGAAGCCCTTGCTAAGCCTGTAGGTGAGATTGCACAGCAGCGCGAAGGCTTTCAGATGAGCTTTTTCCAGATGGACGATCCCGTTCTGCAACAAATTCGTGACGAAATAAAAGGTATGGATGTGAATAATCTGACTCCAATAGAAGCTTTGAACAAGTTGAACGAGATAAAAAAGATATCTGGATTGTAATCTTAAGAGCATTTGACTGGGCTGAGAAGTTTTAAAAAAAAATAAAATCATTTTTTTCGCCCCAGTCATTTCAATAGTGATTCTCTGACTTTCAGGAAGTCACGAACCCTGCGGTTTTATTAGCATTCAGCGAAAGTGAAAAAAAAGGAGCTATTTTCTTTTTTTGTTTTGCAGAATCAAAAAAAGCGCATATATTTGCAACGTCAAAACAAAAAAACAATGGCTGCCGAGCCTTGTTGATTCACCAGAAGGGAGCAAAAAGCACAATGCGAGAATAGCTCAGTTGGTAGAGCACGACCTTGCCAAGGTCGGGGTCGCGAGTTCGAGTCTCGTTTCTCGCTCAATCCGTAAAGGATGCCCGGATGGTGGAATTGGTAGACACGCTGGACTTAAAATCCAGTGGCTTCACGGCCGTGCGGGTTCAAGTCCCGCTCCGGGTACAGAAAAAGCTTCAATCGTAAGATTGAAGCTTTTTTTATGCCCAAAACTTTCTACTCAAATAAGTAAAAGCAAAATCGTACAGATTGATAAAAGAAGGACATATTCTAGAAAGGTAATTAATATTGAATTGGCTTAAATAGAAAAAACTCAGGTCCCCACCTGAGTTTTCTTACTAACCTAAATCTAACCTATGAAAAACTTACTGAGCTTTTTGGAGTTGGCTCAGTTCTATTTATGAAAAAATAGTTTTGTTCTACACTACAAACATAGCGCTTTCTTTAGTTAAGGCGAGTCAAGAAAAGTTAAAGAGCGTTAACATTCATCTTTTTTAAGAATAAATTTCTCGAGAGGCAATTGAATTAGCTTAAATAGAAAAAACTCAGGTCCCCACCTGAGTTTTCTTACTAACCTAAATCTAACCTATGAAAAACTTACTGAGCTTTTTGGAGTTGGCTCAGTTC
>JADGEF010000008.1:0-2748 GCA_016744515.1 Marinifilaceae bacterium | reverse complement strand
TATCTATGAAAAAATAGTTTTGTTTCTACACTACAAACATAGCGCTTTCTTTAGTTAAGGCGAGTCAAGAAAAGTTAAAGAGCGTTAACATTCATCTTTTCTGAGTGCAAAAAGAAACATACAACAAACCAAAACCTTATTTCAACAAATCTAAGATTATACAGATTGATAAAAGAAGAACATATTCTAGAAAGTTAATTAATATTGAATTAGCTTAAATAGAAAAAACTCAGGTCCCCACCTGAGTTTTCTTACTAACCTAAATCTAACCTATGAAAAAACTTACTGAACTTTTTGGAGTTGGCTCAGTTCTATTTATGAAAAAATAGTTTCGTTCTACACTACAAACATAGCGCTTTCTTTAGTTAAGGCGAGTCAAGAAAAGTTAAAGAGCGTTAACATTCATCTTTTTTAGAATAAAATAGAGATAACACTCGAACATTTCACTTACCCTTAAAATTGATGATGGTTTCAAGCTCATACTTTTTACAACGCAGACTTACCTCTCTCATCGTTCTAACCCGTAAAACATAAATAGCTGAAAAAATGAAAATAAAAGCAGCTATTAAGGTGCCACAGAAAACGAATACCTCCTCGGTATAAATGATAGTAGTAATTGCTTCGTAATAGCAGAAAATTGTCAATAGTGGTAATATTATTCCAATAAGCTTTCTTAAGGTAAGATGGATTCCAATACATGATTCATTCAAATGCTCCCAGTCTGGCTCTTGCCCCTCTACACATCTGCACTTTAAATATTTCATTGGTCGGTTAATGTCTTTCATTATATCCAATTATCAAGTCGATTTACAAAAAAGAGAGGCGTATTGACTCTGATATTTAATGAATGCAATGAAAACAAGCTAGATGGTATTATAAATTAAAACCACCTCCCTCGAACAAGTTCGAGTACTCCTCCTTACAACAAGGAGGAGAAAGTAATACATTTCTACTCACAACAACTCTATATCTCATTCCACCAGCCAAGCATTTCCCCTCCTTCATTTAAGGAGGGATAGATTGCGAAGCAAGACGGGGTGGTTTTAAAATCATTCAATATTTTATGTAAATTGTATCGATAAAATAAACCAACATGAAAAAGATTCATAACAAACCCAAGCTTCTAGAATACAGAAAGAAACTTAGAAGACGTTCGACGGCATCTGAATCAACTCTTTGGAAAACAATTAAAAACAAACAAGTCGAAAATATCAAATTCCGAAGACAACATTCCATCGGAAATTATATTGTCGACTTTTACTGTCCTGAAATCAGATTAATAATAGAATTAGATGGCGCTTCACACGACAACTACTTATCTGAAGAGAAAGACATCATTCGTGACAAAACATTACAAGAATACAATTGTACTGTTTTAAGGTTTGAAAACAGGTATGTATATGAATTTCTTAAAGAAATCGTTAAAGCTATTAAAGCACACAAAATATCTTATCTAAAAAGTAATTTTTTCTGACCACCAACTATTTCCCCTCCTTCATTTTAAGGAGGGGTGGATTGCGAAGCAAGACGGGGTGGTTTTATTTTCAAAACAACCACCTCCCTCGAACAAGTTCGAGTACTCCTCCTAAAAATAGGAGGAGAAAGGGTTTATGGTTTTCGAGGAACGAGAAAACAGACAAGCTGGTTTATTAACACAAAAGTACCAAATACACTATATTTATTAGCATTTATATTGTTACCGAACTGTGAATAAGTTTATATCAATTAAAAAATATTAATGCTTATTATTTGGTAAATTTGATAGATATAAAGTAAACGACCATAAACTTGTACAATACACACCTTATATGGTAATAGATGACAGGTTTTGTGAACACATCAACAAGTTGTGCAATTATTTAATGTTAACAATATCCTGAATAATAGAATATTAGAAGAATTATTAAGATGAAAAAAGAATATATTAAAAATAGAGAGGATCTAGTATTGCTTGGAAGTTTGTTTCTATTGTATTTCCTATTGATTAAAGATGTCTATTATGACAGAGCAACTATTGAACTTACAAATAAGTTTCCAATGTATATATTGACAATTTTCACATTGGTAATTAGGACGGTTCCTACCTATTATGCAACCAAGAGTTCTAAAGAATTGAATAGGAGTAAATCCCTTTGGGGTTTGATCACTTTTATTAGCCCTTTTGTTGGTTTAGTCATTTTATCAAAATTGAATTATAATTTTCAAGCTGAATTAAACAATCTTTGCTCTCCAATCCTTAAAAAATTTAAAAATGAATTTAAAAGTTTGAGAGTTGACTTACATTCAAAAAATCTCAATAAAATAGAATATACTAAGAAAAGGAAGTGGCTTGAAAAAGAATATAATGAAAAGCTAAATGGAATAATCTATAAATATGAGAAAGATCAAACCAAATTTTTCAATACAGTACAACCTGTTGAATTAACAGAAACGGTGGCTGATCAAAATAATTTAAGTTCTGAATATGAATTTTGCCCAGCTTGTAATTCTAAACTGAATAAAGATGTGAATAACTGTCCTGATTGCGGATTGTATTATAAATAAAAGCACATAAAAGTTAAATTTCATAGGCGCTGATAAGCAGTTCGAAAGTTTAGTACAATTAAGAAACACCAGCAAGACCATTACCGCCAAACGTATAAAGATTAGACGATAATGATGAATTAAAGAGAAAACTATTTGTAACAAGATGAAAGGATATATACAAGTTTATACCGGAAATGGAAAAGGAAAAACAACTGCAGCCAT
>JADGEF010000117.1 GCA_016744515.1 Marinifilaceae bacterium | reverse complement strand
CTTAATTATTACAACTTCTTGGCTAAATAATGAAGTAAAAGTAAACAGCGCAAATGCTAAGGATAAAAATTTAGTCTTCATGTTTATTTTTTTTATTACAAGCAACTAATGAATACTCGATACTCATGATCTGAAACAATAAAAGTTTGAAAATGAAAATCGTGTTCTATTAATTTAAAGGGTTACACTAATTACTTTCTCACTGAATAGCATCAATAAAATGACTAAATAAGATAATATCACCCAATCGCTTTTGTATATTTTTCTTTATCATATCTTCATATACTATTTCTTGTCCTGTCTAATAATGTTCTACTAAACTCATCGTATTTAATCTATTCCTTTATTTTCAATACGATAAACTTTAAAACCATCAATTGTCATATGATTCTCTATTGTTCTGATTCCAAACCATCCTTGGGTATAAGGGAATTCATCATTAAAATTATAAACCAATTTCCCATCTCTAAAAAACTGTACCTGATTACCCATTGCTACTAATTCTATTTTGCAAGTCTTATTAGGAACAATTAAATCCGATAAATATTCCAGGTCATGTTCTGGCAAAAGCGGTTTATTCCCTTTTCCATCATATCGCCTAAATCGTGTTTTGGTATTGTCATGACCACCCAAACCAACATAGTACAATTGCAAAGTATCGTAATCATGAAACTTCCCTGAGGCTTTTCTTGGCGAATCAAACAAATCAGCTGTATTTCGTGGATCACTAGCCATCCAAAAACAATTCAAATCACTCTATCATTAGATCCATCATTATCTATAACTGTTGCTTTATATTCAATCAAAATGTCACCCTCAAGCTTATGCTTATACCAAACAGTTGCTCCCTTTGGAACATCAATCTCTAGAGCTCCATCATTTATACCAACAAAATTTCCCGAATCAGCCTGCAATTCAACAATCCAATCTTCAATTTTATTAGAACTAAAATCATCCTGATATAGCAATGTTTTTTTTGTAAAGCTGTAATCGACCTGTGATTTTTGAGTACCCCCATGCATCATTATTCCCAAACCGATAAGAGTTAAAAACAGTTTCATCGTGTTTCTTTTACTTTAACATTCATAATCTATCGTTTCAAAAGAATAGCCTCGAAAACGATTTCAAGATACCTGAAAGAGTATCGCACAGCAAGCTCTTACTGTCCCAAAAAAAGATTTCGGCACCATCACACAACCAAACCACACCTAACCATCTAATAATACACACTTTAACAACACCTACAATATCATCCGAACGATTTTGAACATTACTGATAATAAATACAAAACCACTCTCAAAACATCATTTATTACTCTAAGACAAGCTATTTCAGACATAAAATCTAAAAAATAAGCTAACAACTCTCTGACTCTTCTAAAAAATTACACTATAATTATCCGTACGAAATTCACCTATCAAACACACTCCACTTCCTACGAATAAAGAATTTGACACCACAAAACAAAACATATAAACAACTAATAAACAAACAACTTAGACACTAAAAAAAGAAAAATGTCCCATAATTGACTAATCAAGCATCATAAAAGATTGCTATTCTTAATTTTAAATATAAACAAAGCATAAAATAGACTTTAAATACACCTCAATATCTGATATAAATATGAAACAAACCATCAATATTTGCACCTTAATAGTTTTGGGCTTGCTGTTTTCAACAACAGTCTTTTCACAAACTTCAGATATTAACAAACTAGATAAAATCAGAAAAAACCTCGAGGGAAAAAACCTTTTCACTCGTTGGGAAAAAATGGATACAAAAAAAGCGCTTTCTCTTCTTCAGGAAAACGGTAGCTTTTCAGACCAAAAACCAGATAAAAAACAGATGACAGGTCGTATAATGCAATGGGCAATTGATTATCATCAGGGTTCATATTCCAATAAGGAAGAACTAAGAATGGCAATTTATAAAGCCTTACAATACTGGTTAGATCATCGTCCAAAATATCAATTTCCATCAATTCCATTTGAAACTCTTAGGGCTGCTGCTGCAATAGAACTTATTATTTACGAAGATATGATGAGAGATCGACAGATTTCTGCGGTAAAAGAAAAGCAAATTGGTAAGCTCATTCAAAGTATTACGGAATTTAGTCATTGGTGTTGGTATAACGGGAAAAGCCCTAGTGTATTTGATAAAAATCGAGGTCATAACCGTGGAGGAAATGTTGGTTACCGCTTGTGGGCCATGACAGCCATTGCATCCTGTTCCAAAGACGAAAAAGAAATGGATTGGGTGCACCAAATCGTAAAGGAACAATTTCCTCGGGTACTTAATACAACAACTGATTTACCAACTGGATTCACCCCTGATGGCTCGTGGATTCAACACAATGCAGGTGGTGCACAGAACTACTGGATTGGCTATGGTGTGCATTGGATCAATCACGTTTTAACGTATGCAAAGGCTACAAACAAAAGTAAATGGGAACTAACTCCTAAGGAATGGAATACTTTAGCAGACTATTATTTGGATGGTATACAATGGTACTACTATAAAAATCATGGTGCCTTGAATATTGCTGGTCGACATAATGCCCTTAAGCAAGCTCCACTTGATGAAGGATCTATTCGCAAGGATGTCTTAAAAATCTTAAAAAATGGTCATGTTAACACGATAAAAACAGAAGCACTTAAAGCTCTATTCAAAAGACATCAAGATAAACAATTTGCATACATCGACTCTACTAAATATTTTTGGAACACCGACCTTTTAATTCATAGTACACCTAAAGCATACTTTGCTATTAAAATGCTTTCAAATCGGTCAACGGGTTGCGAGACATCTGAAAACGAAAGAGCTCATGGTAAAAATAATTTTTTGAGCGGTGATGGTTCCACTATTATTTATAGTACAGGTAAAGAGTATGATAAAGCCAGAATAGGATGGAACTGGAGAGCTTGGCCTGGCATTACTGCCATTCAAAAAACAGGCAAACTTCCACTAAGTCCTTGGGGAAGAGAAAGCATCAGTTTAAATCAATTTGCAGGAGGCTTATCTACAGGCGAGCAAGGCCTAGCAGCATTTCAATACGATAGAAAAAGTAGTTACGTTAATTTAAAGGCAAACAAAGCCTATTTCACCTTTGACAATAAAATGCTCGCATTGGGAAACAGCATCGATAAGAATCAAGCTGATCCTTTCGATGTTTGGACTACCATCAATCAAACTGAAAGAAAAGGTGATATTCATTATTATATCAATGGGAATAAGGGGAAAATAAAAGCTGGTAAAACAAAAAATCTTGAATCTAAAAAGATTATAAAGCCATCGTGGATTTATCACGACAACACAGGCTATATCATACTTCCAAGCAAAACAACAGGCAAGATAAAGCTTTTTGCTGAAGAAAGAACTGGTGACTGGTCCGACCTTGATGGTCGATACGCCAACAAGAAAAATCAAATTGAAAGTGCTTCTATATTTCAATTATCTCTTTCACATGGATCAGAACTCGTTGATGCAGACTATGCTTATATGGTCATTCCAGGTATCAATATCAAAACATTACAAAACACCTTAAAAAAACTGCCAATTATCATTCAAAATAATAAGATGGCTCAAGCCATTCAATATGATACCGATTCATACATGATCGTTTTCTATAAGGCAGGAGAAGTTACACTGAATAGTACCTATAAGCTTACTGTAAATAAACCTTCAATTATTCATCTTAAAAAGAAAATGAATACATGGCAAATCTGTATTTCAGACCCATTGCATAAACAAGAAAAAGCTAAAATCGGAATTAGTAAAAAGGGACATAGTAAAACTTGCACAATCCTTTTCCCTACTGGAATTAACAAAGGAAAATCAATTGAATCAACTTTAAATCTTTAAATAATCAACATCAAAAATGAATCAAATTATTAAATTAACACTTGTTTTAGCCTGCATGATTAGCTTATTTTCATGCAGCAGCTCCAAAACAAGTTCGAAAGGCATTATAGAGGATAACATAGAATTTGCATGCCAACAAATTGGCCTCGAAATTGATATGATGAATGCCAAAGGAGAAATCCTTAATCCCAGAACAATTAATAAAGATGGTAGTACAAGATATAATACACCTGAACTTTGGACCAGTGGTTTCTTCCCAGGATCCTTATGGTATCTTTATAAATTAACAGGTGATAAAAAGTGGAAAGTCGAAGCTGAAAAAATTACAGAAACACTGGACACTGTACAATATTTAACTTGGCATCATGATGTAGGTTTTATGGTTTACTGCAGCTATGGTAACGGATACAAACTGACCAATAATCCAGCATACAAAAAGGTCATTATTCAAGCAGCCAAATCATTGAGCACGCGTTTTCGACCAAATATTGGAGCCATCCAATCGTGGAATGTTCAGCGTGGCTGGCAAGCCAAACGTGGCTGGCAATGTCCGGTTATTATCGATAATATGATGAATTTGGAATTACTTTTCGAGGCAAGTAAATTGAGTGGAGATAAGAGTTTTAGAGATATAGCTATCAAACATGCCGAAACGACTTTGGAAAATCATTTTCGCCCCGATAATTCTTGCTATCACGTTATTGACTATGATACAATTACCGGACAGGTTCGAAATAAAGTGACAGCACAAGGCTATTCTGATGAATCAGCATGGTCGAGAGGTCAGGGATGGGCCATGTATGGCTATACACTTTGCTACCGCGAAACTAAAGATATAAAATTCCTGAAAAAAGCAGAAGCCATTGCTGAATACCTGTTTAATCATCCAAGAATGCCTAAAGATTTGGTTCCATACTGGGATTTTGATTGCCCTAAAATTCCTAATACACCTCGTGATGCATCTGCAGCGGCTGTAATTGCCTCTGCCCTATACGAAATGAGCACTTTCTGTCCTCAAAAGTCCGAAACTTACAAAACTTTAGCCGACAAAATAATGAATAGCCTTGCTTCAGAAGCTTATCGTGCCAAATTGGGCGAAAACAACAATTTCCTTTTGAAACATAGCGTAGGTAGCATTCCTCATAATTCAGAAATTGATGTCCCTTTAAACTATGCAGACTACTATTTTTTAGAAGCACTTGTGCGTAAAAGAGACTTGGAAAGGTAGATCTACAAACCTGATAGCTTATCTGCTTGACGCAATAGTCTATCAGGTCATAATAACTCCCAAATTTTGATTTTGGAACCCTTAAATTCACAAACAGTGCTTTATTTACTACAAGTTTATTTCCTTGCAGAATAAAGTCCAATCATAAACCATATGAATAAAAACCGACTCATAAACACCCTTGGCTTCCTGAAAAAGGGAATGTTGATCATATGTATAATAATCAGTGCCAAACTTTCTGCTCAGGATTTTATCAATCCAGCTATTATTTCTTTCGAGGATTCAATAGCTCAACAATGGACAACACCATCCCCATCAACTATAGCAACAAGCTTTGCCCACTATAAACATGGCAAGCAAAGTTTACAATGGAACTATAACCAAAATTCGGAATTGATCATTAACCAAAATATCAATTTCAAGCCCTTTAATCCCAATGCCAAAGATAAATCAATCCCTACCTTTTGCGTTTGGGTATATAACGAAACACCAAAGGACGAGAAAATCAAATTTCAGTTCCTTACCAATCAAAAAATAAACTGTGAATTCGAATTTGGAATCAATTTTAAAGGCTGGCGAGCAGCTTGGGTAGCTTTCGAACGCGATATGCAAGGTCAGCCAGAAACTTCGATGAATAAAATGAAGATTCTCGCTCCTGAAACCAGTTCGGGAACTCTTTTCTTCGATCATATTATGCTGTGTACACCTGCTGACAGCAGATGGAACACCCCAGACTATCAAGTTCCTTTCGTGAATGCTAAAACAAAAAACCACTGGCTTATTCTTTACAAATCGAGCTTAAACAAACCAAGTGAGAAACTGGAAGCTTTAAGTCCAGAACATATCAAAGGTATTCAGTCCATCAATAAAAGATATACCAAAGAGATCATTAAAAAACTAAAGGTTAATGAAAAACTGCTTGCAAAATTAAAAAAGGCTTACAACAAGTATGAAATTGCACGTCAGAATGATCAGATCTGTGGAAATGTGATGTGGTTTTGTCGCTTTTCAGAAATATACAAGCCCTATACCAAAAACTTCAAGAACTATTTCGACAAAAAAGGTAAGGGGTTTGCAGCCTACACAAAACTGATGTACGAGATTGCTTCAGCTTACAATCAAACTGATAATGCTGATTACAAAACGGAATTAGAAGAACTTTTTTTCAATATGTCCGATCATTTGATCGATCAGGGATGGGCCGAAGGAAGTGCAAACGGTACACTACACCATTTGGGTTACAGCATGCGAACCTACTACTCAGCTTACTTTCTAATGCGGGAATCTCTAACTCGTACCCAACGTGCCGAACAGGCTCAAAAAGCCATGGAATGGTACTCGGGTGCCAAAGAAGTTTTTGCTCCTATACATGAAAAAGGCATGAGTATTGATGCTTTCAACACCTCAGTTATGGGGCGATTAGCAAGCATACTAATGTTGAAAGATTCGCCTGAAAAAGTTAGATATTTAAATGCTTACGTTAAGTGGATAGACAATGGACTTGCCTATGCTCCTGGATTAAAGGACAGTTTTAAAGTTGACGGTTCGGTCTTTCATCACGCCAATAACTACCCAGCTTATGCAAATGGAGGATTCGACGGAGCAAGCCTCATGATCTATTTCTTTAATCAAACACCATTTAGTATATCTGAGCAAGGACATGCCAACCTGAAACAAGCCTTACTAAAAACACGCCTTTTCTGCAATAAAGAAACATGGCCTCTATCAATGTCAGGACGTCATCCAAACGGAAAAGGGAAGTTATCTGCAAAACATTACGAAAGAATGGCTCTATCTGGCAGTCCGGATGGAAAAAACAAAACTGATGCTGAAATGGCGGCAGTTTACTTGCGCTTAATGCAAGGTAAAAAAATCAACAGCAGTGTAAAAAGATTCAAAACAGAAGGATTTAAGGCAGAGAGTGATCCGAATGGAAACTGGACTATGAATTATGCTGCTTTGGGCATACACCGTAGAGGTAACTGGTCGGCTACAGCACAAGGACACAGTCGTTACTTATGGGCTGCCGAACATTATATTGGAGCAAACTACTACGGTCGTTACATGAAACACGGGCAACTTCAAATCATCTCAGGTGAAACTGAACCAAGTGTGTTCACCTCAGGCTTTAATGTAAACGGATGGGATTGGGGAAGATTTGCGGGAACAACTACTATTCACCTGCCTATTGAACAGCTTCGTGCCAACATTCTGAATGTAGATTTGGTAACTGGATACGAAGAGATGCTAATCTCAGATGAAGCTTTTGCCGGAGCCATCTCAATTGAGGGGAAAAATGGAGCATGGGCCATGAAATTACATGAGCACGATAAATACAACGGTTCGCACCGTGCAAACAAATCTGTGTTCTTTTTCGACAATAGAATCATCTGTTTGGGCAGCGATATTGAAAATACCAATACAGATTACAATACGGAAACAACTCTATTTCAAAACTATTTGAATCAGGAATCAGAAAGCATTACTTTCAACAAAGATGAAATTAATCAGTTTCCATACAAGAAAACAAGCCAAGGTAAAAAAAACAGTTTACTCACCGATAATGTGGGGAATAGTTTTTACATTCCTGCAGCTAACAGTGTTGAAGTAAGCAAACAATTGCAGCATTCAAAGGATCAGAAAAAGGAAACACCTAACAAAGGTAACTTCACAACAGCAGTTATCAATCACGGTAAAGCTCCAAAAGGAGCAAGCTATGAATATGCAATATTGGTTCAGAGCAATCACAATGAACTGGTTCGGTTTTCTAAACAAATGAGCAAAAAAAAGAAAGCAGCTTATACCGTTTTACAAAAAGATAATAAGGCTCATATTGTAAGAGATCATGCCACTGCAACTACTGCTTTCGCACTGTTCGAAGCCAATACTAAGCTTAACCATGCCGGATTAATATCTATAAGTGCTCCTGCTTTAGTAATGATTAAAGATAAAAAGGACTCTAAAGTAATGAGTCTTTGTGATCCAGATCTACATCTTTATGAAGGTCCTTCCGATATCGTTATGGAAGAAGGAAAAAGAAAAGAAAGAAGCATTTATTCCCGTGATTGGATTAACAATGAAAGTAAGGTGTCGAAAATACAAATTAACCTAAAAGGGGAGTGGACTTTAGAAGCCAATAACTATTGCAGATTAATTAGCAACAACGAAAATAAAACCCTGCTTGAATTCACTTGTCAACACGGTTTAACCCGAGAAATCGTGCTAAATAAAAAATAAACTCTCTCTCGTTACTTTTCCTGAGAATAAACGAGAAAGAACTAAAAAAAAGAAATTATGAATAAAAATATCTCCAGAAGAAATTTCGTAAAAAGTACGGCAGCAATTACAGCAGGAATGACTTTGATTCCTCAGGGTTTTCTGACATCATGCATGAAAAATGGAAAACGTCCGAACCTATTATATATTTTCCCGGACCAATACCGCAAGCAAGCCATGGGTTTTATGAATCAGGATCCTGTTAAAACACCTAATATCGATGCTTTATCGCAACAAGGTGTGGTTTTTACCAACGCAGTAAGTAATCACCCACTTTGCAGTCCGTATCGAGGCATGCTTCTCACAGGTAAGTATCCTCTATCAAATGGGGTTTTAAACAACTGTCATTCGGGAAGAACACAATTCGGCAATTTCCTTAATCCTGATGATGTGTGTTTCTCAGATGTACTTTCACAAAACAATTACAATGCTGGTTATGTCGGGAAATGGCATTTGGATGGACCTGAACCACCTAAAGATGGCAAGGGAAAAAATTGGGATGCATATTGCAAGCCTGGTAAACACCGCCATGGATTTAACTTTTGGTACTCATACGGAGCTGATGATAATCACCTAACTCCTCACTATTGGATCAACGAAGCCAAAAAAGATGACGCAAAATATTTTAAACAATGGTCACCTGAACATGAGGCAGAAGTCGTGCAAAAATATTTGGAAAATGCAGGTGAGAAGTTCCGCGATGATGAGAAACCTTTTGCCTTATTCTGGGGAATAAACCCTCCACATCACCCATTTAATCTGGTTCCTGAGAAATACAAAAAACGCTTCGAAGGAAAAACAGAAAAAGATGTTCTAAACCGTCCTAACGTACAGTTTACTAATAACACAGAAATGGGAGATCACGGTTTTGGAGATATGTTTGTTGAAAAACGAATTAAACAATCGACAGATTACTTTGCAATGTGCGAAGGAGTTGATGAACAAATTGGAAAGGTGTTGCAAACCTTAAAAGAGCAAGATTTAGATAAAAATACCATCGTAATTTTCACATCCGATCATGGCGAAATGTTAGGAAGTCAGGGTATGATGCACAAAAATATTTGGTTTAGCGAGGCTTTCGATATTCCTTTCATTATCCGCTGGCCCGAAAAAATTACCGCAGGTGGAACCGACAACTTACTTTTAAGTGTTCCTGATATAATGCCTACTCTTTTGGGATTAATGGGCTTAAATAAAGAGATTCCAAAGGAAGTAGAAGGAAATGATTACTCAGGCATATTCCGCAACGAGAAAGTAGATAAACCAGAAGCAGCTCTATACTTCTTTGCTAAACCTGAAAATGACACAGAAAAACGCCGTGGGGTTAAAACACATACACACACATACGTAATTGCATACGACAACAAAGGAGAAAAAATGCATTTTCTGTATGATGACAAGAACGATCCTTATCAAACTAAGAATATATATGGTGAGAATTCGGAATTGGAGCAAAACTTAACAGAAAAGCTTCGCAAAATTCTAATAAAAACAAATGATCCATTTATAAACTACTTATAATTTAAAATTCGAAAAGTCAACAAATAAGAAAGTCTTAAAACTTACTAACAGCAAAAAAAAACTTTTGACTGTTTAATCATTCGATCTTTTAAGACTTTCTTTCATCTAAAATCGACTTTAAAAATACTATATGGTAGAACATGCAATTCTCTTCGCATAGCACAAAGTATCAGAATACACGCCGAATCATGCTGGAGATGGTTTACAAATAGACTTCATCAAAAAGCTAAAAGAATAACTTGCTGATATTTATTATTTTGAATTAAGCTTCTGGATGTATTTGTTCCAAGTACTCACTAGGTGTCAAATCAGTAAACTTTTTAAAAGTTCTATAAAATGAGGTTTTAGAATTAAAACCACACTCCTCGGCTATCGCAATCAAAGTGAAGTCTCTACTTCGAGGATCTTTTAACCTCTCTTTAACCTCTTCGACTCTAAATACGTTTATAAAATCATTGAAATTAGTCTCTAATCCTTCACGGAGAGTATTAGACAGGTGTACTTCTGTCCATCCAATCTGAATAGCCAATTGTCCTTTTGTAAGGCGTTTATCTCTGTAAAGCGATCTCTCTATCATAAAATCCTTAAGCTGTTTTGTGGACTCAGCCCATTCGGATATATCTTTAGCTGAAACTTTCACACGAGGAATGTTCTTTTTTGTTTTTTTATCTGGCTGTCGTTTATTAGATTTTCTCGTTTTACTTATTCTAAATCGTGACTTCCATAGCCAAACAATCAGTCCCAAAGCGGATGAAATTAAAAGCCCAAACAATAGTCCACTATTTTGACTCCAATCTCGATTTACCTCAATCTGTAAAACAGAAACTTTAGGATTCCATTTCATGTGATTATTAGAAACCTTAACCTCTAGAGAATGATTTCCTACCTCTAGTGCAGGTAGTTCTATTTTATGATGTGATAAAGCTAAAAGCTTCCAAGTGGAATCTTGTGGTAATATTCTATATGTATAATTGTTTTTATAAGCTTCAACATAAGAATCCGAAGTCAAATCGATAATGACATTTTGTGCCGTATTTTTAATTATAATCTTTTGATTATCATTTTCCGAAGCTGGTAAACCACGACTTATATTTACTATCCCATTAGAAGACGATGCTTGAGTAAACTTTAAGTTAGGCATATAAGTATTCATCTTAAAATCCTGAGGATAAAAAGCATTCAACCCATTATTGCCGCCAAAATACAATTGTCCACCAAAGTGTTTACACGCCACTTTATATTCAAAAATATTCCCTTGCAAACCATCTTCCTGATAAAAATTTGCGACTTGCTGTTTTTCTATATCAAAACAAGATAAGCCCTTGTTGGTTCCCAGCCACAATCGTCCTAAGCTATCTTCTTGAATGCTAAGAATCATTTTCTCAGAAAGTCCTTCATCGACACCAAAAATATCAAAAGACCCATTAACCTTATTGTATTTATTTAAGCCTCTCCCAGTTCCTATCCATAAGTTCTTTTTAGAATCCTCAAAAATCGAATACACACGATTATTACTTAAGCTTCCTAATTTATCAGAATGCTTGTAATTTATAAATTTTGTTTGTCCAGATGGCAATTTACATAAGCCTTTCATATGTGTTCCGACCCAAACATCTCCATCAAAAGTTTGTTGCATCACTTTCAGGTTAGTACTGATCAGTCCACTGACAAAATCTTTTTTGTAAAGCTGAGTTTCACTCGTAGATGGATGCCATCTCCAAAGGCCTTTATCAATTTCAGCAAACCAATAATAACCTTGAAGGTCTTGCATAATTTCAAAAACACCCTTCTTAAAGCTTATTTTCCCCTGCGCATCGAAGTTTTCGAAACGATCTTTCTCTTGATTATAGAGCAAGACTCCCCCATCGGTTCCGAAAAACAATTCACCCTCCTTATCAACATATGAAGTCCGAATCGCATTGTGTTTCTTCCATCGTTTGGTTCCATATTCCATATGATAGGATCGAAACTTCTGAGTTTTCGGATCAAAACTATTAATACCGTCCTTAAGACTGCCAATCCATATCTTCCCCGAAGGATGAGCAACAAGAGTTCTTAGGGTATTATCTACTAACGAATTCTTATTATCGGGTATATGCTGATAAAGATCAAAATGCAACTGATGAGGATCGAAATAATTAACTCCCTGCAAACTTCCAACCCAAAAATTACCCGATCTATCAGCCAAAAGCGACAGAATCGTATTACTCGATATACTTTCAGGGTGTAATGGATGATTTTGGTAATGATAAAATTCACCACTTGCTCTATCAAAGCAATCAAGTCCTTTTTTACCACCAATCCAAAGCTGTCCATTTAAATCTTCAGCAATAGTCATTACACTATTATCCAATAGAGATTGGGGCTTTTTATCAGAATGACGAAAAGTCGAAAAGTTTTCAACTTCAGAATTGTAACGACTCAATCCATTTGCTGTTGCCAGCCACATAACACCCCTACTATCTTTAAAAATTGATTCTATATAGTTAGAAGAAATTGAACTTATATTCTTACCCTTTAATCGATTAAAAACACGTTTTTTCTTAAGGGATATATTCAAGATTACCAAACCATTACCAGCTGTTGCAATCCATAGATTTTGTTGGGTATCAAAACAAAGGTCATTAATTACACGCTCTCCTTTTGAATAACTAATGGATTTACTGCTATAAGGAAAATGTTTGTATTGATTAAATTTCTTCTTTTCTTGATTATAGAGATACAAACCATTTCTTGTCCCTGCCCAAATTTCATTCTTATCAGATATAACAATTGAATTTACAAATTGAGATTGAGAAGCTTTGCTTTCATATGGCAAAGAATAATGGATCATTTTCCCAGAAAAAGATTCCATTTGAATGATTCCATTGGAGGTTCCTAGCCAAATATAACCCGATAAATCTTCACAGATAGAATTGATTCTTTGATGCGCAATATTTATATCAGAAGGTAACGAGAAAGAACGAATACTATAACCATCGTATCGATTAATTCCTTCTTTGGTTCCCATCCAAATGAAACCATTCGAATCTTGAAATAGAGCATATATCACATTAGAATTCAACCCATCGACAGTGTTCAGTTTCTGGAATCGTAGTGTTCCATTATTGGAAAACCCAGATACTGAAAAAGCAAAACATAATAAAGCAAGGGTAATGTATTTAATGATCTTCATTTTAATATCTCAAAAGGTTTTTGCCTCATAGAAGCCCAGCTTGAAAATTCAAACATAAAAAACTGCTTAAAAATAACATTTCCTTTTCGATAGAAAGGTTGTAAAATGAATAAATTAACCTTTCGCCGTTTTCTATCGTAAAAAAAAAGCTCCTTAAAGTTTTATAAACCTTAAGGAGCCCCTATTTTATTGAAAATTAAACGACCTAAAAGGTAAGCTTTATTTTTATTTAAGCGCTTTACGTCTTAATAAAGCCTCAAGGTAATAATAGTCAGCATAAACTAATGCTACATCAATTTCATGTCCTTGTGGCTTAGCTCCTGTACTGTGAAGTAAAAATGCATCATTCACACCTTTAGCCGAATAAGCTGGTGAAGCCAATGAATTCAAAATTCCATCAGCAGCAGCACAATAACGTTTTGCCAGTTCTGGTGTTTTTACCAAAGTACTCAGCTCAACCAAACCTGCAGCAGCAACAGCGGCCGCCGAAGCATCGCGAGGCTCTCCCACCTTGCCAGTCAGATTAAAATCCCAGTAGGGTATATAATCCTCAGGCAAACCAACGATATAACGCTCTGAAACCTTTTTTGCAAAATCCAAAAACTTTGGATCACCAGTCTCACGGTATACCATGGTATAACCATATA
>JADGEF010000116.1 GCA_016744515.1 Marinifilaceae bacterium | reverse complement strand
TTAGAGTCTTAAAATAAGCACAGTCGGTTCAAAATCATTCACAAAGGCTACCACACGTGTCCTACATGAAAAATAAATAATCCTTTAAAATAAAAAAAACATGAAAAACTTAATTCTAACAACAATCATTTTAATGGCAACCGCCTTAACATTTTCATCATGCGATAAAGATGACAAAGACGATCCAGTTCTTGATAATCTAAATGGGAAATATGAAATCTATATAAATGGAGAATTATACGATAAAGGCGAAAACGTCCTAATTGGCTTAATGCAAGATACAAACCAAAGTTGGACAAATAATGTAACATTTGGTACAAAAATCGTTACAGCAGTAAACCAGTTTCCTGAAACAGTAGGTAGTACAATTGACATGGGTACTAATGGCGATCCTGGACTTACAATTGCTGGTAGCGACGTTTATTACACCATATCGGGTAAACTTAAACGTGAGTCTAAAACAAAAGTCTCTTTTGAAGGTGTTTGTACCAAAATGTTAGACCCAAAAGAGTATACAATTAAAGGGTTTGTAAAAGCAGAAGCTCTAGAAAAAGTGAAATAATACCTGTTACTAATCAAAGTAACTTCACACCTAAATGCATTTTGATTATGTGTTGGTATAACTACTCAACTTAAAATCATGAAAAAACTAACTTATTTATTACTTATCGGCATTGTAGCAGTTAGCCTTACGGCATGTGGCGGCAAAAATAAAGCCGACAATAAATTGGGTAAACTGGAACTACAAATACCAGCCGAACTAAAAGATAAACCCGAAGCTATTGCCTTTATAAAAGGTATGAACGAAGTAGTTGACGACTATGCCGTACTTATAGATAATGCACTGAGTGATGTGGGCGAACTTGCAGGCAAAAGTGAAGAAGAACTAAGCATGTTTGAAAATATAAGACTGCTAAAAGCTACTGGCGAAATTGCCATTGGTGCCGCTCCTATTTTAGTTAAGTGGGGCGAGTATATGGAAAAACGAGAAAGCCTAAACAAGCAACTGACTACGGATGAACTCTATGCCATGGAAAGCTCATTGAAACGATTGGAACAACGCATGGCACAGATTGAAAATAAATATAAAAAAGACCCCGCAGATATCGCAGATTAACGCAGAAAAAAAATTAACGAACATCGGTATAATCAGCGGAGATAATAAACAAAAATAACCTATACAATCATGAAAAAATTAATCCTCATTTTAGGCATCACTATCGTAGCTTTTACGGCTTGCGATAAAATAGACGATTTAAATACAAAAGAAATATCAGATGTTGAAATTTCGAAAACAGTTCAGATTAAGGCTAAGGTTAAATCGACACAGGCTAAAAGTAGCCAAACGGAAGTTCCTTTTATTAAAACACTAACTCTCGACTTAAATGACATAAGCGATATAAAAGACTATTTGAGCCATTTAGATAAAATGAATATTAAATCGTTTACATGTAAAATAAGCGATTTAGGTGAAGGACTTATCAGTGTATTCCGAGTTAGTATTCCGGCTCTAAAACTCACTGTTCCTATCACTTCTATACAAACTAACAAGGCTCTGAAAGTCAACCTTACAAGTGAGCAATTAAAAGAAATAGCAAATTTATTATTGGAAGATAAAAGCTTAGAAATTATTCTATCAGGAAACGTTGAACAGGCAGTAAATTTTAGCATAAAAACAACAGCATTAGCTGATATTGAGGTAGAAATCTTGTAAGAGATACCCTCGTATTTTCAATTATTCATTAATAATCATTAACCCAATTAAAATTTAGAAAATTATGAAAAAATTATTTGTAGTCGTTATTGCAATCCTATTAGTAGGATCATTTCAAGAAACAAAAGCACAGTTTAGTGTAGGTGCCGGATTAGGGTATGCAACCGACATTAGCTCGTTAGGCATTAGTGCAAACGTAGGCTACGAAATTGACGATACTTGGGCAGCAACCGGATCGTACACCCACTTTTTAGAGAAAGACTATATAAAGTGGTCAGCAATAGACTTTAATGCCAACTATAATCTTAATGAGATTGAAAATTTCGGAAAACTTTATGCTATTGGTGGTATTAATATTACAACTATTAAGTTTGATTTTCCAGGTGTCGATTTAGATGGTTTTTCGATGGGTGGAGGTTCTGCTTCGGATTCGAATTTTGGACTAAACATTGGTGCAGGTCTAAAAGTAGATCTTTCAGAAAAGATGATACTTGCTCCAGAAATGACTTACACTATAGGTAACACAGGTTACTTAAGAATTGGTGCAAAACTAATGTTTAACATCTAAATTGAATTTCTCATCGGATACTTTTTGAATCACGAGGTATCCGATGAGTATTAACTTATAAAACAACAATACAACTATAAGCGAATAATTATGAAACAGATACAAATTATAACACTTGTGTGCTTAATACTAATCTCCAACATACTATTCGCTCAAGAAAAAAAGGAAGTAAGTAAAAAAAATGGGGATACATCGATAGAAGCTGCCTATATGAAAGCCAACAAAAAGACAATTGATGCAGCAACACCTATGATAGAGTTCTTCTTAAAATACGATGAAAAAGATAAGGCAAAAGCACCGAATCAAGCTGATTTCGATTTGCTTATTAAACAAATGGGCTTAACTGACGAAGTTAAAAACGATGCTAGCGGATTAACAAAAGAAGATGCTTTTCAGCTTATTGATGCCTATATAAAAGCTGATAAAAACACATCCAAAACAAATTACAAAACAAAAAAGACCCCTGATAATGATCTTTTTAATAAAGAAATAAAAAAAGTAGAAGCTCAATTTGAAGATCTAAAGCCCGAGATTGAGAGACTAATGAAAGAAGCTCAAAAAGAGGCAGAACAGCTAAAATTAAATCTCCCAATTATCTCTTATAGCGATTTCAAAAAAAAAGCCAAAGCAAAGAAGCCTGAACTAAGCGAATCTGAAATAAAAGAAGCTTACAGTGAATTGATGAAAGTAATGGGTTACAACTAAATATATCTCTATAGAGTTTTATCAAAAAAAATACTTTGCTCCGAATACTCTAAATCAAAACAAAATGAAAAAATCAATTTTTACAATCGCAATTTTATTAGGTCTCTTTAATGTAGTACTAAGCTCATGTGATAAAAATGATAATACCCCTGACAATGATCCAAAGCCAAATGAATCGAGTTTTGATTATATTGACTTGACAGAACATTTGGCCTCAACTGAAAAAGCCATTTTTATTAATGAAAAAGAGGGCTGGGTTCTGGGCCAGGAAAGTGGAAACAATACCCAATCATTAATATATACAGATGATGGCGGTAGCACTTGGACAACAATGAATTCAAAAATACTGGTCGCTTGGGGCAAGATTAAGTTTTTCAATTCTACAGATGGATATATAGTAAATAATGGAGTAGAATACACCACTGATAAAGGAATCACTTGGAGAGGAATTAATTTTCCTAACTTAAATTATCCTCATAGCTTTTATGGCACTGCTTCAAACAGTACATCTACAGTTATATTGGCAAGTAAAGACGAAACGTCTTCTATCCTCTTTTTTGTATCTAACACCACACATAAAGTTACTCGTAGTGTAGTCATAAATGAGATGTACTATCCTGGGCACAAAATACACCTTTCTGAAAATGGAGACATCATTATCGCCGCTATTGAAAGGCAAGGTCGCAATTATAAGGAAATAGCTTATTCTGCCGACAATGGAACTTCATGGATCTATACAGAAATTGTAAGTGAAGGAACCCTAATAGGTGACGATAGGAATTGTGATCTTAGCTTTCCAGATGATAATACTGGCTTCTTTACAGGATATGATGCTGGACGTGGAAAAGCATACCTATACAAAACTACTAACGGAGGTTCCAGTTGGACAAAAATTTCTATTCCCAGCGATATTAAGTATAAAAATTTCTATCAAATTAGTTTTGCAGACGCAAATAATGGATTAGGAATTGGGTCAGGAGAAGTTCATAAAACTACCGATGGAGGAAAATCATGGACAAAGTTGTCATATTTTAGTGACAATTTCCTTGCAACTAGTACTGTTTCTTATCCTAAACCCAATTTTGGATTTATTCTCGGACGGGATGCTACAATGACATACCACCGCATTTATAAATACACTGGGCAATAATTGTTTTTAGATAAGTACAAAACTTATGAGCTGAAAACAGAAAAATATAACAATACCTCGAATAAACAATAGCCCACTATAAAAGCAACATATATTATTTTAACAAATCACCAGAAAAATAAGTTTTAATCAATTACTCTAAAAGAGAGTATATCAACCATATAATTTCACTAAATAAGATGAAAAAAACGACCTTTTTATTAATAGCAATACTGATATTGGTTACTACAGCTGGTGCTCAAGAAATTGAAGGAACTTGGTTATTTACAAAAGTAATGGTAAAAAATAAAGTTCATGAGCCATTAACTGTAATAGAGTTCAATGCAGATGGATTTATAATGACTCAAGGAATAAATGTAGGATCATGGTCACATAATCGAAAAGAAGGGAAATTGATTATGAAAACGAATCATGATAAAGATTTTGATGGAGATTGTAATATTATCAGTCTTGATCAGAAAGAATTAAACTTTGAGAAAAATGGCGAAAAATGGTTCTTATCCAAACTAAATATGGATAAAATAGCCAAGAATAATTCTGAATCGGGTCTTATTGGATCATGGGAATTTACTAATGATACTAATGATGATATTACAAGAGTCTTAAATTTTGAAGCTCCCGATAGTTTTACTCTAATAGAGAAACAGCCTGGTATGGAATCTCGAAATGGAGGCATGTGGATTTTTAATAGCCACGAAAAGAGTTTGTTAATTCTTGCTCGTGGTACTAAAATTAATGGTAAAAATAGAATACTTAAGATTACTGATAAGGAATTACTTTTAGAAAATTCAGGAGAAGAAATTACCATTCATAAATTGGATAATCAGAAGAATAAGATCGAAAGATTAAGTTTTACTCAAGACATGTTTATAGATGAGAATGATAACTACCTATATGAAGCTGATGAAGAAAAGCTTCCATGGAACGATCCATATCAAATGATAATCTCATTAAAAAATACCGATCAACTGATTTATAAGTATGCCAATTTAATTGAAGACACCGAAATATTCGAAAATAAAACGCTTAAGGCTGATGTAGAAACTAATGAAGATGAAAAAATGCTTATCATCGACTTCATATTCTACGGTTACGACCGTTACAATCTTCCCGATGATACACAATTACCTTCCAAACAACTTAACTTCAGTTTCGACTATAAAACTTACCCTCTAAGAGATTTCTTATTTAGAATCTCTGGTGAAGAAACAATTACCACCAAAGCAGGAACATTTAATTGTACCCTACTCGAGGCTTACGACAGTATGAATGAAGAAAGCCTCAAACTTTGGATGGTTAACGATAAGCCTGGTGTATATGCCAAAATTATAGCAGATAAAGCTGGCATGTTTGGACATTATCATATTTACGAATTAATTGAAATCATAAAAAAGTAAAAAGAGTACAGAGTAATGAGTAAGTACAATAGATAATATAGAATATTTAATAGTGATGATGTGAGGCAAGTGCAGGGAGTTATAGAATGGGGATTCATTCTCCCTGCCAATGCCATTAAACCCAAACGTTTTAAACAAAAAAATCCCCGTAAGGGATAAAAAATAGTGTACTAAAAAAAACAATGCAAATTAACTGCTTAGAAGCAATATATCTGTAACAATAAATAAAACATATAGCTATGAAACAAATAATCTTAATCCTGAGCTGTTTACTGATGATACACATAGCAAGCGCTCAGCAAAAAACACAACAATACACCATTAAATCGGGCTATGTTGAATATACATTGAGTGGAAACACAACAGGTACTAAAAAAATATGGTGGGATAATTTTGGTGATAAATCCCGAACCGAAACTCAGTCGGAAACCATAACAAAAATGTTTGGGATTAAAAATGTTGATAAAGCACACACCATTGAAATTCTTGTGAAAGATAAATACTGGTCAGCTAACCTTGCAGATCAATCAGGTCATAAAGGCACACTTCCATTTTATAAGGAAAGTAGAATGCTTGTGGAAAACATGACAAAAAAAGAGCAGGAAGAATTTGCCAATAAGATAATAAACGCCTTAGGTGGTGAAAGATTAGGTACAGAAAACTTTATGGGAAAAACCTGTGAAGTAATAAAAGTTATGGGATCTAAAATTTGGATTTACAAAGGACTAACTCTTAAATCGGAAGTCAAAATAATGGGCATGGTCAGTAATGAAACGGCTGTTAAATTCCAAGCAAACCAATCTGTTTCAGCATCAAAATTCACCCCTTTATCAAATATTTCTTACGAAGATATTGACCAACAGCAACAAGGTATGTTTGGCGACATGGGTTCTATGGAGGAGGCTATGGGAGCAATGCAAAACGATGACATGGACGATAGTGACGATGACGACATGCAAATGATACCTGTAAAATATCCTTACGATAAATTTCTATCAAAGATTAATGCTTTCTCGTACGAAGGCTATAAGAAAATGATGGTGCAGAATGCAGATGGCTCACACGGTGCAATATTTATGCGAGGAGTTGGCGAAATGCTTGCTGTTGGAGCTATGTCTCGAAAGAATGGAGACATGAGCCAATCAGGTACGTTTGAAATCTTTACTTATAAAGGACGAAGGTGTATGTATGGTAAAATTAACAATGAAGAAGAAGAAGAAGAAGAGGATAACGCCATGATGTTACTCGTTGAAATTCCTAAGTACGATACTTATATAACAATTGGTTCTACCCCACCTCAAACAAAACACGAATTGTTAGAAATATTTAATCAGATGGGATTTTAAGAAATCCAAAATTATAAGTAAACACTTTAAATCACCTTGATTCTAATTTAAAAGCTATGAGTAACAAAACAAATTCTCCGGTAACACTATTTATTGTAGGTATTGTATTTATTGTTAGTAGTTGGATGATATATACCAACTTTAGTGTGCCAATGGTAAAAGAAGCAAAAGATTCTGAATCGTGGTCAAGCACAACTGGAGTTATAACTCATTCCGATATTCGACAATCGGAGAGCGATGGGAACACAATGTATGCGGCCGAAATTGATTACAATTTCACAGTTGATGGAAAATCTTACTTAGGAGATAGAATAACTTTAACTAGTGGGAGCTCTTCTACAAGTAGTATCAGAGATGTTAAAGAGGAATTACAAGCTTATCCGCTTGGTGCAAGTGTAAAAGTTTATTACGATTCTGAATTGCCAAATAATGCCGTATTAAAACCTGGTGCCGATTTTTTTACCAAGCTCATTAAATATACGCCATTTCTTTTCGGATTTTTTGGCTTTTTAATGCTATGGCAGTTAATTAAAAAGCTTGGTTTATTAGTGCTTGCACTTTTTATAGGAAGTAGAAATTAGGCAAATATTATGAGTACAATAGATCGTGAGATATGAGAATCAAGATATAAGACTGATCTGCAAACTGCTTATAATAAATAGATTGATGGGAAATACCGTAAAACTGGAAAATCTCATTATCAGGCGTTTGCAAAACCTCACCGAACCATTATAATATTAACCATAATCTAAATATTCAAAACATGATTTCACACGAAGTAGACTACAAAATTGGTGGACACGACATTCAGTATGTTGAAATAGAATTAGATCCTCAAGAAACAGTTATTGCAGAAGCTGGAGCAATGATGTATATGAAAGAGGGTATTGAGTTTAAAGCAAAAATGGGCGATGGTTCCGAACCCGAAAAAGGCTTATTTGGTAAACTTATTTCGGCTGCATCACGAAAAATTACTGGCGAATCAATATTTATAACACACTTTACCCATATAGGAACAGGGAAAAGTCATGTGGCCTTTGCAGCGCCTTATCCTGGTACAATTGTTCCTCTCGAACTCGATAAATTGGGAGGTTCCGTAATTGTGCAGCGCGATGCGTTCTTATGTGCAGCCCTTGGAACAAAAATTAGTATGCATTTAAACCGTAAGCTAGGTGCTGGTTTTTTTGGTGGCGAAGGATTTATTCTTCAAAAATTACAAGGAGATGGCAGAGCATTTATTCACGCTGGAGGTACTTTGGTTAAACATGAACTAAATGGAGAAACTCTTAGAGTAGATACAGGTTGTGTTGTTGGTTTCCAAGAAGGAATAGATTTTAGTGTTGAACGAGCAGGTAACCTAAAGTCGATGGTATTTGGTGGCGAAGGTTTATTTCTTGCTACCCTAAGCGGTACAGGAACAGTTTGGTTACAATCTATGCCAATTAGTAAACTAATTAGCCAACTAAGCACAGGAGGATCTAACAGTAGTAAAGAAGATAGTGGTGGAATTTTAAACAGTTTATTAGAATCATAAACCATAGAAATACAAAAACCATGATAAATATAGATCACTTATTAAAGCGAATAAAACTCGTCGTAATTAATCCTAAAAGTGCTTGGGACGAAATTAAAAATGAGCCAACAACAACAAAAGATCTTGTATTAAATTACATGCTACCTCTTGTACTGATTCCTACAATAGCATCTTTTATAGGTTATGGGCTTATCGGCTCTAACTCTTATTTTAGGGCAAGTTCAATTAGCTGGGGACTTAATCAAGCTATTATTGCTTTTATTGGGGCATTTCTTGGTGTTTTTATCAGTGCTTGGTGCATTCATAAACTTGCTCCATCATTTGGCACACAAGTAAGTCTTAATAAATCTCTAAAATTGGTTGTATATGCTTATACCCCCTCATGGTTGGCAGGAGTTTTCTATTTAGTTCCTGCATTATCGATACTAGGTCTGGTAGCAGGAATTTACAGCTTATATATTCTATATATAGGTTTCAAACCAATAAGCAATGTGCCTGAAGAAAAAAAGACAAACTTCTTTGTAATTAGTCTAATATGCATCATAGGCGTAAGTTTTATATTGTCTTTGGTATTAGGGGCACTCTTGGTATCAATAGGACTCGTTTATTAAAATTCCGGAGGCAGCAACCTCCGGAATAAATCAATAGGAATCTAAACTAACTAGAGATTCCATTTTTCTAATCAATTTTAAAAATACCCAAAAAAATGAGAACACGTAAATTTTATTACTTCTTAGTAGCTATTCTAGCTCTAAACATTAGTATTGTAGCATGTAGTGGTGACGATGGTGAAATAGGAACTGATGGTCTTAAAGGCGACCAAGGTATACAAGGCGTAGTGGGACCTGCCGGAGCAGATGGTTCAATAATCTATAGCGGCGAAGGCGAACCTGTTACTGAAACGGGTATTAAAGGCGATTATTATTTTAATAGCACTACTGGTATGCTATATGGTCCTAAAAAAGAAAATGCAAGCTGGGAAGGTGCTGAATTTTTCTCGCTAAAAGGTGAAAATGGTACTGATGGAACTAACGGAACCAATGGTACTAATGGAGAAGATGGTACTGATGGTACAAACGGAACCAATGGTACTAATGGAGAAGATGGTACTGATGGAACTAAAACGCTATCAGGTACAGTTATACCAACCTCCACAACGGGTACTTGGGGAGACTACTATCTCAACAAAGAAACTTATACCCTTTATGGACCTAAAAGCCAAAGAGGTGCATCCTTACCAGGTAGCAATGGTGGTTGGGGAATGGGCTTAATGCTTAAAGGTGCTGATGGGAACGCTAATGTGCGCACGTTTATAGCAACAGTAGCATCATCTAATTGGGTTTCATGGAATACTAATGACGTTGAGCATTTTAGCAAAACATTAACAAGAGATATCGATTTTTCTGCACTAGACGAAGATATGTATGACAATGGCATTATATTAGTTTACTGGCAAAAAACTAACGCCAGAAAACTTTTACCAATAACTGAACTAACCCTTCAAAAGAACTTTCTTACACATGAAGGGTACACATTTAAAAGTAACGGTAATTATGTACTACGTATAAAACAAAATCTTAAAGGAATAGAAAATCTAACAGAACTTCTTATCCCCTCAGATAGTGAGTACCGCATTAAGCTAATAACTGGTCAGCCTGCTACAGAACTAAGTGCTGTAAAAGATAATCAAATTGAATTTGATAGATTAGTAGGCGAATTAGCCAAATAATTAATCGTTTAGTTGTAATTGTTTCAGCCAGTTCGAGAAGTCGAGCTGGCTTGTTTTTTTATACACCTCTTGGCGAGGCCTCTCTCTCGTCAATCCAAATTAAGGGATTACTGCCCATGAAATTTAGCTTTTATTGGGCTTGCGTACTTACTACACTGTAAAAGTTGCATTTACTAATTGAATTTAAGATCAAATTTATCTATTAATGTTATTTTATTTCTAAACCCAAATTCTGTATTGAATTTAAGGGGCTTCATATTACAATATTTCCCTTTGCTAAAAGTTCCGCAGATTAGATTATCCCCATAAACTAACAATTCTCTTAACGCTTAATCAACCCATCGTTCATGTTGGGCAGTTCCTGCCACACAAACGCTTAGTTGTTGGGCTTAGTTTCTTTTTAATATTTCTATCAATTCTGTATTTATATAAATAGTTTCTCGTCCTATTTTTTGCGATTTCAACACTCCGATTTCTTCCAATTGTTTCAAGTATCTTGATGCTGCTTTTCGTTCAACTCCAAGTTTGCTTACTACAAATTCAATTTTAGAATAAGGATGTTCAAATAGCAATTCAATAAGTTCTTTTCGGTAAATCTTAGTCGCTTTCTCTTGTGCTTTTATTATTGTTTTATCAAGTAATATTTTAATGGAATTAATTTTTTCAACTGTTCTGTTTGAAGTTATTTCAACCGCCTTGAGCATATAAAGAATCCAATTTTCCCACTCGTCTTCTTTATTTACTCGGTTAAGTAATTTGTAGTATTCAGACTTGTTTTCATTTATGTATGAACTTAGATATAGTATCGGAATATCTAATAAATTGTTGATGATTAAGTATAATATGTTTAGTATTCTTCCTGTTCTTCCGTTTCCATCATAAAAAGGGTGGATACTCTCGAATTGGTAATGTAAAATAGCTAAATTAATTAACGGTGATAAATCGGGTTCCTTTATATTAAAATGGTCTAAAAAATTCGAAAGTAAGTCTAGTATTTCCTCTTTTTCTTGAGGTGGTGTGTAAACAAGCTCTCCTGTTTTATCATTTTTTAAAACAGTTCCTGCCATACTTCTTATGCCTGCATTGTTCTCGATAATAGTCTTTTGTAACTCAACAAGATCTCTTAATCTTAAAAATCCTTGATTATGAATTATTTCCGCTCCTGAAAATATTGCTTTCCTATAATTGATAACTTCTTTAATCTGTAATGATTGATTTCCTGATATTGAGAGAGCTTTGTATAATTCGTCTTGTGTGGTAATGATATTTTCAATTTCAGAACTATCTTTAGCTTCCTGTAGTACTACTGCATTTATAAGCATTGCTTGATTAGGAATTATTTTTGCAATTCCTTTTAGTTCACCCAATGCTGTTGATGATTTACTTAATTGGCGTAAAATTTCAAGCGTTTCTATTTCTTCTCTTTTGGGAGGTAGCTTTTCTAATTTTTTAATAGGGTGCATATTGTCTCGCATTATTTAAACATGTACTAAAAATACAAAAAAAGCACCAAGTGCAAAATACTTGGTGCTTTTTGTCTCATATTATTTTTTGCATATAAAATTTCATTACTAAGGAAACGTCCTGTTTGTTTCAAATAATTCTTCCAGTTGATATTGATTCAACCAAACCGTATCTTCATCAAACTGAACTTGAATTTCAGTCTTGCCATTTTCTGTAGTGTATATTTCAATATTTGAATTATTCATCTACCTAATTTTCTTAAAAATAATCAATTAGTATAACTTTTCACCGATATTTACCTTAATGCATGGTAACAGTAAATAGTCGAATAGTAGCCGACTGCGAAACTCGATTTTTTCAATTTACAATAAAGATGAAACGGGCTACAATCCTTTAAATCACTACTATTTCGCTTATTTTTCATATACATTGTTGTGTGCTGAACTTTTATAAGAGTTCCTCAATGGCTTTTTCAATTTCAATATCAGTCTTTCCTTTTCCAAAACCATATATTATTTTTTTAATTATTTTGTCTTTGTCAAGAATGAGAAATGTAGGGAGCATATTTAGTTTATAAGCTTCTTGTATTTGTTTATCAACAAGTAAAACATCATAGTTCAACTCTTTATCATTAGCATATTTCAATAAGCCTTTTTTCTCTTTTTCATCATACAATGAAATAAAGCTAAAGTCCTTTTTGTTATACTTTTTATTTAATCCTTTAAGGTATGGCTCTGACATTTTGCATGCTCCACAGAATATACTTGTAAGATTTATCATGTACACTTTGCTAGAAACTTCTTCTAGGTTATGGTATTGACCTTTAAGATCTCTTAAGTTATAATTATAAGCCACTGTATTTATTAAATCTTCAGTAGAATACTTTCTATTTTTTAATTGTTGAGGCATATCAGAAGGTATATAGTTTGAAATAATGAGCCCTTCACTATTAAGATGGTTCGTTCTAATATTACTTATTTCCTCAACCATTGTATTATCAGGTAAAGTTCTTTGGAATTTGAATGGGAGTTTTGTTTCCCGATTAATCCATAAAACATATTCCGAGATTACACCTTCATTAGAACCCAATTCTGTAATGTGTATTGGTAGTCTGCCAACAAGTTCGATTCTCTCATTTATAAATGAGATCTTATAAGCAACAGCGGTTTCATAAACAATAGAATCAATTCTAAGACTATCATCTGTATTTAAGGCATATTCAATTAGTGCTTTGGACTTTGCAAAAAATGGAGCTAATACCGTTCTATATGGCCAAGGATTTTTGCTAAAATCATCCGTTTGAAGAGAATAGTCTTTCCAGTTAATTCTTGTTTTAATGTTTCCGTCATAAGCAAAAATCATTTTTGTAGTATCTTTTAATTCAAACTTTACATATGAGGCTCCTACAAAAGTGTCAGATAATAGTGTATACTCTTTAAAATATTCAAAATTTTTCTCATCTATTGGGATAGTATCTCCTGAATAACAGAAATAATTCGTTGAATTATATGAAGCAGATTCAATATGTTTTATTTTCTCTAAAGCGATTGATAGGCTGATGGAATTCCTTGACTTACAACTAGTCAATACCAATATTAATCCTAAAAAAATAATTACGATTGCTTTTCTCATTTTGTATTAGGTTAGGTTAATTTGTTTTGCACACAACGTAAAAGTGTTTTATCCTTTAGTTTGTCGAAGTTAACAAAAAAAAGAGAATGCAGGTTTATTTACATTCCCCCATAAGCTAGCAATTATGCTAATGCCACGTCAATAGATCGTTCATGTTAGGCAGTTTTTACCACACGAACACTTAGTTGTTAGAGCTAGGCGTTTATGCACCCTTTAGTTTTCAATGAATCTCCCCGCTGCAAGCAGACGGGGTATCATGATGGATTATTTTATTTTTTTTCGCCCCAAGGGGCGGGGAGTTTAACCCAAAGAGATTAAATTGACGAATTATTCTTTCATTTACCGCACGACTTCTTTTCACATATAAATTTCTATTAAACTCATCGTCTATTTTTCCTTTTATTTATATAACTCGCCATACCACAACTAAGGAACTGTTAAGAAATAACATGACTACAACACAATCACATCAGCCTGAAAATCAAGAGTTGTAAAATACAAAACAATCATGTTATACCGTAATGCTTCCTAAACAAAATATTTTTTTTACTTTTGAACAAACTAGAAAGATGAAACCATATAGAGTTATAACTCAAGTTTCGCACCCAATAATTAGTGCATTATAGAAGTAAAAAAAATAGCATGCAACCACGGCAAGCCCTGATTTTGTTGTATCTTTAGGTTA
>JADGEF010000007.1 GCA_016744515.1 Marinifilaceae bacterium | reverse complement strand
TGAGAAGTAAGCCGAGGTCATAGTACCAGATTAAACGACTTGATTTGGGAAGGACTGAACCTTAGAAGTGAAAGTAAATAAATGTTACCCAGTGAAGGACGGAAAGTATATTGGATAACATCCAATACCCCATTTGAAATACTTCTATCACCAATGACCGTTTAAAGCAAGCTGGATATCTTTTTTTTTTGCGGATTATTATCGAAAAATCAAGGGCGTAAATTAGGGAACCGTCGTATACAGCCTGTCCTGAATTCTATTGGGAAGAACCACTTGGTTTATGCTGCTTGTCGAAGTATTTGGTGGTGTGGAAAGATGAAACGGGAATTAATCCCGTTTCTCTTATCCAATTGATAGACTAGAGTATATTTCTAGTTTTTATCTGGTTTTGGTAATAAAACTTTTCTAGAAAGTTTTAATTTACCTGTTTTAGCATCGATACCGATAAGTTGTACTTCAACAATATCTCCTTCTTTCAATACTTCGTCAACTGTATTTAGTCTACGATGTTCGATTTCAGAAATGTGAAGTAACCCATCTTTACCAGGAAGAACTTCAACGAAAGCACCAAAGGCAACAATCGACTTCACTTTTCCTTTGTAAATTGTTCCAACTTCAGGAACTGCAGTGATACCTTTGATACGACCTAATGCAATATCAATGGCTTCTCTGTTGTTAGCTGAAATATCAATATGACCTTTTCCGTCAACTTCTTCAATAACGATAACCGCACCTGAAGTTTCTTGAATCTCTTGAATAATCTTACCACCGGGTCCGATTACAGCACCAATCATTTCCTTAGGAATAACTAAGGATACAATTCTAGGAGCGTGATCTTTAAGATCTTCTCTTGGAGCTTCGATAGTCTCAGCAATTTTATCTAAGATATGAAGACGACCTTCGCGAGCTTGCATTAAGGCTTGCTCTAAAACTTCGTAAGGTAATCCGTCTACTTTAATGTCCATTTGAGTAGCTGTAATACCATCTCTAGTACCTGTTACTTTAAAGTCCATATCACCTAAGTGATCTTCATCACCTAGAATATCCGAAAGAATAGCATATTTCTTAGCACCTTCAGTAGAGATAAGTCCCATTGCGATACCCGAAACTGGTTTCTTCATTTGGATACCTGAATCCATAAGTGCTAATGTACCTGCACAAACAGTAGCCATTGAAGACGATCCGTTTGACTCAAGAATATCCGAAACAATACGAATTGCATAAGGACACTCATCAGGAAGCATGTTTTTAAGAGCACGATGTGCTAGGTTACCATGACCAACCTCACGACGAGAAAGTCCACGAGAAGGACGTGCATCACCAGTTGAGAAAGGAGGGAAGTTATAGTGAAGTGTAAATTTCTCTTTTCCACGGAAAAGTACATCATCAATCATCTTCTCATCTAACTTAGTACCTAATGTTACTGTAGTTAAAGATTGAGTTTCACCACGAGTAAACACAGCAGAACCGTGAGCATTTGGAAGGTAATCAATCTCAGACCAGATAGGACGAATCTCGTCAGTCTTACGACCATCTAAACGAACCTTATCTTCAAGAACCATTTCGCGAATAGCATCTTTTTCCACATCGTGGAAATAGCGTCCGATTAGGCTCATGTTAATCTCTGAAGCATCTTTTCCTTCTGAGTATTCAGCAACAAACTCTTCTTTTACAGCTGCAAAAGAATCTGAACGTTGGTGTTTATTAGGATTTTGAAGTCTTGCAACTTCTAATACTTTTGCATAAGTTTTGTCAGCGATTAACTGGCGAAGTTCTTCATCGCTTTCTTCGTGACAATAAACTCTTTTAGTTGTGTTTCCAACCGCTTCAGCTAATTCAACTTGAACCTGACATTGTTTTTTAATTGCTTCGTGAGCGATTTTGATAGCTTCAAGCATTTCTGCTTCTGAAACTTCTTTCATCTCACCTTCAACCATCATAATGTTTTCCATGGTTGCAGCAACCATAATTTCCATATCAGCAAGTGCTAAATTCTCGCGAGTAGGATTAATCATGAATTCGCCATTGACTCTAGCCACACGAACCTCAGAAATAGGCTCTAGGAATGGAATGTCAGAAACTGCAATAGCTGCAGAAGCTGCAAGTCCAGCAAGGGCATCAGGCATATCGTTTGCATCAACAGAAATCAAGCTAATTGATACGAATGTATCAGCGTGATAATCTGAAGGGAATAATGGACGTAGGGCACGATCCACAAGACGACATACTAAAATTTCATAGTCAGAAGGACGACCTTCTCTTTTCATAAATCCACCAGGGAAACGACCTAGTGCAGCATATTTCTCTTTGTAGTCAACCGACAATGGCAAGAAGTCAACATCTTGCTTTGCATTTTTGGCAGATACTACAGTAGCTAACAACATGGTCTTACCCATTTTTACTACAACAGCTCCATCAGCCTGTTTTGCTAATTTTCCTGTTTCAATTGTGATGGACCTTCCATCACCTAATTCAATTGTTTTTTCGATTACATTCATCATTTGTAGTTTTATTCAAACTTATATTCGGATAAGGCGAGATGTTGCCGTACTTAAATAAAAAAAGCAATCCCGATTGCTCAGAATTGCTAATATTATAAGTATTACTTACGCATTTTCAATGCCAAAATAATAGCACGGTATCTTTCAATATCTTTTGCTTTTAAGTAATCTAATAGGCTTCTTCTTTTACCTACTAGTAATTGCAGCGCACGTTGGGTACTGTAATCTTTTCTATTCTTCTTAAGATGCTCTGTTAAGTGGGCAATACGGTAAGAAAATAAAGCGATCTGAGATTCTGCAGCCCCAGTGTCTTTATTAGACTTTCCGTATTGTTCGAAAAGCTCTTGTTTTTTTTCTGCTGATAAATACATAGTACTTAAATTAAATTGTTTCTGTTTGAACTATTAATTTGGCAAAAGTAAGGATTTATTTTCATAAATCAATAAGCTTACTTTGTTGTTTTTCGTGAGATTGTTAAATCACAACTTATTTCTCAAACTTCCTGTCTCAAAATATACCCGAGGCCTCTTATTGTGTCAATTCTAAGTGAAGAATTATCTTTAAATAAATCTCTCAGTTTAGATAAAATATTATTTAAACTGGCAATGTTTTGTTTTTCCAAAGAATGTCTCCACAGTTTTTCTGCTAACTGTTCTTTTGTTATCTCTTCGTTAGGATGCTGCATGAGCAATTCTAAAGTATTTTTTTCAAAAGGGCTAAGCTTTTTAATTAATAGCCTTTGGTATGAAAGTTCGTTTGTGAGTAAGTTTAGTTGATAATTAGAGATTTCTATTACTTGTTGTTGTTGTTGTTGTTGTTGTTGTTGTTGTGTATTTGTGGTAAAGTGTTGAATGTAAGAAACAAGAACAGGAATAGACAAGGGTTTTGGTAAGTATGCATTTCCTCCTGTGTTTATCCCACGAGTTATAAAGTCATCTTCGGTGTGAGATGATACAAATATTATTGGAATCTGAGGATGTTTAGCCACAATCTCTTTGGCTTTATCTATACCGTTTTCTTCACCTATCTCTACATCTAAAATAATAATATCTGGTTCAAGAGTTTGTATAATCGTATCGATACCTATTAATGTATTTTGGAAATGCACATGGTAATTGTAATCTGTTTCCAATACAGTACTAACAAACCCTCCTAAATTGATGTCATCATCAACAAATAATATTTTCAGTTTTCTCATGATCACTTTCTAATTTGCAATTACACTATTGTTGAGGTAGGCAAAATAATACAAAATGTACTTCCTTTTCCAATTTCACTTTCTAAACTAATACGTCCTTTATGGGCTTTTATTATCTGTTGGGTAAAAGCCAATCCAATACCATGTCCTTTGCTGTTGTTGTCAGTACGGTAGAATTCTTGAAAGATTTTCTTTTGTTCATTTTTAGGAATGCCTTTACCTGAATCTGCAATACAAATGTATAACCCTTTTTGTTTTGCTATTGATGTAATGGTCAATTTTGCAGGTGTGTCAGAATATTTCAATGCATTATCTAACAAATTACGCAAGGCAGCATCGAAATAAAGAGGATCTACATTGATTTTTAAGTCATCGGGAATAGATAGCTTGAATACAACTTTCTTTTCTTGATAAATGACTTCCAGTTCCGATAGTAACTCTCTGCACTTTTGCGCCAAATTGTAGGGAGCAGGCTCGATGACAATTTTTTTCTTCTTTGAACGGAATAATGTTAGTAGAACATCCATTTTATGGGTCAATTTGGAGATATTGGTACTTGCACTTGCAAGTTGTCTCTGCATTGCAGGCTGCTGTTCCTTACTTGCCAGATAATCTAAAAAGGTATAGACATAGGATAGGGGCGATTTTAAATCGTGCACAATACCACTTACGGCTCGTTCTCGCCATTGTAACTGTGATATTTGTCGTTGCAATGCCCACAAGAGCCATAGCATAAAAAAAGCAACTAAAATAATAGCGAGTGCCGATATACCTATTGAAAATACCATTTGTCGTAAAAAAGGCAAAGTTTCCAACTGAAAATCAGCAGCCAAAACATAGCTTCCTTTTGTACCCAGAGGTAGTTGTAAGTGTATAGTTGAAGGAGAGCCTGTTAACGATTTATTACTCATCTCTCCATGAGATAGGCTATCTGTGATCTTTTCGTTTTTTAAAAATTGTAGGCGATAGCTTGTTATTTTTTCATAATCGGGAAAGTTGCTAATAAATAATGAGTCAACAGTTTTTATTTTGAATTCACCATTCGACAAACTTTTGTCTGTAAATGAGGCTTCTATAAGTTTTCCTAAAGCAAAATTAGGAATGTATTTTTTTGTGCTGATATCAAATTTCCCCAATGCATCTGTAGTATCTTTGTTTTTTTCTTCATTTGTTGGTTCTTCCATTGAAATAGTAGCCACGTTTGGTTTTGTAGAATCAGTAGAACTATAGCCTTGTAAAGCATGAAAATTTATCATGCCTTGTAAGGCGTTTTCTATCTTCAATGCAAAAGTTTGTTTCTCTTGCTCCAACTGTTGCCACAACCACAGTCCTTGCGAACCAACAAGTATGCTTAGTATTAGTATTGCCGCTATTCCAATTCGTTTGAATAAGTTGCTTTTCATATGATTATAATTTGTTTTTTAGTTGCCATATGGAACTTACCATATAATCATTTCCTTGTGTGCGAAAAGTTTTACGTCATGGACGTTTCATAAAATAAAGATATGTTTCTTTTCATGAAAAAATAATGCTCCCTCCATTAGAACAATTCTAAATTGTATTTTTTGTCAAAAAAGAATGCTCTTTTTCTAATCAAAACAGACTGACTTTTCTAATCAAATTGTAATCGAATATTGCGATTAGAAAGATAATAAACTCAATCATGCCCGATTAATACTGAGTTGTGTTCTCTGTATCCTATTTTATTTGCACCTGATTTTTATTTAAAAGTAATTGTTTTGCTTGTTTTTGATTAGAAAACTGTCTGCTGTTTGATTAGGTTTCTAATCATAAAGCTAATCGTTTTTTAAGATTTGAGGTTTTAACTTCAAGGAAGTTTAAAATGAATAATTCACTTTATAACAAGTAGAAATCATGAAAACAAGAAAGAGCAGCAAAGCGATTGAGGAATTAAGCCGAAACGAATTAACCTTAGTGAAAGGTGGAGAGAATAGAGATTATGTTATCGTTATTATTGATGGAGAAGAGGTGAGGATATATGTGTAGTAATCCTTATGGTATTTGAATGATGAGGCTACATAAAAAGATTGGTTTTGAGTATTAAGGAGTTGTAGTTTATGAATTTTTATACAATTGTCTTGGTAGCCTTGTCTTTTATTAAAGATGGAAGTTATGAAAATGGGAAAAAATAGTAAGCGATTGAGATATTAAGCCAAAAGGAATTAACCCTAACAAAGGGTGGAGAAAGAAGAGATTACGTTATCGTTGTTATCGTTGTTATTGATGGGAAAGAGGTGAGAGTATATGTGTAATAGAAAAGAATGTGACTAAGTAGAAAAATTAATCTAATTGATATGACAATTCACTTTTTAGGAAAGAATAACTTAGGAAAATAGCCGCCCCGGATTACACATGAATAGTATCCATTCTCTACCGGAGGCGGCTATAGTAGCTAAAACTACCTGTAAGTGAGGACAAAGCTACTGCATAGGGGGGAGTTTTGCAATTGCCAATTGTAAAAGGAATGGATAACTTTTTTAATTAAATAAGTAGTAATAAGAATATTATGAAAAAAATATTAGAAATTGTTGTAGAGCCACAGGATATCTTAAATGAAGAATTAGAGCATATTAAAGGTGGTTATAATGCTCCTATTGATAGTGATTGCACTGATGGATGCAATAATGGGAAGATAACTACAGGAAAGCTTGAGCTGTCTGCGTGGTAATATTAATTTATATTAAAAATCAAGAAAAATGAAAAAAATATTAGAAATTGTTGTAGAGCCACAGGATATCTTAAATGAAGAATTAGAGCATATTAAAGGTGGTTATAGTGCTCCTGTGGATAGTGATTGTACAGATGGGTGCAATTCAGGGAAAATAGTAACCGAGAAGACGAGTTTTTCTGCATGGTAAAATAAACAGATCTTGTTTTAGATTCAAATGTGGAAGCAAGATTTTTTTAATAGAAAAGAAGCTATCTCAAAATTAGAGATAGCTTCTTAATTAAAACATCCCAATAAATGATATATTCTAAATATAATTATCAATTTAATTCGAGTAAATATGGTCACTTTATTTATAACTCAAGAACAAATTCTTTTCTTAGAATAGATGAAGGCCTTTATACAACACTAGAATTGTTAAAAGATTCATCATCTTCATTCAGTGATTTAGATCAGGATACAATGTCATCGTTAAAACAAGCCAAAATACTAGTTAATAGAACAGATGATGAGAATTTCTTTAACCAAAAGAAATACATTAAATACAAGAAATGTTTATCTAAATCTAATTTGGGGATTGTCATTGCTCCAACAATAGCATGTAATTTTGCATGTCCTTATTGTTATGAATCAGATTTGCCACCAACAAAAATGGAAGTTTCAATACAAAATAAAATTGTTGATTTTATTGAATCATTCAAAGGTATTGACTCAGTAAATTTAACTTGGCATGGAGGAGAACCTCTTATGGCATTTGAAGCGATGCAGAATATCTTGACTCAAGTTTTTGATTCTAAAGAAATAAATATTGGACAACATAATTTGGTGACAAATGGATATCTTCTAGATGAAGAAACTTGTATGATACTCAAAAAATACAAACTTGATTATGTACAAATTACAATTGATGGTTTAGAAGAAACGCATAATAAAAGTAGGATCCACAAATCAGGACTACCAACATTTAAAAAAATACTTGAAAATATAGATCATGCACAACGAATATTAAATGATATTCATATAAATATTCGTGTGAATATTCATAAAAAAAATGAAAATGACTTTCCAAAACTATATGAGGAATTATCTAGTAGATGGAACAATCCAAATATAACAATTAATCCATCCTTTACAACAGATCATGGCGGTTGTAAAGTTAAATGTTTAAAACTTAGAGAACGAGTGAGTTTTTACAAGGATCTACATTTAGATCACAAAATTGAGAATGTTAATTTTTATTTAACACCAAAGAATGTTGCTTGTACAGCAGATTTTGATAACACATTTATTATTGGACCACAAGGAGAATTATATAAATGTTGGGTTGATTTAGGAAAAGAAGACCGTACTATAGGACATATATCAAGTAATGATTTCAATCAGGAGTTATTAGCTGAATATATGATGGGAACAGACATATTTAATGATCCTAAATGTAAAGAATGTGTTCTGTTTCCTGTTTGTGATGGTGGTTGTAACCTTTTTAGATATGAACATAAATTGAATGGGACTGAGTATAATGTTTGCCCTATTGATGTAGATGATCTTCCAATGCTTTTAGAGTTACATTATGAGCAACAATTAAAGAAAAAATAAACATATAATCAAATGATAAGTATTTAGAAAAAAATCAATAGATCATGAATAAAACAACAATACACATTCTAGGTAAAACTAATTTAGGAAATTGGCCTCCCTGGATTACAAATAAGAATATATCCACCCTCTACCGGAGGAGGCAATAGTAGCTGAAACTCCCTGTATGCAAGTACAATGCTCATAGAAAGAGGTGAATTTTGCAATTGCAAAAGGAAAGGAGCTCTATGAAAAATATTTTTAATCTTAAAAAAAATCACGATGAAAAAAATAACAGACATTAAAATAGTAGTTGCTCCTATTGATATATTGACAAAAGAACTAAAAAATATTAGAGGAGGAAAGGAAGATCATGTTCTTTATTGTAAAGATGGTTCAGATTCTTCGGCCGATTTATGCAGACGTGGAGGGACTCGTTCTATTTACAATAAAGTTATTTCAGCTTGGTAAATTAAATAAAAGGAGTTTATCTTATTATAAGATAAACTCCTTTTTACTCAACTTAATAAAATTAAAAAATGCAATTTTCAAGATACAATTACTTGATGGATTCGGCAAAATATGGATATTTTATCTATAACTCCAGAACAAATTCATTTTTAAAAATTAGTGAAAGACTATTTCATAACTTAAAAGAGTGTAAAAATAATCCTAATCTGATTAAAACCATTGATAAGAAGATTCTCAAAGCTCTTCAAAATTCACATGTATTTGTATCTAATAATGAAGATGATAATTTTTATATTCAACGGAAATTTTTAAAATACCACAAATGCTTCTCTAAATCTAATTTTGGAATAGTAATAGCTCCTACGATGGCTTGTAATTTTGCCTGTCCTTACTGTTATGAGTCCGATCTTGCAACTAACACAATGAGTAAAGAAGTGCAAAATAAACTTCTTGAATATATTGAATCTAATAGCAGATTTGGGAGTTTAAGTTTATGCTGGCATGGAGGAGAACCATTATTAGCATTTGACACTATGATTGATATTCTTAATAAAATCAAAAGGTCAAAGAAAATTAAATTAGATTCTCATAATTTAGTTACAAACGGATTTCTACTAGATAAAGAAAAATGTAATGAACTAAAAGAACACAACCTTGATTCAGTTCAAATAACTATTGATGGTTTACCAGATACTCATAATAAAAGCAGAAAACATAAGTCAGGAATTCCAACATTCAATATAATTGTTGAGAATATTGATATTTTGACAGAAATTATCCCAGAATGTCATGTGAAAATACGTATTAATCTTCATAAAGAAAATGAAAAAGACTTTCACCAACTTTATTCAATGTTGTCTAAAAGATGGGAACATAAGAATCTTAGTATTCATATGGCTATTGTTGCGGATCATGGTGGATGCAAAGTTAAATGTTTAAAACATAAAGAACGTATTACTTTTTTTAAAAATCTTCATTTCAAATATGGAATTAAAGATGTTAAATTTTATCTAGAACCTAAAGATATCGGATGTACAGCAGATTATATAAACAGTTTTGTTGTTGGTCCAAGTGGCGAATTATATAAATGTTGGGTAGATTTAGGAAAAGAAGATCGCATTGTAGGAAATATTTTTTCTGATGAATATAATTATAGCATTTTATCAGAATATATGGTAGGAACAGATATGTTTAACGATTCCAAATGCAAAGAATGTACTCTTTTTCCGGTATGCGATGGAGGTTGTAGCCTTTTTAGATACGAGCATAAGTTAAATGGTACAGATTATGATGTCTGTCCAATAAATTTTGAGGATCTTCCTAAACTATTAGAAATGCATTATGAACAAGAGTTAAATAAGCTTGAAGCATGAAAAGAACCTGTTGGATAATTATTACTTTGTTATTTCATTTCAATAATTTATATTCTCAATCTACTCATGTTAGATGTAAGGTAATTGATCGTAATAATAAGTCTCTTGAGTATTTTACAGCTGCAATATTAAACACTTCCGACTTGAGTATTATCACCGGAGGTGCTTTTATAGATGGTTGTGTTGAGTTTAATAACATTAAAGAAGTTAAGTGCATATTGCAGATTTCCTGTGTTGGATATCAAACAGTAAAACGACTGATTAATTTTTCAGAGAATAGTTCCATAGATGTTGGAACTATTCAAATGAAAACTTTAGAATTGGATGAGGTAGTCATAAGAGCGAAACGGCCAGTATTTAAGCAGGTCGAAGGAAGGCTAATAATTGATGTGAAAGGAACCTCACTTAGCCAAGCTGGAGACCTTATTGATGCATTACAGAGAAGCCCAGGATTGATTGTGGATAATGATAACAATATCACTGTATTTGGTAAAGGAACTCCTATTATTTTTATCAATAATAAGGAAGTTCAGAATAAGGCAGAATTAGAAAGCTTTCAATCTGACGATATTGAAAGCATAGAGATCGATCGGAGTCCTTCGGCTAAGTATAGCGCATCGGGCAAGGCGGTCTTAAGGATCAAAACAAAGAAAATCACTAAAGATCAGCTTAAATTACAAATCTATAATCGAAATTATTTTGCAAGAAAATTTCGCATTATAAATGGAATACAGTTAAATAGTGAAATTAATAAAACAAGGGTATCAGTTAATTATTCATATGGCTATATCAAATCAAAAAATTATGAGGATTCTTATGAAATAAATAATCAAGATAATTATATGATTGATAATCGGAGGGATTTGATAAGGAAAGCTACAGTAAAAAAGAATAATCTTTTTGCAAGTATTAATCAGGAAATCAATAAGAGAAATAATATTGGACTTCAATATTCGTATATCTCAAATGGTAGAAATCAAAAGTCGAATGCCGAACAATATATTAGTAGAACAAATGAGCTAAAAAATAAAGGGAGTATTTTTAAAGATAAAAATAGTGATTATGATTTGCAAACCTACAATGTGAATTATGAATTCACTGTTGATAGCTTACGTTCATTATCAGCGGTTGGCGATTATACAAAAGTTAAGTATAACTCAATCGAAGACATAGACGAACAAAATATGACCAATAATTCCAAATTGAAAACTTTAATTGATAGTCATAATGATTACGATATCTACAGTGGTAAAGTCGATTACCAAAGCCCTATTTTCAAATCAATAAAATTTCAATCGGGAATTAAATTATCAAAAGTCGAAAATCTGGGTGATGTAAGTTCAAAGAATCAAGATGCAAATCAGATTAATTATAAAACAAAAGATCAAATAAAGGATCATATAGCGGCAGCTTATTTTACATTAAAAAAGGAGCTTAATAGATTAAGTTTGCAAGGAGGTTTGCGTTACGAATACACCGATACATATATTAGTTCGAATGGAATTATAGTATTAGATTCAACTTACGTTAGTTGGTTTCCGACATTTTTAATAAATCAAAAGATCTCAGATAAACAGAATATAACATTAAGCTACTCTAAAAAAATCAATCGCCCTACTTTTGATGAATTGAGTACCGATATTACTTATTTTAATTCGCTTTCCTATAAAGTGGGCAATCCTGAAGTAAAACCAAGTATAAGCCACAATGTCGATCTCACATTAGGATTGTTCAAGGGGATTTCAGTTAATATGGGATATAAATATGAGAAAAATGCACGCATACTAAGTGCAATTAATGATGAAAGTAATCAGGATATTATTAAGTACACGCCTGTGAATGTTAATAAGGCTGAATATGTTTTTGTAAATATTGATTATAACTATTCCCTGAAAAAGTTTAGCAGTATCATTAGTTTAGGAGGTGCAAAACCTTTTATTGAAATTCCTTATTTAGGTGATAAACGAAAGGTGAAAAAATCCTCGTGGTATTTTCAAACGAAAAATGATTACTCTATTACTCATCAAACAAATATTTTTGCCAGCTTTTCATATTCTAGCAGTAGTGAAGAGTTAATGACAGCTTGGGGGAGCAAATACAAACTATCTGTTGGCTTAAACACCTCTTTTTATAGTAAGAAATTGAACATTAGTATTATGGCTAATGATATATTTAATTCCTCAGACAATTCGTGGGAGGATAAGTTTGGGAACATAGTTGCCGGTTCGACTCCAGACTTTGATAACACATGGGTGAGATTTTCAATAAAATACAATTTTAATAGATTCAGTGGAGGAATTAGAAAAAAATTAGCAAGTGGGAGTGAATTAAATAGATTGTAAATATCAATTCTAAAAAACAAATACCATGAGTACATTAAAAAATCTAATTAGCACGCATTTAAGTGCAGAACAAGTAGAGAGTGTGAATACGGCATTAGCAGCTTTAGAAACCGCCCTAGCTGATAAGGTAAGTAACCTTAGTAGTGACGAACGCCGCAAGTATGGTAGTATAAGCGAACAAAACAAGCTGTTTGTAAATAAAGTGAACGATTATGCTAATGGACAAACGGCTTTGCGTAGTCCCGATGTTGATTGGGATGAGTTTGCCAAAGACTTCAGTAGTCGTAATGTTTTGGAAGGCACTATTGCACGCTTGCAAAACCTGCTTACAGGTATTAATAATGCTAAAACCCTGCACGATTACGATAACTACCAAGCTGCCTTAGACGATTATGCTTACACCAGTTATAAAACAGGAACATCTGCTCCAGGCTACGAAGCCAAGCGTAATGAGTTAAAACAGTTCTTTAGTCGTACTAGAAGGACTGACGAAGAGAAAACAACTGTTGGAGAATAAGTTTAGTTGTTTCATATAGAACCATAGTGTAATACCGATAGGTGTCTGAAGATAAAAAATGTATGTAGTGATGTCATTAGTTGATTTCAAATACAAATCGGAATACAACCTGACTGGTTTAATTTACGTTTCGCAAATTTAACTACGTCAGGTTTTTTATTATTAGCGATTAGAGCTTCGTTTTTGCAGGTATAAACTTTGTTGTAGCTGTTGTATGGTTTTGCATATAAACGCTTTGCTTATTTATTAAAGCATTTGGCTTAACTAACCGAAATTTTGGACTTAGGAAGCGAACTTGTGCAGTCATGTTCCCTAATGGAAGGCTTAATAAGCGTAAATTTTAGGTGTTCAACCTAAAAACTAAGCTACCAAAACCGTAATGGAAGTTTAGAGAACCTAAAGGGAAGTATAACGAACCTAAACAGAATGGTTGACAACCTATTGCTTAGGGTTTGCCAACCTAATGATAGGTTTATATAAGGTGAAAGTTTAGGTTATGAACCTCAAAATTGGGCTTTCTGGAACTTTTGTAAATGATTGAACACGGATAAAAAGATTTGTGAAGACTCGTTAAATCCGTACAATATGTGTTCCAGTAAAATAGAACACAGATGTAACGAATGTGACGGATAAACACCGATAAAAATTCGTAGTGATCCGTTTAATCTGTGTTATTAGTGTTCCAATAATTAAGAATACAGATGTAACGAATGTAACAGATGAACACTGATGAAAAGATTTGTGGAGATTCGTTTTATCCGTACAATTCGTGTTCCATTTTAAAATAAGTAAGCAATGAAACATTTCGTTAAACAACCCGATGCCATGGACTGTGGTCCTGCTTGCCTGTGTATGATTGCTGCTCATTATGGCAAGCAATTTACTCTGGAGAGTTTGCGTGCTTCGGCATTTATAGGGAAAGATGGGGTATCGCTTTTGGGTATCAGTAAGGCTGCCGAGCATATCGGTTTACGAACAGTAGGTGGACGAATTACTTTTGATAAATTGGTTGATAAAGCCGTTTTGCCCTGCATTGTGCATTGGAATCAGAATCATTTTGTAGTCGTTTATAAAATTAAGAAAATACGCAAGGGCTATAAAATTTATGTAGCCGATCCAGGCAAGGGATTGCTTACATATGACAAAGCGGAATTTTGCGATCGCTGGCTTAGTACCCAAACGCAAGGTGAAGAAAAAGGTGTTGCTTTGTTGCTAGAACCTACCTATCTTTTTTATGAGCAAGAGGGTGATACTTTACTGAACCAAAATCGGTTTTTATTTTTGTGGAAATACCTGACAAAATATCGACGTTTTTTCAGGCAGCTTATTTTAGGCTTACTTATTGGAAGTATCTTGCAATTGTTTCTTCCTTTTCTCACCCAAGCCATAGTAGATACCGGGATTAATGGTAAGGATATCCATTTTATATGGTTGATACTTATTGCCCAAGCCATGTTAATATTTAGCCGTACGGCTATTGCTTTTATACGCAATCGTATTTTATTGCACATCAGTACCCGCATTAATATCTCATTAATTTCCGACTTTTTCATCAAACTGATGAAGTTGCCCATGCACTTTTTTGATACTAAATTATTGGGTGATCTTTTGCAACGTATCGAGGATCATCGCCGTATTGAGCGATTTCTTACAGCCCAAACCTTGGAATTGTTTTTTTCTGTGTTTAGTTTTCTGACTTTCGGTGTGGTTTTACTCATCTATAGTTTGGAAATTTTCTTTGTATTCTTAGTGGGAAGTGTTTTTTATGGCGTGTGGATATTAATATTCTTAAAAAAACGACGCGTGTTGGACTATAAGCAGTTTGAGCAACAAGGGCTTAATCGGAATGTGGTCTATCAGCTTATTAATGGTATGCAGGAAATTAAATTGCAAGGCTGTGAACAACGCAAGCGTTGGGAGTGGGAAGATGTACAGGCAGATTTGTTTGCTGTGAATATGCAGTCGCTCTCCTTGCAACAGAATCAAGAAGCAGGTAGTGTGCTGATTAATGAGTTAAAGAATATACTGATTACGGTATTGGCGGCCACTTTTGTGATAAATGGGCAGTTGACTTTGGGGATGATGTTGGCAGTGCAGTATATTATGGGGCAATTGAATAGCCCAGTTGAACAAATTATGAATTTTATTTACCAGTGGCAAGATGTGAGTATTAGTTTGGATAGGATGAACGAAATTCATACTCAAGACAATGAAGAAAATAAGAACCGCATGCTTGCCGAATTACCTGATAATAAAGCATTCCATATTAAAGACCTTTGTTTTAAATACAATGGGGCACAGTCTGATTATGTATTGAATAATCTTAATTTAACAATACCCGAGGGCAAGGTTACTGCCATTGTAGGTGCCAGTGGAAGTGGTAAAACCACCCTGATAAAATTACTCTTAGGCTATTATTCTCCTAATGAGGGGACTATTCAAATTGGATCGGATAATTTGGAAGCCTATAACCTGTCGTGGTGGCGTATGCAATGTGGTGCTGTGATGCAAGAGGGTTATTTATTTTCTGAAACCATTGCTCGGAATATTGCCGTTTCTGATGATACACCCGATTTAGAACGTCTTCGTTATGCAGCTCAAGTTGCTAATATTGCTGATTATATCGAAGCTTTACCTTTGGGTTACAATACAGTTATTGGGCAAGATGGGCAAGGTGTGAGTCAAGGACAACGCCAACGTATTTTAATCGCACGGGTCGTATATAAAAACCCATCTTTCTTGTTTTTCGATGAAGCAACTAATGCACTTGATGCCAATAATGAAAAAGCGATTGTAGAAAATCTTTCAGCTTTTTATAAAGACAAAACGGTTGTGGTTGTTGCACATCGCTTAAGTACAGTTAAAAATGCTGATCAAATTGTGGTTTTAGATCAAGGCGAAATTGTAGAGGTCGGTAATCATGTAGAACTCACACAAAAGCGAGGTAAATATTATGAGTTGGTGAAGAATCAGTTGGAGCTGGGAAATTAAAATAGAACACCGATGTAACGAATTTGACGGATAAACACTAATAAAAGATTCGTGAAAATCTGTATAATCTGTACAATTCGTGTTCTATCATTTTTATCTTTAAGCTATGCTCGAAAAAGAAATAACAAATAAAATTATCAAAGCCTACTATAAAGTGTACAACACATTAGGGTATGGGTTTCTTGAAAAGGTTTATGAAAATGCGATGTATTTGGAATTGCACAAACATGGTTTGTCTTGTAAGCGACAAGAGCGAATTAAAGTATTTTACGAAGGGACCCAAGTTGGAGACTACTTTGCAGATATTATTGTTGAAAATAGAGTGATTATAGAATTAAAAGCTGCCGAGAATTTGTGTTATGAACATGAATGTCAGTTGATCAACTATTTAAAAGCAACCCATATTGAAGATGGCTTGTTGCTCAACTTTGGGAAAGAACCTCAGTTTAAAAGAAAAATATTTACCAATGATCGAAAAAAAGTGAACACAGATGTAATGAATTTGACGAATAAACACTGATAAAAAGATTCGTGAAAACTCGTTTTATCCGCACAATTCGTGTTCCTTTTTGATAACAGAACACAGATGTAACGAATATGACGGATAAACACTGATGAAAAAGATTCGTGGGAATTCGTTTTATCCGCACAAATTAGTGTTCCTTTTTGATAACAGAACACAGATGTAACGAATATGACGGATAAACACTGATGAAAACATTCGTGAAAACTCGTTTAATCCGTACAATTTGTGTTCCTATAAAAGTGAAAGATATGACAGAACAAAAAAAGAATATAGAACTACGTAGTGAGAAGGTTCGTAGTATTATTGGGCAAGTGCCGTCGGTTTTGTTACGCTACGGCATTGCTCTCATTGGTATAGTTTTAATTTTACTGGTAGGAATGGCTGCATTTATTCCTTATAAAGAAACAATAAGTATTGCAGCGAAGGTAGAAACAAGTCCTAAAAGCGTCTTATTAAAAGCAAACCGAGCGGGGCAGATACTCTGGGATTCGAAGTCAGTAGTTGTGAGAGAAGGAGAAGTTCTAGGATATGAATTAGCCCAGGATAGTTTGTATGTGATACAGGCTTCATTATCTGGTAAGCTTTCTCGTATTGTTCAAAATGGAGATGCAATTACTAAGGGGGAGGCATTAGCTGTTATTATGCCCGAAGGTAACTTAACGTATTACGCTATTGCAAAAGTACCACAATCATTAATTGTTAAGGTTAATCAAGATGCTAAGTTGTTGTTTAATTCTTCAAAGGGCATAATTGTAGGTAGCATATCTAAGATATATCCTGTTTTAGATGCAAATATTAATTCTTCAATTCGTATTGTTTTTGAAGATAAATTCCCACAAACTATTGTGGCTAAAACCATTCTACATGGTAAGGTCATAATTTCAGAGAAGTCTTTTTTAGAGCGATTCTGGGATAGTTGGTAGATGATATTGGGTTTGAAAAGCGATTTTATTAGCCCAATTCGAATGTTGATAAAAAAAATAAGGATGCTCACAGCGAGCATCCTTATTTGGTTTGTATCGTAAACTGCGAGGCAGATTTATTCTACCTCAACATGCTCATCAATATAGTTTTCGAGAGGTGCACAAGTACACATCAAGTTTCTGTCACCGTGTGCATCATCAACACGAGATACTGCAGGCCAGAATTTATTATCAGCAACCCACTCTAAAGGATAAGCTGCTTTCTTACGAGAGTATGAATGGTTCCACTCATCAGCAGTTAATACCATGTGCGTATGTGGAGCGTGCTTAAGAACGTTGTCTTGAGCATCAGCTACACCATCTTCAATCTCTTTCATCTCTCCATTGATTCTAGCCAATGCTTCAACGAAACGATCAAGTTCTTCTAGTGGTTCACTTTCAGTAGGCTCTACCATAAGTGTTCCGTGCACTGGGAACGAAAGAGTAGGCGCATGGAAACCGTAGTCCATTAAGCGCTTAGCAATATCGCCATCAGTAATACCAACAGTTTTGTTGAACTCTCTACAGTCGAAAATCATTTCGTGACCAACACGACCTTTATCTCCTTTATAAAGAATTTTGAAACCAAGTTTTTCGAATGAAGAAGCAAGGTAGTTGGCGTTTAAGATAGCCATTTGTAGGACGAATTTCTCATAAATATCCTGTTTTAGATGCAAATAATAATGCATCTATTCGTATTGTTTTTGAAGATAAACTCCCGCAAATTATTACTGCTAAGACAACCCTTTATGGTAAAATAATTATTTCTGATAAATCTTTTTTAGAGCGATTCTGGGATAGTTTGAAGATGAAATAGTATTTTGATATGCTCTTTTATTAGCCCAATTCGAATGTTGATAAAAAAATAAGGATGCTCACAGCGAGCATCCTTATTTGGTTTGTATCGTAAACTGCGAGGCAGATTTATTTCTACTTCAACATGCTCATCAATATAGTTTTTAAGCGGTGCACTTCAATGTTTAACTTGGTGTAGGTTGTATTTGTGGCATAGATTCATCATATTTGGGGTCTTTCAAATGAAACATGAAGACGACATACTACAACTTCTGAAAAAAGGAGACAAGCAAGGTTTAGAACTTCTTTTCAAGAAGTTCTATCGACCATTGGTTGTGTATGCTTGTAAGTTTGTTGATTCTGAATCACAAGCCGAAGATTTAGTTCAGGACGTATTTATTAGTTTTTGGGAGGGAGATAAATTTACTTCCGTTAAGAATTATTTAAGAGCTTATTTATACAATAGTGTGAAAAATAAGTGCTTAAACCATTTAAGGGCTAAGCCAAAAAATATTATTGTAGGTCTTGAATTATATGAATCATCTATCCCTGATATGTTTTTGGATGACACTCAGCTTAACAAACAATTGGCTGATGTAATAAAAGAAGTAGATAAGTTACCTCAGCGAACACGTGAAGTATTTATTGCTGTTTATTTTTATAAAATGAGTTACAGCGAAATTGCAGAAGAATTAGATATTTCTAAGAATACAGTGAAAACCACCCTATCACGTGCTATGAAAGGATTACGAGAGCGTTTGCACGCAAATAGTATATTGTTATTCCTAACTTTTATTTAAAAAAAACATTTTCGTGTCACCCTTTTTACCCTTTTTGTTTTCGAAGGGGTAAAATATCCTGACATGAAAGAATTACCTGCTCATATAATAAAAATGCTTTTATCTCATCAGAGTGAAGATCTCACTCAAGAGCAGATATTAGTGCTTAAATGTTATTTTTCAGATAATAAAGAAATGCTTAGTGAAGCTAACGCTATTCTTAAATTATCGGATAGCAGTAAAGATGTAAAATGCTACCTAGCTATAGATGTGAATACTGCTTGGCATACTGTTGACTCTAAAACCTTAACCCGATCAGTGTGGAAATTAAACAAACGTTTTCGTATCATTCAATATGCAGCATCTATTCTATTACCCCTTATTAGTGCTGGTATAGTTTTATGGTATTTAAATTATATGCCTAAAACTGTAAGCGATATTATTGTTAAGGTCGAATCTATTGAAAAAGGTCAATCAAAAGCTATACTCGAACTAGGAAACGGAAATCGTATTGCTTTAGGTCAAGATAAAGTAGCTGAAATTAGTTCAGAGGCAGGACTTATTATCGCCAAAGATTCGGCTAATCAATTAAATTACACCTCAAAAAACATCAATCAGATTGAGTATAACACCTTATCAATCCCCAAAGGTGGAGAGTATAAACTCCTTTTAGCAGATGGTACAAATGTGTGGCTTAACTCACAAACAAAACTTAGATACCCAACTCAATTTGCTAATAATACACGTGAAATACAATTGCTCGAAGGTGAAATATTCCTCGAAGTCAAGGAAAATAAAGCTAAACCTTTTGTTGTTAAAGGCAATGAGTACGATATACGTGTACTAGGTACAGGTTTTAATGTGCGCAATTATAAGGATGAAGCAAACATGGCTACCACCCTTGTTCATGGCTTGGTACAAATTAATCAACACAATAATGGGAAACAGCGCATTCTTCAGCCTAATCAGCAAGTAAGTATTGATGAAAATGGATTAATGTGCGTAAAAAATGTTGATGTAAAGCTATACGCTTCTTGGGTTAATGGTATTCTGTATTATAAAGGCGAAACACTTGATAATATACTGCGCGACCTGTCGCGCTGGTATAGTTTCGAATATAAGTTTACAAATGTTGCTGTAGCCAATAAACGTTTTGGTGGTGGCATATCGCGTTATGACGATTTTAAGAAAGTGCTAGATGTAATTACAACAACCAATAAACTGAAAACAACAATTACAGATGGCGTAATAATTATAAGTGATAAATAAAAAAAAAGCAACCCGTACTGCAAATACAAGTTGCCTTAAAAACAATCAGTTTTATAAAATTACAAATACAAATTTATGAAAAAAAAATGGTTCAACGATTCTCATAAGAAAGAGAGTTGTGTAAAAATTATCCGAGTTATGAAACTGACTGTGTTTGTGTTATTCATGTGTGTAATTTCAGTATCTGCTAAATCATTTTCACAGAATGGAAAATATTCGTTACAACTCTACAATGCTAATATGGAAGAAGCATTGTCTAAGCTACAATCATTCTCTGACCGTGTGTTTTTTTACAGTCAAGATGATATTAATAAACAAATGGTGGTTAATGTAGATCTATCTGATGCCACATTAGAAGATTTATTAGACGCATGCTTAAAGGGAACAAACTTAAACTACAAGGTTAAGTTTGATAATATAGTGTTGTATAAAAAGAACATTATTGAAGACGTAAAAAATACGGTTCAGAAGAAATACGTTATTACTGGTACTATTAGTGATAGTAAAGGTGAACCACTGCCTTTTGTTGCCATTAGTATGAAAGGTACTACCATTGGAACCACATCAAATCTTGAAGGTCGTTATTCTCTTGGGCTTGACACAAAAGATAATGTTGTATTAGAGTTTTCAAGTTTAGGTTTTGTTACTCAAAAAATAACAGCTAACAAACGTAATGTAATTAACATTAAAATGACTAATGAGTCAGTTGGTCTTGACGAAATTATAGCTATTGGGTATGGTGTTCAGAAAAAAAGTGACTTAACAACCGCTATTGCATCAATTAAAGGTGATGAATTGAGTAAAATCAAAACAACAAACCCTGTAGAGGCTCTTCAAGGACGGGTAGCTGGTGTTAGTGTTAAAAGAATTAGTGGTGAACCTGGAGGTGGAGTAGATATAAAGATTAGAGGAGTTGGTACTGTTGGGAATAATACGCCCTTGTATATTGTTGATGGTTTACCAGGAAGCATGTTCCTAATCAATCCAGATGATATTGAATCTATGGAAATATTGAAAGATGGTGCAGCTGCTGCCATCTATGGATCGCGTGCTGCCAATGGTGTTATTATTATAACAACAAAAGGTGGTCGTAAAAATGGGAAATTAAAGGTTGATATTAATTCTTCTTTTGGACTAACTAGAGCTGCTGGCTTTCAAGATTTAACAAATACTGAAGAATATCTACAGGTTTCAACTCAAGTTGCAGTAAATGCAGGACAAACATTGCCTTTATTCATAAGTTCATATTTAAATGGTGAGATACCAAAAAACGATACTGATTGGCAAGATGCCATGTTTAAAGATGCTTTAATGCAAAATCATAGTATTGCATTGAGTGGTGGATCTGATAAAATAACTTACCTCCTAAGTGCATCTACTATTGATGAAGAAGGAATTATGCGAGGCAGTGCTTTTGAAAAACAAACAGTACGCGCTAAAATGAATATAGAAGAAGGCATATTTAAGTTATCGGGTAATCTGTCGTACGCCGAGAGTAAGAAAGATTACAAAACTTACAACATAAAAGAGATGTATCAGATGAACCCGATGGTGCCAATTTATGATGAAAATGCTCCTAGTGGTTATGGTCTTGCCTTGGTAGGATTAAATATGCCATCGAATGCTAATGTAATGGCATTACATGATAACGTTAACAACTACAGTACAACGCATTATTTTAGTGGTAATATTAATGCTTCTCTTGAACCTTTGAAAGGTTTGGTTTTTAGATTAGTTGCTGGTATTAATAATAAAGACGAGTTTGGGTACTACCACAGTACAAGGTTTACTGCTGATCCTAAAACAAATTTAAATGACTACCCGTCTGTAAGTAATTCGGACTCGAATTGGCGACAGGAAATGATAGAAACGATTATTAATTACAGTACAACAATTGATAAACATGCTCTAAAATTAATGCTTGCCTATACACGTAATACCGAAACAAATAGATGGATGGATGCTTCTATAACTGGTAAACAAGGTGATAAACGAGCTGGTTTTTTAGATGATAACTTTGATACATTAAATGGAGGACAAGGTGGAACACCTAGTGTTTCGGGAAGTAATTACACCTATACAAGAGCATCCCAATTGGGGCGTTTGCATTATAGTTATGATAATAAGTATATAGTGCAAGCTACGGTGCGTAGAGATGGATCGTCAAAATTTGGAGAAAAAAGTAGATATGGTGTGTTTCCATCATTTTCGGCTGCATGGAGAGTTAAACAAGAGGATTTTCTGAAAGATATTGAATGGATCTATGACTTCAAGATACGTGGCTCATGGGGTAAACTTGGTAACGAAATAACCTTGGGTAATTATGGCTATCAAGCCTTAATATCAACCTATGATCCTAGTTGGAATTGGGAGCAAACAAATAATTGGTTCTATATAAGAGGAGTTGGAGAGAATGAGTCGCACTGGGGAGCTGCCATTGCTAAAAGTCTGAAAAATGATGACTTACACTGGGAAGCAAGTGAGACAATGAATTTCGGTTTTGATCTAGCCATGTTTAAAGGATCATTAACAACAAATTTTAATTATTACAGTAAGCTTACCTCTGACATGCTAGTTAGCAAACCTGTGTCGCCAAGTGGTGGAGTCTGGGATCCAATTATTAATGCAGGAAGAGTTAAAAATAAAGGGATTGAATTAGAACTAGGATACAAAAGTAAGATTGGCAAATTAAACTATTCTATAAATACCACTCTTACAACTATTAAAAATGAGGTACTCGCATTAGGTTCGGCAGAGGAAACAATTTATGGAGGCTATGTAAATGGTTTGCCAACTACTCGTACCATGGTAGGTAAAAGTATTGGTTCATTCTATCTATATCAAACAGATGGCATCTTTCAATCTAATGAAGAAGTAAACACCCACGTATCTAATGTTGATGGACAGGACGTAATACTTCAAACAAATGCAAGAGCTGGAGATATAAGGTTCGTTGATGTGAATAAGGATGGTATTCTTGATTCTAAAGATCAAATTAATAGTGGTTCGGGTATCCCTTCATTTGAATACAGTATAAATATGAATCTTGATTACGAAGATTTTGATTTTTCCATGCTATGGACTGGTGTGGGTGATAATAAAATTTATAACGGAAACAGAGTGAATTTTGAAGGTATGTCGGAGTTCCGAAATTATGGTGTGTCCGCAATTAATGCTTGGACAATAAATAATACTGATACTAATATGCCTCGCGCTGTTTATGGCGACCCCAACGAAAACAATAGAGCTAGTACCAGATTCTTAGAAGATGGTGACTATCTGCGATTAAGAAATATACAATTGGGTTATACTTTACCCAAAGGCATATCGTCTGCCGTGGCTATAGATAGATGTAGATTTTATATAAGTGGACAAAACTTATTAACCTTCACTAATTATTCTGGTCTCGACCCTGAGGTTGGCAGTAGTAGTGTTTGGTCTCCTGGCTTGGATCTTAATTCGTATCCAATGACAAAATCATTTTTAATGGGGGTTCAAATTACTTTCTAATCAAGGCTTAATATCTTGAATGAAACCAAAATAAAAATTAAATGAAAAATTTAGTCTACATAATATTAGTTGTTCTTACAATTACATCTTGTAACGATGATGAATTTCTTACTCAAACGAGTCCTGATTCGTTAACTACAGATATTTTTTTTAGAGATACAACCGATTGTGAAGCTGCGCTAGCAGCAGCATACACAATGTTAAGTCCCGAGTATTACCTTACCACTGAAACTTTTATGACAGGTAATTTTTATGCAAGTGATTGCACAAAGCCTGGATCTGATGCTGTATCTAATTATCCTGAATGGATCAACATCAAAAATTTTACAGTAAAATCAAAAAACATGTCTATATCCAACTATTGGTATCATTACTATAGTGGGATAATGTATGCGAATCAAATTATTGATAACCTAAACATTAAAGAACTGGATGTTTCCGATGATTATAAAAAACAAGTTATTGGAGAAGCACGATTTCTGAGAGCTTTCTATCATTATAAGTTGTTGACGCATTGGGAAAAAATTATTTATAGAGATAAGTATGTAAATAGTGCCAAAGAACTTTCGCAGCCCTTGAACGAGCGTATTCTTACCTTAGAGATAATTGCCAACGAATTTGAATTGGCAGCTGTTGATTTACCTAAAAGTTATGACTCATACAATAAAGGTAGAGCAACTAAAGGTGCTGCGTATGCTTTTGCGGGTAATACTTATTTAAACTTAAAGAATCATCAAAAGGCTATCTTAAATTACGAAGCTGTTAAAGCTCTGAATAAATACGATCTGATAGATGATCCTTTGAGCATGTTTGTTGGAAAGAATAAACATTCTGAAGAAAGTATATTTGAAGTTAACTACACTAAAAATGAGAGTGGTGGACGATGGTTGGGTAGTGATCTTGGACATTATACAGCTCCTAAAAAATTTGGCGGATGGGGCAGTATCGAAGCATCTGATTTTTATTATAAAGAAGCTAAAAAAGAAGGTGAGATTGCTAGTAATGGTAAATATGATGCAAGATTATATTGGTTTTTATTCTCTCCTGAATCTGATGATGTATATGGGCAAACCTATCAAGAGGCCTTTCCTGAGTCGTACGAAGATGGAGGCGTTAAACGTTTATATCTCAGAAAGTATATGCATCGTGATGTACCACAAAAGAGTAACTCATTTCAAAGTGATTTTAACATTATAAAAATGCGCTATGCAAATGTATTACTCTCTCTGGCAGAGGCCTATGTTAGTAATAACGAGTCGTCTAAAGCAATTCCTTTAATTAATAAAGTACGAAGTAGAGCTAATATGCCCGATGTAGATTCTTCGGATGATTTGATGGCTGTATTGCGTCACGAAAGAATAATGGAACTATCCTTCGAAGGTGAGCGTTTAATGGATTTAATGCGATGGGATTTACTCGGGATTAATAATAAAACTGATTTTAAAACTGAGCCCGTTCCTTTTTGGCCAATACCGCAAAAAGAAATTGATACTAATACTAAACTGTAAGTGCCAAAAAGCACACACTTATTAAACCATAAAAAACAATTCATTTTTAATTAACTATTTAAGAGTATGAAAAATTTGAGATTATTAGCGATATTATTTATCGCCGTATGTTTTGTGCAGTGTTCTGATGATGATGATGTCGCCATTATTACAGCTGAGACAATAACAGTAGATCCTACAGCAGTGGGTATTGTTATAGGTGATCAAACACAATTAAATGCAATTGTATTACCAACAACTGTTGAGTCGATTGTGGCATGGACATCATCTGATGTCACTATTGCAAGCGTTAGTGCCACAGGTATGGTAACTGGTGTATTAAATGGAGAGGCAACAATAACAGCTACTGTTGATGGTATTATTGGTAATTGTGTTGTTACAGTAACTGAGCCTATCCCTCTTATTAATGAAATAGAGTTTGGTAATGGTTGGGCTGCTATTAATAAAACAGTAGCTATAGAGTATATGGTTGATCCTGAGGGAACTGTTGTTAAACCTATTTATACATATGAAGCTAATGATATATTAACAATTGATGCTGAAAATGGTACTTTTACAGGCCTTAAAGCTGGTAGTGTGGCTGTAAAAGGATCGGTTGGTGATGTCTATGCATTGTTCACACTTAATGTATACGATTACATGTACCCAGATCCATCATATACTCCTTACGCAACTATCGAAGCTATTAAATGGGGTGAATTAGATTATACTCAAAAGAGTACTAATTCGTGGTACAATATGAAACTTGATGAAAATTTAAGCATAACAAAAGGTGAGTCTGTGTTAGAATTCTCAGTTAATCAGAGTGATACAGGAAAAGGTGATAAGTACATGGCAGATGTATTTGTTGATTGGAATGGTGATGGTGACTTTGATGATGTTAATGAGCAGCTCTTTTCACAACTATGGGTAGCAGATGGTATAGAAACTTTTTCTATAACTGTTAATGTTCCAACAGATGCTGTTAGTAAGTCTCGTGTTCGTTTTGGACTGTACTTTGAACCTGGTAATAAAATGGTTAATGGTTTCGGTAATGCTGATAGTGGTCATTGGATTGACATGAATTACACTTTAAAATAAAGGGAATTGCTTGATGTTTATATTTAAGAGGTGGTATCAGGACTCTGATACCACCTTTTTTAATCATCTTAAATTTTAATGTACTTTCTATATCAAGAACTCAAATCATATAGATTTTCAAAAAAAATAATTTCTTATTAGTTATGAAAAAAACAATTGTATATTTGATTATTTTAATAGGAATGATATTTTGCTGTAATAGAAGTGGTTACGGGCAAGAGCATAAATGTCAGATAGAAACACAACAAGGAATTTTTTTCAAAACCCATCCTAAGGCTTATCAAGAGCATATTCAATCGAAAAAAGCGCAAAATGCTCTGATTAAAAATTTAAAATCTGCAAAGCTAAAGTCTGCGAATTCACAGAAGTACATTATCCCAGTAGTTTTTCATGTTTTTGGCTCTTATCAAAGCGGTAAATTAGTCGATTTTGAGCTTATTAAAGACGCCTTGCAACGCACCAATAACGATTTTGCAGGTATATCAACTGGTCAGAATCAGATACACACGCGATTCGAAGATATTGTTGATTGTATTGATATAGAATTTCGATTAGCACAGATTGATACTCAGGGTAATATTTGTACTGGTGTAATGTTTTATCCAGAAGTTAGCGGCTTTGGTAATGGTAATAATTACGATGACAAAATACAAAAATACGCATGGGATAACGAAAAATACATGAATGTATATATTATGAATGACTTGTATGATGATGGTGATTTGTATAATTCGGGAGTAGCATGGTATCCTAACAAGAGGATGAGTGACAATCAGTTGTCAAGAGTAGTTTATAATGGTAGATATTTAGGTAATAATACCAATGATAACTTCAGGAGAATTCTAACGCATGAATTTGGACATTTTTTTAATTTAGCACATACTTTCTCGGGGGGGTGCCCTGAAAGTGGAGGTGGTGATAATTGTAACGATACGCCAGCAGCAGGCGATTCACAAATGGGTATTGATGAAAAAAACTGTGAAGGCAATTACACCAATACACAAAATTTCATGAATTACACCGACGACTACCAAATGTTTACTCAAGATCAGGTAATTCGTATGGAAGCAGCTATGCAACACAGCTCGCGTATAACATTATGGCAAAATGATAATCTCATAGCTACAGGTGTTAACAATGGCTTTGATGCAGGTGAATCGGTAGTGTATAATTCCTTTATTTTTGAAGAAGATTTTAGTAACGAAGGAAATATATCTACAACACTTACTGCATCTTTAATTGGAGGTGTCGAATATACGAATGAAACATTTGTAGCTAATACTCATTACAAGATCTATAATGTTCCTCAAGGCTTAAACGTAACCATTACACGTACAACAGAAACTAAAGCAAGCATTGAAATTACAGGGGCTGCAACAAATCATGAATTAAATAATTCAATTACTGACCTAACAATCGAATTTCTTCAAGGAGCCTTTACCTTAAATATCGATGAAATAAAAAGTACGCACGTCGATAATTTTGCTATTAATTTCCTTGATAAATATACTCAATACTGTACTCCTCAATCTGAATATCAATTATATGCTGGTATCTCAAATATTAAGTTTGCTAACATTAATAATACATCAGCTGTGGTTTCCGATGGTACGTATAATAACTATTCCGAAAATTATATTGCACAAGTAAATTTAGGAGAAACATATGATTTAAGCGTTACCCTAAATAAATATAAAACAGGAGCATCAGATTCATACATTATTCTGGCATGGCTCGATTATAATGGCGATTTTATGTTTGACAGTGATGAATTGATAATGGAACACAGCATGACATTTACCGATGCAAATAATAAAGGTGATTATACCTTTACAAAGCAAGTAATTATACCCATGAATGCAACGACCGAAAAGCATACTGGACTTCGTGTTTTTACTAAATTCAAAACAGGCGATTCTAATTTAGATTCGAATGATCCTTGTGCAGTATTCGAAAGTGGTGAATTAGAGGATTATGGCGTGGCTATTAGCTCTGTTATATTATCCGTAGAACAGCCAGCGGCTGTTAAAAATATTAAAGTATTCCCAAATCCAGTATCATCAATTCTAACTATTCAGTCAGATAATTCCTTAATACATAAAGTTCGTTTAATTACCAGTTTAGGTCAAGTTATTCTTGTAAGAAATAAGGGGAATTCTAACAGGGTAAACATAAATGTAGAAAATCTCAATAAAGGACTATATGTTGTAGAAGTAACAACTGAAGATAGTCGCCAACTATTCAAAATAGTAAAGTAATATAATGATTATAGTTGCTTGATCAATAGAATTTAAGATTCCTAGAGGCTTGTCCCGAGCTTGTTTATTTGTAAAAAGAAATCTTTTTTAGGGCGATTCTGGGATAGTTGGTAGATGATATTGCGTTTGAAAAGCGATTTTATTAGCCCAATTCGAATGTTGATAAAAAAATAAGGATGCTCTCTGTGAGCATCCTTATTTGGTTTGTATTATAAACTGTGAGGCCGATTTATTCTACCTCAACATGCTCATCAATATAGTTTTCAAGAGGTGCACAAGTACACATCAAGTTTCTGTCACCGTGTGCATCATCAACACGAGATACTGCAGGCCAGAATTTGTTATCAGCAACCCACTCTAATGGATAAGCTGCTTTTTTACGAGAATATGAATGGTTCCACTCATCAGCAGTTAATACCATATGTGTATGTGGCGCATGCTTAAGAACGTTGTCTTGAGCATCAGCTACACCATCTTCAATCTCTTTCATCTCTCCATTGATTCTAGCCAATGCTTCAACGAAACGATCAAGTTCTTCTAGTGGCTCACTTTCAGTAGGCTCTACCATAAGTGTTCCGTGCACTGGGAATGAAAGAGTAGGCGCATGGAAACCGTAGTCCATTAAGCGCTTAGCAATATCACCATCAGTAATCCCAACAGATTTATTGAACTCTCTACAGTCGAAAATCATTTCGTGACCAACACGACCTTTATTTCCTTTGTAAAGAATTTTGAAACCAAGTTTTTCGAATGAAGAAGCAAGGTAGTTGGCGTTTAAGATAGCCATCTTAGTTACTTGCTCTAAACCGTCAGTACCCAACATTGCGATATAACCGTAAGTAATTGGCAATACACTAGCCGATCCGAAAGGAGCAGCAGCTACAGCAGTAATTGCATTTTTCCCACCAGTCTCAATTATTTTGTGCGAAGGTAAGAATTGAACCAAGTGTTCAGCAACACCAATAGGACCAACACCAGGACCACCACCACCGTGAGGAATAGCAAATGTTTTATGTAGATTCAAGTGACAAACGTCAGCGCCAATTGCACCTGGATTTGTTAATCCAACCTGAGCATTCATATTAGCACCATCCATATAAACCTGTCCACCGTTTTCGTGAATCAAGTTCATCATTTCTTTAATACCTGTTTCGAATACACCGTGAGTAGAAGGGTAGGTGATCATGTATGCACATAAATCTTCTTTGAATTTCTCAGCTTTTGCTTTAAGATCTTCAAAATCTACATTCCCTTTTTCATCACACTTAACAACCACAACTTTCATACCTGACATCGTTACAGAAGCAGGATTGGTACCATGAGCAGAAGCAGGAATTAGAACTACATTTCTATGACCTTCGCCACGAGATATGTGGTACTCGCGAATAACTAATAAACCCGTGTACTCACCAGCAGCACCAGAGTTTGGTTGAAGTGTACATCCAGAAAAACCTGTGATTTTAGACAACCAGTCTTCTAGTTCTGTAATGATCTGCGTATATCCTTCAGCTTGGTTAGTTGGAATGAATGGGTGAAGTCCACCAAATTCAGGCCAGCTAAGAGGTAGCATTTCAGCAGCAGCATTCAATTTCATAGTACAAGAACCTAAAGAGATCATCGAAGTGTTTAGTCCGATATCTTTCTTCTCAAGGTTTTTGATATAACGCATCATTGCTGTTTCAGAATGGTGGCGGTTGAATACATCTAATGTTAGGTATTCGCTTTTACGAGCTAATTTCTCATCGAAATATAATTTCTCGTCCATTGCTGTTTCGGCAACTTCAGCTTTGCTAGCTGCGTTTGCGAAAATATTTAGGATGGCATTTAATTCTGTATCGCTAATTTTCTCATCAGTAGAAATACCGATAGTTGTATTGTTGATATAACGGAAGTTCATCTCTTTTGCAAGAGCTGCCGTACGAATAGCCTCTATTGAAACACCAGCAGGTAATACAACCTCAAGCGTATCGAAATAGTTCTCGATATTTTGAGTGTAACCCAATGCTTTTAATCCTTCTGAAAGGAAACCAGCTGCTGAGTGAATATGTGTAGCAATGCGCTTAATACCTTTTTGTCCGTGATAAGTCGCATAAAAGCCAGCCATTGTAGCTAAAAGAGCTTGAGCTGTACAGATATTTGAAGTCGCTTTTTCACGTTTGATATGCTGCTCTCGAGTTTGAAGAGCTAAACGAACTGCTCTGTTCCCTTGAGCATCTTTAGTAACACCAATGATACGTCCGGGAATAGTACGTTTGTAAGCTTCACGACAAGCCATGAAAGCTGCGTGAGGACCACCATACCCCATAGGAATACCAAAACGCTGAGTAGAACCCACAACGATATCAGCTCCCCACTCACCAGGAGCAGTAAGTAATGCTAAACTCATAAGATCAGCAGCAACTGCAACTAATGCATCAGTTCCATGTGCTTTCTCTACGAACTCAGTGTAATCTTCAACACTACCGTTAGCAGCAGGGTATTGGATGATAGATCCGAATACTGCATCAGTAAATTCGAAAGTTTTGTAATCTCCAATAATAAGGTCAATACCTAGAGGTTTTGAACGAGTAACAAGAACGTCTAATGTTTGAGCAAAAATATTTTCGTCAACAAAAAGCGTATTGGCATTAGCCTTTTTCTTCGTTCTAGAACGCAAACTATGCATCATATACATGGATTCACCTACAGCAGTTGCTTCATCAAGAAGTGAACTGTTAGCTAATTCCATTTTAGTTAGATCTAAAACAACTGTTTGAAAGTTCAAAAGTGCTTCTAATCTACCTTGAGAAACCTCAGCTTGATATGGCGTATAAGGCGTATACCATCCTGGGTTTTCCAATACGTTACGAAGAATTACTGGAGGAGTGATTGTGTCATAATATCCTTGACCAATAAATGTTCGGAATAATTTGTTTTTAGCAGCAATACCTTTAATTTTCGCTAAATATTCATTCTCAGTTAAAGCTTCAGGAAGATCCAAAGGCTGAGTTAGACGAATATCAGAAGGGATTGTTTCTTCAATTAGGGCATCTAATGACGATGCGCCAACAGTTTCCAACATTGTTTTGATATCCTCATTACGAGGTCCAATGTGACGGGAAACAAACTTTTCGGTTGCCATATCCTTGTAAAAATTTAGTGTTTGTGTAAAAAAGATTCACCTTAATTTGCATGCGTAAATGTAGTAAAAGATTTAAGATTACATTGATTGCGAATTAGAAATAACTTTTCTGTTTTTCAACATTTCTTTTGTCTGAAAACAAGTGGTTTAGTGTGATTTTTATTTGTAATTATTTGATGATTCCTGATGATTTTTTTTATCTTCATACTGCTTTTGCTCTTGTAGTGTCAAAAGGGAGTCATGCTAAGTTGTTGGGTAGTGTTAATTTTTTGGATTTCTTGTCCTCAATTTGTAAAGGCTAATCTATTTTAAATGGTATATTTGTAATTCAATTTTTCAAAATGATAGAACTTAAAGAAGGTGATAAAGCTCCAGAGTTTTCTGGTGTAAATCAGGAAGGTAGAATGTTAAAACTGTCTGATTTTAAAGGGAAACGACTAATTCTTTATTTTTACCCTAAAGATAATACGCCTGGATGTACTGCAGAATCGTGTAATTTGAATGATAATTACGATGAGTTAACTAAGCATGGATTTGAGGTTTTAGGTGTTAGTCCTGATGAAGCAGGGAAACATCAGAAATTTATTGCCAAATACAACTTAGCTTTCAATTTGATTGCTGATACAGAAAGGGAAATGCTACAAGCTTATGGCGCCTGGGGAGAAAAGAAACTCTATGGTAAGGTTTATGATGGCGTTTTGCGCTCAACATTTATAATTTCGGAGGATGGTGTGATTGAGAAAATCTTTAAAAAGGTTAAAACGAAAGATCATACCAATCAGATTTTGATGGAACTGAATATTCAATTTTAAAAATTAATAATACATATAGAGATATGGCAGCTAAAGATATTGCAGACATTAATAAGGAAAAGCTGAAAGCACTTCAGTTAACCATGGATAAAATTGATAAGACCTATGGTAAAGGTGCTATTATGAGAATGGGTGATGAGGTTGTCGTTGATTTACCAGCTATTTCATCTGGTTCTCTTTCACTGAATATGGCTTTGGGAATAGGTGGTTTCCCTCAAGGGCGTATTGTTGAGATTTATGGACCAGAATCATCAGGTAAAACAACTTTAGCAATTCATGCTATTGCAGAAGTTCAAAAGGCAGGTGGTATTGCTGCTTTTATCGATGCTGAGCATGCTTTCGATCGTTTTTATGCTGAAAATTTAGGCGTTGATATTGATAATTTATTGATTTCTCAACCAGATAATGGTGAGCAAGCCCTTGAGATTGCAGATCAGCTGATTCGTTCTTCAGCAATTGACTTGGTAGTTATTGACTCTGTTGCGGCTTTAACGCCTAAGGCTGAGATTGAAGGTGAAATGGGGGAGTCGAAGATGGGACTTCAGGCTCGTTTGATGTCACAAGCTCTTCGTAAGCTTACGGCTAATATTAGCAAAACGAAAACCACCTGTATGTTTATTAACCAGTTACGCGAAAAAATTGGTGTTATGTTTGGGAATCCTGAGACAACAACAGGTGGTAATGCTCTTAAGTTTTATGCTTCGGTTCGTTTGGATATTCGTCGCATTGGTCAGATTAAAGATGGCGATGAGGTTCAAGGTAACCGTACGCGTGTTAAAGTTGTGAAAAATAAGGTTGCACCTCCTTTCCGTAAAGCTGAATTCGATATCATGTATGGTCAAGGTGTTTCGAAAACTGGTGAAATTGTTGACCTTGGTGTTGACTACAATGTTATTAAGAAGAGTGGATCATGGTTCTCATATGGAGAGGTAAAACTAGGTCAAGGTCGTGAGGCAGTTAAGCGTTTGATTGCTGATAATGTAGAATTGGCTGAAGAGTTAGAAGCTAAAATTGTTGATGCAATTAATGCGCCTAAAGAAAACTAAAGAAGATATGGTCTCTAGCTTTTGCTAGAATGAAAATATAAAAGGTTCTCAATTGATATTGAGAGCCTTTTGTGTTTTATGAATTCTGATCTTAGCTCTAAAAATTAAAATTTTTAAAGTTAATCCTAATTTTTTGTTATAGTTTTACGAGGCAATTAAAACACACTAACTAACAATGTTAATGATGAAGAATAAACATTTATTAATCGGTTTGGCATTAGTCACAGGTATGTCGTCATGTCAAAATGCGATTACTGCTGATGAAAAAAGCGAAACGGATAATCAATCGTATCGTACGCCTGAAACAAAATTGGCTTCAGATCGTATGACACCAGAGGTTTTATGGTCGTTTGGACGTATGGGTGGAGAAAGTATCTCGCCAGACGAAAAAACAGTTCTATATGGTGTAACTTATTTTAATAAGGAAGAAAATAAATCTTACAGAGATCTTTATACTCAGCCTATAGCTGGAGGAAAAGCAATTCAAATTACCAATACAAAAGGTAAAGAATGGGGAGAACGTTGGACTAATGATGGGCAAATAGCATTCCTTTCAGCTGAAAGTGGATCGGTTCAGGTTTGGGAAATGAATGCTGATGGAACAAATCGTACGCAGCTGACTGATATTGAAGGTGGAATCAACGATTTTAAGTTTTCTCCAGACGAATCGAAAATGTTATTCTTGAAAGGGGTAAAGCTTGAAGAGAATGTACAGGATAAGTATCCTGATTTGCAGAAAGCAAATGCTCGTGTTATTACTGATGAATTTTACCGTCATTGGGATCATTGGGTAGAAACTTATACTCATATTTTTGTTGCTGATTTTAACAAAGGAACAATGTTGAAAGCTGGTAAGGATATTATGGAAGGTGAAAAGTGGGAAGCTCCTGTTCGCCCTTGGGGTGGTATAGAGCAAGTGAACTGGACTGTTGATGGTAAGAGTATTGCCTATTCTTCTCGTAAGAAGTATGGTGTCGATTATGCACTTTCAACGAATACAGATATCTATTTCTACAACTTGGAAAGTGGGAAAACTAAGAATGTGACTAAGGGCATGATGGGCTACGATAATAACCTATCTTTTTCTCCTGATGGAAAATACATGGCTTGGGAAAGCATGGAGCGTGAAGGTTATGAGGCAGATCAAATTCGTTTATTCGTGATGGATTTGAAGACTGGTGATAAAAAATACATGACCAAAGGTTTCGATCAAAATGCAGAGCATTTAACTTGGACAAAGGATAGTAAGTCTATTTACTTTATTTCTGATTGGCATGCTACTGATGAAATCTACCGTATGGATATGGGTGATGGTAAGATTAATAAAATTACTGAAGGTGTTCATAACTACCAATCGGTTCATCCAGTTGGCGATAAGTTAATCGCTAAGCGTGTTTCAATGAGTAAGCCTGCTGAATTATATAGCGTTGATGCTAAAACTGGTGATGCTAACGAAATTTCATTCGTAAATAAACACATTCTTGATCAGTTGAGTATGGGATCTGTTGAAAAGAGATGGGTGAAAACTACTGATGGCAAGCAAATGTTGGTATGGGTGATTAAGCCTCCTCATTTTGATGAAAATAAGAAATATCCTGCTCTACTTTATTGTCAAGGTGGTCCTCAGGGAACTGTTTCTCAGTTTTGGAGTTACCGTTGGAATTTCCAGATGATGGCATCGAATGACTATGTAATTGTTGCACCTAACCGTAGAGGTCTGCCAGGTTTTGGTAAAGAGTGGTGTGAGCAAATTTCAGGTGATTATGGTGGGCAGAATATGAAGGATTATCTTTCTGCAATTGATAATGTGAAAGCTGAGAAGTATGTTGATGAAGATCGTTTAGGTTGCGTTGGTGCATCTTATGGTGGATTTTCGACTTTCTGGTTGGCAGGTCACCATAATAAGCGTTTTAAAGCATTTATTGCTCACGACGGGATGTTCAATTTTGAAGCTCAATATTTAGAAACTGAAGAAATGTGGTTTGTAAATTGGGATCTTGGCGGTTCATTCTGGGACAAGAAGAATAAGATTGCTCAACGTTCGTATGCTAACTCTCCTCACAAATTTGTTGATAAATGGGATACGCCAATCATGGTGGTTCACGGTGAAAAGGATTACCGTATTGTTGCTTCACAAGGTATGCAAGCTTTTAATGCTGCGCGCTTGAGAGGTATTCCTGCTAAATATCTTTATTTTCCTGAAGAAAACCATTGGGTACTTGGAGTTCAGAATGGTATTTTATGGCAACGTGAATTTGCTAGTTGGTTAGATAAATGGTTGAAAAAATAGCGTTTAAATAAAAGTAAAAGATTAGATAGCTTGTTGTAAGTTTTGTGATTATACACAATTCTTGCAACAAGTTTTTTTTGTGCTATTAAGACTGATGTTTAAGAGTTTTCGTGACTTTTAATTCTATTATAATTGCGAAAAAAAAATGGCTTAGCCTTATGAGTATATTTATTTTTATTTTGGAAATTATTGTTACCTTACATGATGGTAATTTGGGCTTTCTGAATCTCAATTCAGGAGGTATTTTGTTGATTATAATATATTTAAATAAAAACTATGAATCGATCACGTATTTATTTGTTGATTCTAACGATGTTTTTTTCATATTCAGTTCATTCTTCAACTATTAAGAATGAATTTGATGTTAAATATCCTAAGGCAAATATTATTTCTATAGATAATGGAGATGTCCTTACTTTAGATACGCTGACACAATCAAGTGCGCTTATTCGTCGTCAATCTCAAGAGAAAGATTCAACAGGTATACGATATACTAGGAAGTACAACTACAAGAATTTTCCTTTCTTCAATTTTAGAATAAGTAAGAAAACAGTCTATCATAAACTGTCTGAATTTAATTCTGAACAGGCTAAAGAATTGTTTGTTTTAGCAAAAAATGATCAATTTAATAGTGATAGTTTAACTCGTGAGGTTAGTCTTTTATACACTAAGCAGGGTGTTTATTCGGAGATTGATAAAGACTTGTTTAAGCGCAGAGTTCGAGATTTGGAACAGCGAGCAGAAGAGTTGAAGAAGAATGCAGCTCAGAAAGCGAAACATGCTAAAGTATTGGAACAAACATCTGATAAAGCCCCAACACTTATTTTAGCTGCAACTCAAGAATCTGTGACACCTGACTTTACAGGAAAGCAAAAAATCACAAAGAATTATAAAGCTATTAAGAAAGATAAAGAAGTGGTTCTTGCGAAAAAAGAGATTGTAGAGCAAGAAACCGAACCTGATATTAAGCTAGATATTAGTCCTCAGGAGGATGAGGGTGGTTATTTAGATCATGAATATGAGTATTGTTATCAGGTTGCTGTTTTTGATAAAAGACCAACGAATGATTTTTATAAAGGAATGGGCTTTATAAAAGAAGAAATTGTTGATGGAGGTAAATCATTCAGGTATTTGACGGGTTCATATAGGACTTATGCTAAAGCAGCTACTTATAAGACTCGAATTAAAACCGCTTTCCCTTCGGCTTTTGTCGTTGTTTATAAAAATGGAATTAGAATAAACCTGAAAGATGCTATTGCAATAACAGATAAAGCTGGTGCAAATAAAGTGTCTACTTCTACGCCTCAATTATCAACTGAAGTTTCTGGTGATGTAAGCTATCGTGTTCAAATTGGGGTTTTTGCTGGTGAGATTCCAGAGAAGTTGAATACTACAATGGAAAAATACCAAGCTTTCGGATCATTTTATGAGAAAAGATCAGATGGGAAAATTGTTTGTACGATTGGCCGCTTTAAGTCACTTACTGAGGTGGGCAGTTTAAAGATGAAATTGCAAGAAGCTGGATATACTGATGCATTTACGGTTGCTTATAGTGGACAGAAAAGAGTATCCTTACAGGCAAGTATTAAGAAAACCGAAAAAACGACTGAGCAGGTGAAGCCAGAAGTGAAGGTTGCGAAGGAATCAATTACTGAGGAAGACCTTGTTGGTGATATTAATTTCCGTGTTCAGATTGGTGTTTTTGCCAATGGAGTTCCTGAAAAGGTTAATTCCTTAATGGTTAAATACAAAGCCTTTGGGACATATGCTGTTAAGCAACCCAATGGTAAGACGGTTTGCACTATAGGGCATTTTGATTCTATTGCTGATGCTAGCGCATTAAAGAAAAAACTCTATAAATCTGGGTTTACTGATATTTTCACTGTAGCTTACACTGGAAATAAGAAAATTTCTATACAAGATGCTATCCGTTTGATAAAATAAAAGAAACGATGAGTTCAGAACATGTACTTTGTTTGCACAATGATAGTGAGAATAGCTTTGACTATGTTGTTGACGCTTTAATGGAGGTTTGTGAACACTCTTCCGATCAGGCTGAACAGTGTGCATATATTACTCATTATAAAGGCAAAAGTGAACTTAAGGTTGGAAGTTTAGAAGCTTTATCAGTTATGAGAGAAAAATTAGAAAAGAAAGGCCTTATAGTAAGCGTTGAAATAAACAAAACAGCATATTAGTATGACGATTTTTATTATAGTTTTCTTGTTAGTTTTAGGGGTTGTTCTTATTCTACTTGAATTTTTTGTTCTCCCAGGAATTACTGTTGCAGGTGTTGGTGGCGTTGTTATGATACTTGGTGGTATTTATTTATCCTATAGTCATTATGGGAATACAATAGGACATTTAACCGTTTTAGCTTCAGTTGTTTTTAGTTTGATAGCTCTTTGGTTGGCTCTTAGTTCTGGAACTTGGGATAGATTAAAATTGAAAACTGAGATAGATTCGAAAGTTGAAAAATTAGAAGATAATTTGGTGCAAGTTGGTGATCAAGGAATTTGCCTATCTCGTTTAGCACCTATGGGAAGTGTCCGAATTAATAATCATATTGTAGAAGCAAAATCAACAGGAACTTATGTTGATGAAAGAACACTTGTTGAAGTCATTAAAATTGTAGATAAAGTAATTGTTGTAAAACCTATAAAATAATTTAAATGGAAATTGGAGCATTAATATTTTTAATCGTTGCGATAGGTGTAGGTATCTATATCCTATTTGTATTTATCCCTGTTGGACTGTGGTTCTCAGCGATGCTTTCGGATGTACGAATCTCTTTAATTCAATTGGTGTTCATGCGTTGGCGTCGAGTGCCACCTAATGTTATTGTACGTGCTATGATTGAGGCTCATAAGGCTGGGATACATCTTACGCGTAATGATCTTGAAGCTCATTATTTGGCTGGAGGTCATGTCGAACAAGTAACTCATGCATTAGTATCTGCTGCGAAAGCAAATATTGATTTACCATTTAAAATGGCCACAGCTATCGATCTTGCTGGACGTGATGTTTATGAAGCCGTTCAGATGAGTGTTATTCCTAAGGTTATTAACACACCGCCTGTAACTGCTGTATCTAAAGATGGTATCCAGTTGATCGCAAAAGCTAGGGTAACCCTTCGAGCTAACATTCGTCAGTTGGTTGGTGGAGCAGGAGAAGAAACTGTTTTGGCTCGTGTAGGTGAAGGAATTGTATCTTCAATTGGTTCTTCGGAGTCGCATAAAACAGTACTAGAAAACCCTGATTTTATTTCTCGTGTTGTATTAGAGAAAGGTCTTGATGCAGGAACAGCTTTTGAAATCTTATCAATTGATATTGCAGATATCGACATAGGAAAGAATATTGGTGCTGTACTACAAACTGATCAAGCTGAAGCAGATTTGAAAATTGCTCAGGCAAAGGCTGAGGAACGTCGTGCAATGGCTGTTGCAACTGAGCAGGAGAATAAGGCTCTTGCACAAGAGATGCGAGCTAAAGTAATTGAAGCAGAAGCTGAAGTTCCAAGAGCAATGGCAGAAGCTTTCCGTAGTGGTCACTTAGGTGTAATGGATTATTATCGTATGAAGAATATTGAAGCGGATACATCTATGCGTGAAAATATTGCTAAACCTTCATCCAAAGGTAAAAAGAAATAGTAAAAACAGTAATAAAAATAAGGCTAGGCGTGTTCTTTGAGCATACCCAGCCTTTTTTTTGAAAAAATATTTTTTTTTAAAGCTCCAATCTCATTGATTCATAATTTACTATAATCATGACTGGGTAAATATTTGAAATTGTGTGAAAAGAAAATTTGCACAGATCAATATTTTACCTACTTTTGCTTCCGCAATAAGGAGAGGTGGGAGAGTGGCTTAATCCACCAGTTTGCTAAACTGACGTACTGTGTAACGGTACCGGGGGTTCGAATCCCCCTCTCTCCGCTTTCTTTTCTTAACTGAAGAGTTGCAAAGTGAAAGGTTTAAGCTTTTCACTTTAATTTTCGGGGTGTAGCGTAGCCCGGTCATCGCGCCTCGTTTGGGACGAGGAGGTCGCAGGTTCGAATCCTGCCACCCCGACACCGAAAATTCCAGAGAAGTTGAAGAACTTCTCTTTTTTTATCGCATTTGTTGAAATTAAATTCTCGGGGTGTAGCGTAGCCCGGTTATCGCGCCTCGTTTGGGACGAGGAGGTCGCAGGTTCGAATCCTGCCACCCCGACACCGAGAAATTTGAGAAGTTGCAAAACTTCATTTTTGTTGAAAGTACCGAAATTTATTTCGGGGTGTAGCGTAGCCCGGTCATCGCGCCTCGTTTGGGACGAGGAGGTCGCAGGTTCGAATCCTGCCACCCCGACAAAGAAGAGAGAATTAATTCGTCTCTCCTTTTTTATTCTTTTTGAGAATAAACTTTCAATAAAAAAAGCGGAATTAAATTTTCGGGGTGTAGCGTAGCCCGGTCATCGCGCCTCGTTTGGGACGAGGAGGTCGCAGGTTCGAATCCTGCCACCCCGACAAAAAAGAGAGAAGTAAAAAACTTCTTTCTTATGCCTAAAATTAGCCTAATTCCCTCATTGATTTTATTTCTTAACTTCTTGTTAAAATTCCAATAGAAGCATTTTTCAACGAATAATCTTGCTACTTTGCATGTCAAATTAAAGCTACCAACTAAATAGAAGAATTAATAAATTATGCGAAAACTAGCATCAGTATTTATATTGCTTATGGGAATTGTAATAAGTGGAATGGCTCAAGAGGCTGAGGATAGAGGTTATAAAGTTAAAATGGGAGAAATGGCTCCTGATTTTGAAATGAGCTTAATGGATGGAAAGAAAGTTAAGCTTTCGGATCTTAAAGGTAAAGTGGTGATGTTACAGTTCACTGCAAGCTGGTGTGGAGTTTGTCGTAAAGAGATGCCTTTTATCGAAAATGAAATTTGGCAAATCAATAAGAATAAAGATTTTGCCCTTTATGGTCTTGATCGGGATGAGCCAATTGAAAAAGCGCAAAAATTAATTGACGCAACTGGCATTACCTATCCAATAGCATTGGATGATGGAGGTGATATTTTCGAAATATATGCTGAGAAGAATAGCGGGATAACCCGTAATGTAATTTTAAATCGAGAAGGAAAAATCATATTCCTAACAAGATTGTTTAATCATGAGGAATTTTCAGCAATGAAGAAAGTGATTGAAGAAGAATTGAAAAAGTAATTCAAAATAATGAAAGATAAAATATAAAAGATGCGGTTGAATTTCAATCACATCTTTTTTTTTGAATCAAATTTTAAAGTGGAACTGCTCTTTTTTATAATTGAGACTAAATATAAATTTGATTTGATATTTCTTGACGAAAAAAGAAGTAATTTTAGATCATACAAAAGATTTAGATTTTGTGTGGTAGAGTAGGTTATGATGTGGAAGATACTGAAATCTAAATATTAACTTTAAAATTTCGTAGACTTATGGATAAAGCTTTTGTTCAAATAATAGAGAAGGTAAGAAAGATTCTTTTGCGTGAAGGTATGGGGAATTTTTCTTTGGAAAAGCTTGAATCATCTGGTATTTCAAAAGAAGAGATTTCAAAATATGTCAATTCTAAAGAAGAGCTTGTTGAGAAGATATTAGAGTTTGAAAGAACTAGTTTTGTTAAAATTTTCCTAGAGTATAATTTTGAAGGACAGAATGCAATTGACATCCTTTTTATTGTTAGTCAGGAGATTAATGATCGATTTGAAGATGTTTCCCCAGCGGTAACTATGGAATTTGAAAAACATTTTCCAGAGATTTATAAGAAACATATGGATCAGAGGATGAATTTTATTTTCGATAAGATTCAGATTAATGTTGAAAAGGGCATTGCTCAAGGTATGTATCGAGAAGATCTAAGTCCTGAAATTGTTGGTAGGATGTATTTATCTCGACTTGAGGATATGCATAATCCAGAGCTTTATCCACCTGAGCGTTTCAAATTTGGAACCATCTACGATACCATGATTGATAGCTTTGTAAAAAGTATTGCTACCGATGATGGATTAACCTATTATCGTCATCGCAAACAATTACTTAGTGTGTTGAGTTTCGGACGTTAGATTAATTATAGTATATATGAAATTATCCTTAGCACCTCTACAGGGCTTTACCGACTTGGTATTTCGTAGAGCATTCGCAAAATATATTGGGGGCATAGATCAGTTCTATACCCCTTTTCTTGTTCTCCAAAATGGTGATAAATTAACATCGTCTCACCATAGGGAGATTGATCCTAAGATTGAAGAAAACCTAGCGCCTCAATTTATAGGTAATAGCCTTAAGGAATTTGTTTTCTTTCGAGATCATCTGATTGGTTTAGGTTATACGAAAATGAACTGGAACTTGGGTTGTCCTTTTCCTATGCTTGTAAAAAAGAAGAAGGGATCAGGCTTATTGCCATTTCCAAATTTGATTGAAGAAGTTCTTTCGGAAGGTTTAGATGATCGAATTGAATTATCAGTTAAGATGCGTATCGGTCACTCTTCAGTTGAAGAGTTAGAACCAGTGTTGACGGTTCTTAATAAGTTTAAAATCTCTGAGATTATTGTTCATCCACGCTTAGGGATACAACAATACAGAGGAGACGTAGATCTTGAAGCATTCAATAAGGTACTTTCATTATCGAAGCATCCTGTTGTTTATAATGGAGATATTTGTAGCCTAGAAGATTATCAGCAACGATTAGAACAATTCCCTAATTTGGAACAAATGATGATCGGTAGAGGGCTCTTGAAGGATCTTTTTTTAGCAAGAAGAATAAAAGGAGAGGAGCTGCCTGCTGCTCATGAGCGTTTAGATTTATTAAAGAAGCTGCACGGTGAGATTTACGATTCGTATACCTCTTATTTAAGTGGCGATACTCAGTTATTATCTAAGTTGAAACCCATGTGGGAATATTTTTCAGCCAACTTTAACAACGAGCGTAAGGTTTATAAAGCAATTAAGAAATCGGGAGGTATGAAGAAATACCATGCGGCAGTTGCCTTTGCTTTTCAACAAGGCATAAAGGAATAAACTGAGTTGATGAATTTCAAGTTTGATATAAACGATCAATTCTTTCATTTGGAGTTTGTTGAGCCAGTTAATTTGCTGAGCTCATCTGTTTTGAATGGTGGGTTTCGTAAAGCTTCTCATTTCTTTAACACAAAAGTTGATGCTAACTTTTTAGGTGAGAGAACAGAGTTTGAGAAGCCTGCTGTTACGCTTGCAAATATTGCTGAAGCTAATAAGTGGAGGGGAGAAGCTGTTGGGATGATGACAGCTGCCTTAATGGCATCTTTTAGGCGCATTAAGCTTGAAGAACAAGGTGTTTGGATCGAAGTTTTCCTTACATCTGGAATTTCAAATGCTCGCCGAGCAGGAGATAAGGCCGATTATCGGCTTATGAATGACGATTGTGAGAAAGTTGGAACCATCAATATGATAATATTAACAAATGCGAGGCTATCTCAAAATAGTATGATTGAATGTATTATGATGGCAACAGAAGCAAAATCTGCTTGTTTGCAAGATTTGAATGTGAAGAGTCCTGTTAGTGGCAAAATAGCTACGGGAACAGGAACAGATTCTTGTGCGATAGCTTCAGGTTCTGGACCAAAGGTTGAATATTGTGGCAAGCATGTCTTGTTTGGAGAATTACTTGCAAAGACTGTTTACCAAGCTTTAAAAAATTCTTTGGAAATATAAAGTGGTATCTAAAAAAACACATCCCGCTGATTTCGCAGACCACGCAGATTTTTTAATTTTTACATCCTCACATCCTCACATCCTCACATCCTCACATCCTCACATCCTCACAATACTTTCAATAAAAGAAACTCTTTTTTTAATGGAGACTTTGGGTAATTCAACAACATTAAAACCCAATTCAGAATAAGTAGCTTTTAAGAATCTATTTATTTCAACAGCATCTTCAAATGACTCTGGCCTTTCACTGTCGTTAACAAAGATCTCTTCCCAAGCTGGTGCTAAGAATACGGTTTTATTATACGACTTGACCTTTTCAAAGTATTTTTCTGGAACTTCTAAACCACCTCTTCGTACATAGGCAATTATATCAGGAAGACCTCTGTCGTAAAAGCAGGTACAATTACATTTACAATTATTTAATTGGACACTCATTCTCTCATAACACAAATCTGCAAAAGCAGCTAAATTCTGCCAAGGCACCTTATCACCTCCTATTTCGTGTTGCTCTCGAATAATGATACGAGATATTTCTTCAAAACCATGATAGTTCTGCTTAATAAGAGCTGATAGTAAGCTTGATTTCCCTGAGCCAGGTCCGCCAGTAATAATATATCGATGAGAATGAGTGAGCATTTTTGTGAAAGAGTGAATTTGTAAATGAGTTAAAGAGTAAAAAGGTGAAAGAGTAAATAAGTGAAAAAGCAGCTCTAAAGTTTCACCATCTGTCATGCTCTGACTATAGGCAAGCTGTAAATGTCAGGGTATGACTAAATGTTCAAAGTTGAAAGTCCAAAAAAACAAACTAACAGTTTATCCATCCATCTATCAATTTAACAGTCTAGCCATTTATAATCAATGCCTTGCTTGTTTATTTTTTATTATTCGTTCAAATGCTGATAAACCAAATCCATATCAATATTTTCACGAATAGCATCAGCTAGTTTATCGTACTGCTCCTCTTTAAATTGATTGTAATCAAAATTAATATCCTCCGTATCGAAACCCTTGAGCATATCTTGAATAACGATAGAATTATCAAGAATACCATGTATGTATGATCCCCAACAATTTTCATTTAAGAAATAACCATCTTCTTTTTTAGTATTCAATTTGTTCAAATGATTTTCAGGATATTTTAGTGTTGTTTGTCCCATGTGAATCTCATATCCAGAACAAATATCTGCATAATTTTTGAATTTGAATTGGCATTGTTCGGTTACCTTTTCATCTTCGATAACTGTGTTAATTGGTAATAATCCTAAACCTGAAATTAGAGGTAAATCACCTTCAATACCAAGAGGGTCGCTGATTGTTTCACCCATCATTTGATAACCGCCACAAATGCCGATTACTTTTTTACCATCCTTTTGAGCTCTTACAATAGAGCTTGCAATGCCAACTTTACGAAGATGAGCCAAGTCGGAAATGGTATTCTTACTTCCTGGTACGATTACAATATCAGCTTTCTCAATTTCGCTTGGGCGATCGGTATAATAAAGGTGAACACGAGGGTCGTGCTCTAGAACTGAAAAATCGGTGAAGTTAGCCATGCGAGGTAGACGAACAACAGCAACATTGATTGTATTTGATTGGGATTCTTTGAATTTATCTTTTAAGCTGACTGAATCCTCTTCTTCGATATGAATATCTCTAAAGTAAGGCAGTACGCCAATTACGGGAACACCAGTAAGATCTTCAAGAATGGTTCGCCCTTCTTCAAAAAGCTTAATGTCACCTCTAAATTTATTAATCAAGATGCCTTTGATTTGCTTTCTTTCTACATCATCTAGCAAATAAATACTTCCAAATACACTGGCAAATACGCCACCTCTGTCAATATCCGAAACTAAATAAGTTACAGCGTCGGTTTCAACAGCCATTCGCATATTGGTAATATCTCTAGACTTAAGGTTAAGTTCCGAGATACTTCCTGCACCCTCCAATACGATAGGGTTGTACTGTTTTTCTAGTCGATTGAATGCGTTGATTGCTTCAGTAAAAAGTGCAGCCTTATTATTGCCCATGAAATATTCAGCAGCTGTTTGTGTGCCTATGGGCTTGCCATTCAAAATCACTTGTGAGCTTTTGTCATTAGTCGGTTTAAGCAAAATAGGATTCATATCTGTATGACAAGGCAACTTGCAAGCCTCAGCCTGTACGGCCTGAGCACGTCCTATTTCGAAACCTTCAGGCGTTGCAAAGCTATTTAAAGACATGTTCTGTGCTTTAAAAGGTGCTGGCGTGTAACCATCCTGTTTGAAAATACGACAGAAACCCGTATTCACCATACTTTTACCCACATCGGAACCCGTACCAACAAACATGATTGATTTTAACTTTTTCATAGCTCTCAGATATAATAAAATAAGCGAAGGACAGTTTTGCCGAAGGCTTATGTGTTTAAGAAACCGTTTAAAATTTATCCTTCCGTTTTTTTATATGAAGAAATAAAGCCTAACTGCGTTAAATTCCATTTAAATAGAACCACTATTCGCATAAAATTTGCCTTGTTACGCTTTATTTTTCATCGATAATAAATTCTAAAAACAAATTTAATCGGTTTCTAGCTGACAAAAATAGTAATATATGTGTTCAAAATATAACAAATAGAGAATTGAGTCAGGGGAAATACCTACTTTTTTCATCAATAACAAATCTTTGGGCAAAACCCTGCGGGCCAGGCTATCCGTACTCGCTCTTTGTCAAAAAAAACAAAGAGACGCAAGATTTTGCGTCTCTCTCTCTACTATCCCTTTTGCAAAACATCATCACTCTGTGAGATATGAAAAGTAAGAAAGCCTTTGTAAATAAATCTCATATCTCACGAACTATTTTATTTATCCGATAAATTATTTACAAGCTGAATATTTATCGGATAAATTGGTTCATCGTGAGGTTTTAATAAAAATGTCCGCTTGCTCTGAATATTGAGGCGTTAATAAACTCTGCTTTACAACCTATTTGATATTTAGAGCTGGGAAAACCATTCAAAAAAGAATATCTTTGGCAGGCTCAAAAGAGCTATAAGTGATGAGCTTAGGTTTGATAATCATATGATTTGAATCTATCTGAGATCATAGTTTTAATTTAATATTAATTGATAAGCATGTTTACTGACAACCAACAAAGAGGTCGTAATCAGGAACAACAGGTTTTTAGACACTGGAGCAGAAAATCGTATGCGGCATTTGCAAGTATGAATCAGGAAGTTAAGATCGCCTGTATATCTGCAAGCTATAATATGATGACTCCAACTAAAGAAGCTGGTATTTTTGGTTTTATATACGAAGCTCAGAAAGGTGGCGATAAATGTGACGAAGATGATCCTGATGGTGAAGCTTTATTGTTGTTGCAAAATATAATTTGTAGCACTGTAAGTCAATCTGTAGGTGAACGAAAGAAATATCAGCGACAAGCTTTTCAATTCTTTTATTCGTCTGTTAATCCTACCCAAAAAATAATTATTAAGCGAAAAAAGAATTGAATTATGACTGATATTAGAAATAATTGGACCCATGAAGAGGTTAAAGAAATTTATAATTTCCCCTTGTTAGATTTGGTAAACCGTGCCTCTAACACTCATCGCAAGTACCACGACTCTACAAAGATGAATATGAATACGCTTATTTCTGTTCGAACAGGAGCATGTTCACAAGATTGTAAGTATTGTGCCCAATCGTCTCGATATAATACGCATGTAAAACCTGAAAAACTAAGTCTGGAGCAAGTTATTGAAGATGCAAAAGTAGCGAAGGCAAATGGTGTAAAACGTGTATGTTTAAGTTCGGAAGGTCGCGATGGGAATCGTGACGATCGGTTTAATGAGATGGCTGAAATGATTACCGAGGTAAAGAAACTTGGATTGGAGGTGTGTTGTACCATGGGAATGATCAACAAAGAAAAGGCAGCAAAATTAGCTGGTTTGGGAATTACTGCCGTAAATCATAATCTCGATACTTCGGAACGTTACTATCCTAATATTACAACGACCAGAACCTATGCCGATCGATTGGAAACTCTTGCCAATTTGCAGGAAGCTGGCGTATCGTATTGTTCAGGCGGTATTTTAGGAATGGGAGAGGATGATGAAGATCGTATTGAGATGCTTCGTACCCTTTCAAATCAAGAGAAACCCCCTTATAATGTACCATTAAATTCACTTGTACCTGTTGAGGGAACACCCTTTTATGGCAAAGAAGTGATTGGTATTTTCGAAATGGTGCGTGCCGTTGCTACGGCTCGTATTCTTATGCCTAAAGCGGTTATCGCTTTTGCTGCCGGACGTACGCATTATAGCCAGGAAGGACAAGCGCTTTGTTTCCTTGCCGGAGCCAACTCCATTTTCTTTGGTGATAAATTACTTACCGTTAAAAATATGACTGTAAACGAAGATCAGCATTTGCTAGAAACTTTGGGTATGCAATCGACTCGTTATCATGAGTTGACTACCTTGGAAGAGTGAAGGGGATAAAGGCTGCTCATTTTAAATGGGCTGCCTTTACTTTTATGCCAAAATTGAAAGGAATCTACTTTGGAAGAGTAAAAAAACATTTTAGGTAAACCACAAATTTCACAAATTAACACAGATTTTAAAAATGTAGTATGCTACATGGTCGATAATTAGTGAAATATTTGCTTAGAGTTAAATTGGTACAAACTCACTATGGAACTGTTAAGAAATAACATGACTACAACACAATCACATCAGCCTGAAAATCAAGAGTTGTAAAATACAAAACAATCATGTTATACCGTAATGCTTCCTATGTTAATTAAAGAGTAATCCTCTTTATTATAGTTTTGTGATGGATATACGTTCTGCTATTGTGTCGTTTCAGAATAGTTGGGAATGATTTCTGACTGCAATTTTTCTACTGCAATTCAAAAAAAATAGTTGAAAATGCACAGATAATAGAACTATAATCGATTATCTGTGCATAAATTACTACACATTACCCAGATCTAATATTTTAGGATAGAACTAATTACAGCCAGGAAGGACAAGCGCTTTGTTTTATGGCTGGTGCAAACTCCATTTTCTTCGGCGATAAATTACTCACCGTTAAAAATATGACTGTAAACGAAGATCAGCATTTGCTAGAAACTTTGGGCATGCAATCGACTCGTTACCATGAGTTGACTACTTTGGAAGGATGAGAATTATTAAATAATAGTGTGTACCCCAGGGGTTTAGCAAAGCTTAGGGGTTTATTATTGAGCTTTTTGCTTATGGATGTCTACTAATAAGCTAATAATTTGTTTTTAACAAAAGTTTATCCTTCTGCTTGGAGATATTTGCCATAAACCTCCTTATGGATTTCCTTGAATACCAATTACATTCAGTTGCGATACATCCTCCAGAAGACTCTATTATGAAATATTTTTTCTTTTTTGCTTGAAACCAGAGTAATTTAATCAAACCAAATACTATAAAAAATACAGATACTCCTGCCACCAGAGGGATTAAATCCTTATCGATTTTACGCCCAGCCAGCTTTAATACAGAGAAACCAAATAAACCTAGAAAGATCAAAAAGATTGCTTTTGCTCCCTTGTCTGTTTTATTGCTAATTGAAAAATATGCACCTGTTACTGTCCTGAGATCCAGAACCCCTTCTCCATTAGAATAAGTCCACTTGTCCAAACGATCTTTTTCTAAGATTTTCCCCATTTGATATATCCTCTTATCTGACAAAAATAGTATTGATTTTTTTGCTTTTCTATAAAGAACAAATGACTGAATGAATCCAACGCCAAGACTATCGATAAAGATTTCATTACTATTGTGAAAAATCTTATGACTCTTGGCTATTTTTGATTGTTCTTCCAATGAAACTTCTGGTGCACGTTGAGAATTCTTTTCTTCAGGCTCTTCGACAATAAGATTTTCCTCCTCAGAGTTAACTTTATTGCTAAATGATGAATTAGTTTCGTTAATTGATGAGTTAGGTGTACCACAATTTTTACAAAATGCTGTATCCTCATCTAAGTGTTCTTGACATTCTTTACAATACATAGCTTAGTTTTTATTGTTAGTTTTGAATAATTACACCTTCTTCAATTTATTTTTTTGATAAATCTGCAATCAGTAAGGGATAATCAAAGAAAGATAGAAATCGTTTTATGATTTATTTAATGTCATTACCGGAATCTATTCAATTTCCATTTATGATTAATATACTTCGCAGATAATTTTACTTTTGATTCTTTAGCAAATCCATTCACTCTACTTGTTTTGATAAGCACAGCAGAAATAAACATTTCATCTGACGTAGTCTTTGTTTTCACAATATTCTTAAATTTGACATCATAAAGAGAGTATTTCTGTTTTGATAACTTTAAAGACTCCCTATAAAAAGCACTACCCTTTAAGGTAAGTCTAATAAATTCCCGAGGGTGTGAAAGAGTTACTAACCGTGCCCAATCATTCAATACATCCTTGATTTCAGCCCAATTTTTCTTAATACTTCGGATTTTATTGATCGCTCTTTTATCATGAGGATATTTTATTAAGAAGACCTGAAGTTCTTTAATATTCTCTGAGTATCTTACTTTTATCCAATCAATATTGTTTCTAGCTTCACTTACGTAAACACCTTGAGGATACATTAATAAATACTTATTAAAAGATTCGATGGTATTAAGTTTCAACGAACTCTTCCATATCTTATTTTCTTTAATATCCCTAACTCTAGTTAACTTTTCTGATACTTCTTGAATATGTTTTCCATTAGGATAATTCTCAATATATGTTTCCATCGGACTTATGTCATCTTCTTTATTATTTAGAATATCTTCCCAAATCATATTTTCTGTATAAAATACGCTTCGGATTTCATTTTCTAATCCAAATTTACCTGTTGAATAGTCATAGGCGATAAAAGTCATAAGTAAAATTAAAATCGACAAAATAAGAATTGTCGTCCTTGTGTATTTTTTATTTTTTTTGTTTAAAAATTTGATAAAACAAACATCGATTTCACTCACATCCTCACCTTTATGATTAAAACAAACCCATCCTTCCGACGACTTAGCTGCAATTGTGTTTTCAGCAAGTATCTGGACCTTGTTGTAGTTACAAGGCACGATCAATTGTCCCAAAAGATTAACAAATCCATGTTTGTAGAATTTTGTCACCTGAGCTATTTTATTTTCAAATTCATAAATACCATGATACTCACAGGGAAGTATTTCTTTACCAGAATCATCAATTAATCCGAAAAAAGTACTCTGTTTTACCTTAGCAACAGAATTTTCAAATTCGAATATTTCATCATATCCCTTTTTTGTCATTATTATTCCTGACCTGTTAACTAGAATATATTCGTTAGATACTTTTGCCTTTGCTACATCCTTCTTAAAATCAAAAATATGATCAAATTTACAGGCAAGTATTTCTTTTCCCGAATCATCGATTAATCCGAAGAGAGTATCTTGCATTACCTTGGCAACAGAATTTTCAAAGTCAAATATTTCATCATACTCGTCTGTGATTTGCTTTCCTAATTTATCAATAAGAACCCATTTTCCATTTATTCTGGCTTTTGCAACTTCCTCGACAAATACACCTATGCTCTCATAAATAAAAGGAGTAAGCTGCATACAATTGATATCTAAGAGTGCCCATATTCCATCCCTTTTTGCTTTAGCATGCCCATTTTCGAATTCAGAAATAAAATCATATTTGAATGGTGTGAGCTCTTTCCCATTTTCATCAATTGCTGTATAGTTTTTCCCCAATACAACTATTGCTCTATCATTAATATATTGACCAACTGCGCAATATTTTGGAGGAATTATAACATCTCTGGTATTTTTGTCTTTAAATCCCCATTTCCCATTTTTATAAAAAGACTCCAAATCACCGTTCGTATAAACTACTTGAATAATTATCTTTTGACCACAAAAAGTACAAAACTTTGAGTCATTATCAATTTGTTTATTACATGTGTTGCAAATCATATTTTAAGGATTTTTTATGGATGTTTTTTCTAAATCATCATTCACCTTATTAATCTTATTAAAATTTACCTTAATGCTTTATTTTTCCACTTGGATAAGACTTATATCAGCCTTCATAGCATCGGGCATGCCAAATCCAACTGAAGCACCCATATAAGTTGGATCACATACAGTATACTTACCACCGTTATAATCAACATAGTCACCATGCGTATCTTCCAACTCAACAGCAGTAAACATATGTCCAGGGCTTTTAACACCCAGCGTTTTTAATCCTACAAGTGACTTAACTAGGCAAGTGAATAATACCGATCGATCTTCACAATCGCTATAGGGATATGAGAATATATCTTCAACAAAAAAATATTTTTCCCTACCAAATTGCTCCTCGTCAGTTTGATAAGGAAAAGCTTGCTGAATAAATGTCAGGAGAATTTCAACCTGTTCAAGTTCACTCTTATTATCAAGAATTGGTTTCAACTGTGAGACAATACTTTCTTGTGTTAGTTCAGAAACGGATGCATTAAAATAAGTAGTAAAATCAACAGCAGGATATGCATTATAGAAATCTATTAAACTTGGTTCGAAACTAAATGCTAAAGAATGGTTCTTACCCTGATAATTAAAAGACAGATTTCTTGTTTTAGTTTCACTACCCAAATTCGGAGACTCAATCAAATTGAGATTAAACAGCTTATCAGAACCACCAAAGTCTTTATCATATGTAAAGAGTGTTGAACTCAATGATTTAGGCAAAAAATAATTCAAGCCATTCAATCTAATATATGAGTATCGAAATATTTGTTGTTTGCAAGCTAACATGAGACTAATATCATGGGCATTATAACCAATTTTGGCATTATAGCCTGACTTCACCAAAATAAACCAAGTTAAAAGCTCCCTGGAATTATTATCATCAGGATGAATCTGCTTAGAGAATTTATCAACTAACATATAGTAAGCCCAATCGTTGAGCTTCATTGTATTTGAATATTTAATCAGTTGATTAATAATATATGGATAATCTGCTCTTGCCGCTTTAGTCCAATACTCGCTAAATGCAATTTCACTAGGAGCTTTTTCAAATCCTGAATTAAGAGCTATATCCATAGCAAGGATAATATTACTCCCAAAAAAATCAAACTCAAAAACGATTATCCTATGAATTTGATTTTTATCAAGATCTCTAGGAGTTATTGTCTTATTGGGTTGAATTAAAACAGAATTATCAAGTGACTCTATTTCAGAGTCAACTATTAGTTTTATGGGCTCAAGCCTATCAATATTTGAATTAGGAACAAAAACAGGGGGAACAATTGGTTTAGGTCCAGTTGGAATTTCCTTTCCTGAAAAAACTTGAAATTCACTCCATCTCTTTTTCAAATAATTGACGAACTTCTCATCGTCCGCATTAACATAATATTTGTAGTCGTTATTATAGCCTTCTATTGCCTTATTCCTTTGCTTACGTATAGAATCATAAGCTTTATTTCTTTGATTTGATAAAGAATCAATATTCTGAGCAAGAATCGGTATCATTGGGAAACTTAACAATACAATAAGAAGTTTTATTTTCATGATTATTAAGTTTTATATGATTTTAGAATTCAATATTAGCTAACTGTTCCTTAGTATCAATTCGTGAATTAATGTAAAGTTTGTTATATAAAAACCATCATTTTTATACTCAAAAATAATACTCTTCATCCGCCAAATAATTTGATTTATTAAATCTTTTACATAACGTACCGTATGTCCACCTGATTTAAATAGTCGAAACGGTGTATGGCATCGTTATTATCGAATAAGGAACGAGCATATGCTTTTTCGTTAGTAGTCTCTGAAGAACTCCACCATAATCCTGCATCAAGGTATCCTCCAAAACCACAAGAGGAGTATCTGTAACCACCAGGAGAAGCTGAAAATCGTATTTATCATTTCCATCAGACTTTCCCCATAGGTCTGTCCATTATTTGATTTTAAAGCTTTTATTTCTGCCCCAATAGATAAACATCAGTTATTGGAACAATGGTGACGCTATGAATAGTTGCTGATTGCAATTTACTTGCCTGTCTTGATACGTAGAATTTATTGAGGGTAAACATTTGGACAACATACAATACGGCAGTTATTCATGTGCGCATGTTACCACGCGTATTTCATTATAAATAAATATTCCATTAAATAAGAAGCATCATATAATTTGATTTTTTTAATGCACCCATGCGGCAAGAGTTAATAGTAGCGTTAATTGTAAACAATCCATAAGAATAATTAACTCTTTGTATTTTTCATAGCTACCTTTATTAGACTCAATTATAAAATAAATCAGAGTGCTTTCTAGATTGAGTTATTTAAGTCTATTTAAGCATTAATCTCTTACACAACGTACACTAAATTCATTTGTATTATAAGTTCCATTTAGGTTTACTTCTGATTCATCAGACAACATATACGAATAGTAGGAATAATCCTGAAAATTATAATATTCATAAAATGTATAAGTCCACCAATAACCACTAACTCCAATTTTTTGAAATGAATCTCCATCATAGTTTATGCCACCTGGAAGAGCCTTGAAGCCGTAAACATCAGTACCATTGCCATCATTGTCCCAACCAGATGTGCTTTTTAATGCGATTCCTTCTGTTCCATTATGTCCATTATCACTAGTATATCTTATAAGTTCATTCCACTCAGAATCGCTTGGAAGATGCCACCCAGTGGGGCAAGCATTTTCAGCAGCAGCATTGTTGTATAGTGCACCATATATATATCTGTTTTCAATAGAGTTACCATAGTAAGAATAATTAATATCTGCACCATTAGGAGAATGTGTTACTTTTAGATTTTCTGCCATCCAAGCCTGTCTGCCAATACCAACCCAATTATAAATATTACCATCAATATCGGTTAATACTCCAGTTTCTCCTGTTATGTCATTTACTGTTATCTTTATTGTTGTTTGATTTCCATTTCCTTCTTCTTCTTCATTTGATGCAAAAGCTGAAATATAATACGTCACACCATACTCTAAATCTTTGATAGTTACTGAATAAGTAGTACTTGTTTCCGAAGAAGATACTTTTGTACCATAAGAGTCATCAGTAGTATTCCAATAAACACCTCTATTTATTATATTCCCTCCTCCATTGTCATTTATTTTACATATGCATTTAATTTCAGATTCACTAACAGCCTCAACACTAACAATTACGACAGCAGGTTTAGATTTTAGTGTTGTAATTAATGTTGAAATATATTCGCTAGTATTATCTCCAGCAGAAGCATAAATACGATAATTATATTCAGTACCAGGTTGAAATTCAGTATCACTCCAACTCCTTGATTCCTCATTAATTAGTTGTGAAACTCTTGACCAAGATGTATTACCATTTTTTCTTTCAATATAAAAACCATCAATTCTTGATTCATAATTAGACCATGTTAACTCAATTGTTGTATTATCAGTTTGATTAGCTTTAAGGCTATATGGAGTAAATTGAGAAGCAGGACAATCAGAATCATAAGGATTGTCCCATTCTTTTTCACTACAAGTTGAAAAAAGAATTATGATAAGCCCTGTAGAAATATATGTAGTTAAATTTTTCATACTATCTGATTTTAAAATGTGTAATTTAACGACAATGAACCTCCATTTTTATTGTACGAAGGATGAAGCTTTAATCGTCTTTTAGCTTTGCCATATTTTGAGGCATGAATGATATATTCAACCAAACAAAAACCTGCTACACCAAAAGCAACAGGAGCAATTTTATCATATGTATCAACTTTTTTATGAAGATCGGCAGCATTATCTGTTGCTGTTTCATACTCATCATATAATTTATTTGATTGCATATAAGCATATCCTCCAACACTCGCTGATACAATGGTGGATATCATCCAGAAATTTCTTTTCTTTTTGTGTTTTATCATTGTGAGTGTTGGGTCTGCTTCCATTTTTGCATTGAACTGAGTATTTTTATTTTCATAAATGAAAGCATCATTTACGTATGGTAAGAAACCTTGTTTTTCAACTTTTATCTTGTAATTTCCAATAATCAATGGAATGGTGGTATTAGTTTTGGAAATAATTAAAGAGTCACCAATAAATATATTAGCCCCTGAAGGATTTGAGTTAATAACCAGCTTCCCCATTTTAGGCTTTAAATTAAAAGTAAAATCTAAATTGTCTCCTGCATTTAGTATTAATAATTCTTCTTCTTCGTAGTACTTATCTTTAGTTGCTTTTAAAATATACCTGCCCTCTTTTAGGTTATTAAATACATACTCATTAGTACCAGCAAATTTATCATCCAACCATATCTTTGAGTCAGAAGCAGTCACCTTTAAAGAAGCATACTCATCAATCACAACTAGCTCATATGTTTCATAAGGTTTCAGCTTGTTTTTCAAATTATATTCTAAAGGAATAGACCTATCTTTTTTTATTACAATCCGGTATTCATCTGCAGATAACCAAATCCATGTTTCTCCTTTCTTCTCGATTATTCCTTCGTCACCTATTCCTGTTTCGATAGTAAAGTCTTTAAAATTGTGTTTAAGAATAAGTATCGCACAGTACTGGCTATTTATGTCTCTTTTTTTATGAACTCTTGCAGTAGTATTATTCTCAAGTTGTTTAAAGCTTTTTATAGTCAATTCCTGGCCAACTACCTTAATTTGGAATAAGACAATAAAAAGAATTGATGTTAATACAATTTTTAGTTGAGAGTTAAATATTTTCATATTATACGATTTATATATTTTCAATTGGAAAATCATTAAGCCCATATATTGAACCATCTGCATTTTTTTGTGGTTGCCAAGTTCGTACATGAACAATAGGATTTAGCATATCTCTAAGGTCTACCATTAAAAAAAGATATCCTTTGTCTGCATATGTATCAGATGTGTAGTGCTGTGCAATCTGAATGCCATATATACTCATGTCCTTTTTTGCCTTTTTCACTATATTGTCTTCGAAATGAAGATTAACAAACTCATTAAGCTTGAAGATTCTTTCTAAACGTGAAATATATTCCTTCTTAGAAAGCCTTTGATATTCGACCTCTTTGTTTGATATGAAAGAAACCTGAGAAGCATCTGAGGTTTTACGTTTTTTTAAAATACTCCCTACAATTATTAAAGCTTCTTCATCAAAAACTTGTTGTAAATAATCAATTCTTTTTGAACAATATGCTGTTTTGTAGTTCTCTAAAAAACGAATAATAAAATACTTTTCTTCAGTAGTGGCAAATCGTTCATCTTTTGAAAGAATGTCCTTTATTGCAATTTTGCTTAATGAAAAATTAATGTCTTTTATCTTATTATTTTCATCTAATATAAATACAACATCTTCGATGAATTGGCGATTTTTCGAGAATGTTAAACGCATTGGAATAGAGCGAACCAGTGTTTCATTGTTAATTTTAACCGTTTTCAACTCATTATCACGAAGTAAAGGCATAGCGTTACCCTCCTTTAATAATTTATTAAAAGCAATTAGTCCATCTGGTGTAAAATATTCTGCTGTATTTAGAATTGAATTTTTATTTTTTAATCCTTTTATTACAATCTCAATGAAGCTTTTAATCTTTTGAGTGTTAGCTTTTTCTTTGCTAATTTGAGAGATACTTATTTCTCCATCATTTTTTTCTGATTTGACTTTTTTTATAGAAGCACTCATTTCTTGATTACTAAAGGAAGGTAGATCCACTCCAGATGACATAACACTTTGTACATCTCTATCAAAAAAGGCTTTATCCTTATACTTATATTCTATTCGAATCTTTACATCTTTACCTTTTTTAGCATCATCTCCATAGAATTCTAAACAGGCTAATCCATTTTTTGCATTTATTGTACTAGACCATGAATTTTTGGTTTTAAAAGTATAGTCTAGACTTTGTATTGTATCTCCTTTGTATTTTAGACCTAAAATACATTTGGAGTATTTTTCCAATTGATTATATGATTGTTCAATAATTTCTATATTAATATTTGAAAATATTTCATTAATCTTATTTGGTAGGTGTACTTTAAGTAATAATGAATCACGACCATTGAAATACTTCATTCCATTGTAATCAGGATGACTTATAAGCAATATGTTAGCCCAATAATAATTACGAATTGCATCTGCTATTTGTAGTTTCCATTCTGAACGAACTCCTTCTTTCAAATACTCAATAATTGCAACTTTACGTTTTTCAAAAACCTTGCTTAGGTCTTCTTTTTGCATATAGCGAACCACATTATATATCCCATTCTTCTCTTCTTCTATTCTAGGAACATTATTTAATGTAGCCGTTGAATATGTTTTAATTACAGATTTAGCATATTCTTTATAAACGAAATTAGAATCAGTTCTTTCATAACCAAATTCTCCTTTGACATTAACACTAATTTGACTAATCAGGTCATTCAACGCCAACTTATCTGCCTTATCATAGTCATTAGATCTACCGATACCATAAATATATTTGCCTGATTTTTTTACTTCATTTACAGTTTGCGAAATACAATCTATACCAAAACACAATATAAAAGTTATAAATATAAGGTGTGCTTTTTTCATAAACATTAAAAGTTTTCCGCAATAAAAGCAATTAAACAACTGCTTTTATTGGGACTATGAAACTATTACTTAATAAAAGTATTGCTTAACTCATGCATTTTCTTCGAGCAAGCCTCTGCATTTTTATCAATTAAAAGTTTATTTTCTTTAGAAACACTTTCAAATAAAGCTTTCCCTATATTATCAATTGACATTTCAATAGCAACCCAAGCTTCATATTTTCCAGAACTAAGAGTATAGCTTTTACTGCAAACTACATTAACTAAATTCAACACTTCTTTAGCTACTTGTTCTGTCTTTTGTTCTGCTTTCCCTTGGAATTCCTGTTTGCCTTTTGCATCATAGTCATTTCTGAATAAGTCCATATAGGCAAATACACCAGCTTTAATTTTCAGAGCCATATCAGCTCTTGCCAATCCCATTGCTTTGTCTTTGGCGAACTGCAAATCTGTACTTGTTGATGTAGCTCTTGCTCGAATAAGTTCTTTACTATTTTGAAGATATTCAGAACATGGTTCTATAATTTCGATTCTAGTTTCCCCTTGAGCAGTTGTATCAGTAATTTTTTTTGTACTGCCACAAGAGGATAAAAACAAAATCGTTATACTGACGATAAAAAATTGGATCTTTCTCATATACTTAGTTTTAGTTAATGATTTTTTATTCATTAGGTATTTCATTTGAGACTATGTTAGTTTGCAATATTATTGCCACTAATTTAACGACTTACCCACACCATTTCTTTACTCACTCATAGCTAATCTAATTACTCATTGGGTATGAAAAAACGCCACTTATCAAGAATGATTAATGGCGTTAAATAAAAGGGATAAGTAAATCATGTGTTATGAGAGCATAGAATCAACTCTTGAAAGGATTTCACGTTCGTTTTTTCCAGAATATTGCGTCTATGGGAATCTATCGTATGCTTACTCAAATTCAGGAGCTCACCTATCTCTTTACTTGTTTTACCTTCTATCACCAATTCAACGACTTCTTTCTCTCGATCAGTTAAGCAACAAGCATGAGGAATGTGAAACTTCTTTTGAGACTCCGTGAAACGTTCTAAAGCATCCTTTAAGTCGTCGATGTCAATGGGTTTGAGAATATAGTCGAAAGCTCCTGCACGAATAGCTTTAATGGCGTATTGGTCATATCCGGTAACGAATATGAACTTGGGGAAGAAAAGATTGTTGCGTATTTCCTGCACCACTTCGAAGCCTGACATGCGAGGCATCTCCACATCAATGAATACCAATTCTGGCTTTTGTTTTAGAATTAAGGCAATAGCTTTTTCGGGATCACAAAGCTCTCCTATTATCTCAACCTGATTGGTTTGGTATAGAAGTGACTTTAGTCTTTCTATAGAATTAATCTGATCGTCCAATAAAAAACATTTAATTTTTCCCATCTTCTTATTTTTTAACCACAGATTACACTGATTTTCACAAATTAATTATAAAATAATCTGGAATAATCTATGAAACCAAACATAACTCGACGAAATCTATTTGTGGTTTATTTTTACAAATTCACATTGAAATATTAATACTAACTTTTGTTCCTGTTTCTTCTCTGTCTTGGTACTTATCTTCAATCTTGTAACTAATATTCCTGCTCTCAAATCGTTTATATAATTCAAGTATCTCATCTAAAATTGAAAGTCCTTTTCCTGTAGAATGAATCTTACTGTTTTTTGCTTTTATCCGTCCCACTCCATCATCCTCAATTGTTATTTTAATCTGATCTTTCTCTTTAAATAATTTTAAGTTTATATTCCCCTTTCGTATGCCCTGAATAGGAAATAAACCATGTTTTACTGCATTCTCCACAAAAGTGTGAATTAGAAATTTCGGAACCTTTATATCAGGTATGTTTTGATTATCTATAAACTGAAAATTGAAACCCTCGTTTAAACGCAGTCGTTCAAGCTCCAAGTAGTTTTGGGTAAACTGCAATTCATCTACCAGAGGCACAGCAATCTGCCCTGATGAGATTAATGAGATACGCAGGAGCTTAGAGTATTTTCCAAAATAATACTGCGCTTTTTGCTTGTCGTGATTCTCGTAAAGGTTTCCAATTGAGTTTAAAATATTCAAGGTGAAATGAGGACTCATTTGTTGTTCAATGGCTTGAACTTGAAGTGTTGTTATTCGCTTTTCATCCTCGTACTGGCGACGGATGTAGTACTGATAGACCTTGCCCAGTAAAAAAGAGAATATAAACGAAAGTATAAAAACACCCAGCCAAATCAAATATCGAAAGGTGTAAAAAATATCTAGTCCGTAAGATATTCGGCATAAATTTGTACCATGCTGAAAGACAAATGCACTAAGCTGACCATCGAGCCATTCATTAGAACAATTCGAATATAAAATATCTTCATTAAATTTAAGAATGGCAGGTTCAGAAAAATCATTGCGAGTAATGATTAATTCATTTCGGTTCGTACCGATAAACATTTGCTCTTCAATCCCGTCTGCATCCACATCAAAACTTTTTATTCTACCTAAGTGCGGCGTGGATTCAAACGCATCAATTTTATCGAGTTCATCGTTATAAACATCAACAGCTCCTGTTTTAGAATGCAATGCCATGTAATAATGCTTATTCTTAATATAGGTCGTGAAAGAAGAACCGTTAAGATCAGGCGAATGTCCTAATATTTTCTTTTTTATTATCTCGCCTGAGGCATCAAAAAGAGCTAAATAAGATGAGTCTTCTTTTCCTGCATAATCATAAAAACTTGCCAAACAATTCTGTCTATTCTTCGCAAAAGGTTTCACCTGAAGTAGAGCAGGATAAAGACCAACCTTCTTAGGAGGAAATTTATAGTTCATCTGCTTATCACAAACCATTAGCCAAGAATACTGATCGGAATATGGGTATTCGAATCTACTGTTACCTGGGGAATGTATCGTTCCAATAAATTCAAGTTCTCCATCTTCATCCAAATCAAAAGGCACAACATCTCGATAGGTTGCACAAGCCGACTTTCCTGTTATGTTAAGCCTCTGATTCGTTATATCGTAACTAGCTAGTTTACGTGTAATATGCGAAAATGCACAGCCAAATGAGAAAATGATTTCCTTGTTCCCATCAGCGTTTAAGTCTATAGACTGGGGTTTATAAACCCCAAAGTCTGTTCTGTTTTTATATCGCTTATAATTTGTAATGTACTGATGCTTTATAATTTTCTCTTCAGTCTTAAAATCGATAGCATCTAAAAAAATTGAATCATTTTGATGGGTAAATAAAAAAATCTCCTTTCTATCATTCCCATTAAAATCGGCAAAATGATAAAATTCTCCAGGAACAAATTCTCCTGTTAGATTCCACTGAAATAAGATACGCTCTTTTTCATAGACTAATACAGCTGGTCTGCCAATAAAATCTTTGATGAAATGCATTCTCTCGCTTGTTCCATCAAAATTTAAATCTTCGTATATGTAAATACTACCTTTGCTAAGCTTAGTCTTATCTTTTAGTTCTAACTTATATTTGCTGTCAACAGGATTCCACCAGATAAACAAAGCCGTCAGCAAACTAGCTAAAAATAAAGATACAATCAAGTCGAATTTGCGGTTCAATTTCTTTTGCATTTACTGTTGATTAATTTGATTCAATCGCCCCCACAAATCTTCCAAAATTCTTAATATCAAACATGAAGTTATATATAATATTTAACAGAACTAAATTTTATTTTATATACGCTTATTATTATAGCATGAATGGATCAATAAACAATTGGAAGTTATTCATAGATAAATAAAAATGTATTTTACCACAAACATTAACAAAGTGTTTCCTCTCTGCGTTCACTTGCTGATTTTAAGAAAAAAAGAGCTTTAATCATACAAAAGTGAATGTTTTTGTAGTTAGATATTTTATATTCATTACGAAATCTAAAGTATCTCATTCGGCAAATTTGTACAATAGTGAAAAATGACTATTTTGTAAATCAAACTCTTATATTATGTCACTATGAATAAACTTGAAAAAAGTATTCAGGACCATCAAGCGAATATTATTGCAAATGCGATTTTGCCAGAAGATGTAGATTATAAACAAGCAGAAAAACATATCGCTTTTTTTAAGATGATAGATTCAACGACCACAAGTATTGTTGTTTCTACAGATTATTACAGGCATAATTATTTTTATTATTCTGAAAACATGGATGAAGTATATGGTTTTCACAATAAAATGCGATTAATGGATCATAATTGGTTTAGGAGTAGATTTCATCCAGAAGATCATATTATTAATGTTGCTGCATTAAAAGCAAGAGAATTTATCTCAAAACAACCTATCGAAAAGAGAAAGGATTATAAATTCACGTTTGAATTTAGAATTCTGAATGATGATAATAAATATATTAGACTTATAGCACAAAATTTTATTCTAGAACTGGATAAAAAAGGAGCTATTTGGATTGATATGAAGCTATTCGATTTCTCACCAATACAAGATATTGATAAACCAGGAATTGCTGTATTTAGTAACAAAAATACTAGAGAGGTGATTTTTACAATAGAAGGAAAACGAGAGGTTGAATCAAATATTTCTAATCGCGAAAAACAAGTGTTGGATAAAATGGCAGAAGGTTTAAGAAGTAAAGAAATAGCAGAACAATTACGTATAAGTGCTAATACGGTTAATAATCACAGAAAAAATATAATGGACAAGCTTGGTGCTTCAAATTCTTCGGAAGCCATTAAAATAGCTATGGATCTTGAGTTAATATAGAGAAGTAAGTACTGATTAATATTTAATGTCGTATAATTTACCAAAATTATTAAGGATATACGACAATCGTTCTTTGAGATTCTGAAAACTGAGATATGCCTCAAAAGGCAAGCATTGATATTTTATTCTTCGCCAAAAAATATGATCTATAGGTTAAGATGTTTCACCTTCTTCATAAAATATTTGCCTTTGAAAGGAGCTGTTAGTTTAAGTTTTATATTCTTGTATAAAACTAAATAGAGGCGAAGAGCTTAACGTAAAGTTAACTTTGCCGTTACTTACGGATTAAATTAGGACTCTATTTTTGCTCATAAATTAGATAAAGTAAATTTAATTTTAATGTACTACTACTAAAATAAAGACAACCACAATGAGATTAAAGAATTTATTTCTTGCAATGTTTGTGATATCAGCAAGCTTGAGTTCAGTTGCACAGGAAAAGATAGAATTTAAACCATCAGGAAAAGTTAATGGGAAAGTATTTTTCAACTACAGTTATAACATGACAAATGGTGAAGATAAAGAGAGTGGTTTTGAAATTAAAAGGGCATACTTTGGTTACGATTATCATATCGCTAAAGATTTAAAAGTAAGTGTAACACTCGATGTTGGAAAAAATGAGGGAGGTAGCGATTATTCCGCTTTTCTTAAGAAAGCACAACTAGAATGGAAAGCTTCTTCGTCTGTAAAGCTTGCTTTAGGTATGATTAGTACCATTCAGTTTAAGGAGCAGGAGAAATTCTGGGGATACCGTTATATCATGAAATCGTTCAACGATCAGTATGGTTTAGGAGCAAGTGCAGATATAGGTATCAAAGCGAATTTCAAACTGAATAATGCTTTTTCGGCAAATGTTTTTATCGTAAATGGTGAAGGTTATAAAAAAATGCAAGATGAAGATGGTAAGCAAAAATATGGTGCAAGCTTAATTTACAAGAACAAAGGCTTAATTGCTAAAGTTTATACTGATGCAACTTCTGCTAAAGTTATAACTGAGGGTGAAGATGAGAAAGATGTAACAGTTTCAGCACTGGCTACGTTTATTGGTTATAAATTCTCTGATAAATTCAGATTAGCTGCGGAATATAATCAATTAATGAATGGAACAAAGTATTCAAAAGTTGCTGATAATCACGATTTGAAAGGCCTTTCATTTTACTCTACTTATACTTTTGATAAAAAATGGGAAATATTCGGTAGATATGATCACTTAACTTCGAATAAACTGGAGGGGGAAACTGAAAAGTGGAATCTTTCAAAAAATGGTGGTGCAATTACTACAGGTGTTCAGTATGCTCCAGCTAAAGGTGTGAAAATGGCATTTAACTACCGAAACTTTGCTCACAAAGATTCAGAAGATAAGTCTCAAGTATATGTGAATTTTGAGTTTAAGTTTTAATGTAACTATTCAGTATGCTAATATTTTGCAATATGGCACAGCTTATCTCAAGGGTTTTATCCCTTGTTTAATAGCCGTATCAATGCATGATCTTAGCGTTGTATAATCTTGTGCCCCCCTTAAAAGATTTAAAAAAGCCACTAACTTTTTGTTTTACTCTGACATTTCGAATAGCTCTCTCCGAAGTATTATTGTTAGGGGGATTTCAGTGTTTGAAAGATTTACGAAGACTAGTGTTGCGATGTTCTCGATCAATATCATTTGAAAGAGACATGCTGCTATATATGACTATTCTTTCATTGAAAGAATTTAACT